>NZ_JBRFVG010000004.1:0-462113 GCF_052950655.1 Ralstonia sp. VS2407
CGAACACGACGGTCAGCAGCAGGCTGACGATCAGCACGCTCACAGCCGACTTGGAGGCCGAGGCCTTGTCGATGCCGATATGCAGATCGAGGATCAGGTAACGGATGCCGGCGCAGAAGTGGTGCAGATATGCCCAGATGAGGGCAAGGACGACAACCTTGGCAAAACCGTTGGACAGAAGCGCCGAGAACTTGGCGAAACTGATTTCCGACGTGAGACTTTGCTCGAACAAGTACAGCACGAACGGAAGAAGAAGGAACATCAACGCACCGCTGGCACGGTGCAAGATGGACACCTTACCGGCCCAGGGCAACCGGTAACGGGCGATGTCGCCCAAACCGATGTTCCTGTATACCGGCCTGGCTTTCTTGATGGCTTCTGCCATGGTCAGACCCCAATTGGCTAATCAACAAACAAAACAGCTTTGCACAAATCCGCGAGATTTTAGCGCGCTTTTGTTGCGCAGCGCACCATTAATTCCATGCGACGCGCTCCACTTTTGTGCTTCCTGCCCTCGCCTGCCAGTGGCGTGATACGGGGGCCGATTGTCCTCTCTACACTGCCTTCATGCCGCGCAATACGCTGTTGCGCGACGCACAAACCCAGACCCAGTCTCAGTCGCAACGGGCCGCCCGAATCGGGCCTGGCAGCGCGTCGTCAATTCAATTCGTTCTGGTAAAAGTGCCGCGTCGTGACGTACAGGCCACGACGTATCTCCACCGGTTTGTCGCCGAACGTATGCGACACGCGCTCCACCGACAGCAACGGCGATTGAGCCGCCACCGAGAGCAATTCAGCCGTGGTCGCGTCAGCCGCCACTGCACGGATGCGCTCGGTGGCACGCAACATGCGCACACCGAACTCCGCCTCGAAAAAGGCGTACATCGGGCCCTTCCACTCGGTCAGTTTTTCAGCCGTCAGCCCTTTGAAACTCGCGCCCGGCAGCCAGATTTCTTCCAGCACGGTCGGCTCACCCGAAAAGAACAGGATGCGGCGGATCTGCACGACGCTGTCGCCGGCCTTGAGTTCGAGCAGGCGGGCGATCTCGGCCGGGGCGCGCATGCGCTTGCACTCCAGCACACGGCTGCTCGGATAGTGCTGTTCGCCCTGCTCCGGCATCAGACGCAAAAACCGGAACTGCACGCCCTCTTCGTAATGCGTGGTAACGAAGGTGCCCTTACCCTGGCGCCGCGCGACCAGGTTTTCGGCCGCCAGTTCGTCGATCGCCTTGCGCACGGTACCCTGGCTGACCTTGTAGCGGGCCGCCAATTCCATCTCACTGGGGATCATCTCGCCCGGCTTCCATTCGCCGGCCTGCAGGCTTTGCAGGATCAGCGTCTTGATCTGCTGATACAACGGGCTGAACGTGGGAGAGCCGCCCGCGCCGCCCGAAGAAGCGGGCGATGCGCCGCCTTCGCCGCCCGGGGGCGGCATCGCAGCGGATAGAGGGCTGGGTGTGCTCGACATAACTGCCGATTTCACCACAAAAGCGACAAAGGCGTCCAGCCCGTTTATAGAATGTCTTATGTCTTATATAAGACAGAAGATTCATTGACTTTCCGGCGAGGCCAGACCTACACTCGCGCCTGTTCCGGGCGACGGCCCCCACGACACGCCACAACGGCTCAAAGGTCAATTGCAGTGTGTTTCCACATCGTCATGCGGACGCAGTAAACTGCGAGGCTCTTGCCGTTTCTGAGCCGACCGCCCACGAGGCGCCGACCGTTGCCGGCAATGCCTGCGAGGCTGCACCGACATCCTGCTGGGATGCGCGCCGCGCGCAGTGCGATCCGCTTTCACTACCGTTTGGAGAGTTCTCATGGCAAAAGCACCCATGCGCGTCGCAGTGACCGGCGCTGCTGGACAGATCGGTTACGCCCTGCTGTTCCGCATCGCCGCCGGCGAAATGCTGGGCAAGGATCAACCCGTCATCCTGCAACTGCTGGAAATCCCCGATGAGAAGGCCCAGAAGGCGCTCAAGGGCGTGATGATGGAGATCGAAGACTGCGCATTCCCGCTGCTGGCTGGCATGGAAGCGCACTCCGACCCGATGACCGCATTCAAGGACGCCGACGTGGCTCTGCTGGTGGGCGCCCGCCCCCGTGGCCCGGGCATGGAACGTGCGGACCTGCTGTCGGCCAACGCCCAGATCTTCACGGCACAAGGCAAGGCACTGAACGCCGTTGCTTCGCGCAACGTCAAGGTGCTGGTGGTCGGCAACCCGGCCAACACGAACGCCTACATCGCCATGAAGTCGGCGCCGGACCTGCCGCGTGAGAACTTCACCGCCATGCTGCGCCTGGACCACAACCGTGCCCTGTCGCAGATCGCCGCCAAGACCGGCAAGCCGGTTTCGAGCATCGAAAAGCTGTTCGTGTGGGGCAACCACAGCCCGACGATGTACGCCGACTATCGCTACGCCACGATCGACGGCAAGAGCGTCAAGGACATGATCAACGACCCGGTGTGGAACAACGACGTGTTCCTGCCGACCGTTGGCAAGCGCGGCGCCGCCATCATCGAAGCGCGCGGCCTGTCGTCGGCTGCTTCGGCTGCCAACGCCGCCATCGACCACGTGCGTGACTGGGTGCTCGGCACCAACGGCAAGATTGTCACGATGGGCATCCCGTCGAACGGCGAATACGGCATTCCGAAGGACGTGATGTTCGGCTTCCCGGTCACCACCGAAAACGGCAAGTACAAGATCGTCGAAGGCCTGGAAATCGACGAGTACAGCCAAGGCAAGATCAAGATCACGCTCGACGAGCTGGAAGGCGAGCGTGCGGGCGTGCAGCATCTGCTGTAATCCGCATGATCTAAGAAAGAACCGGAGCGGATCGGCAGCGACCCCTCCGGTTTTTTTACACCTGCACTCCGATCAAGACACAGGCGCCACAAGCGCCGCAGAACCGATACCAGCCCGTGCACCCCACCGAGGTTTTGTTCCAGGACGATGCCCTGCCGGCCCAATTGCCGGTCTGCGACCACTACGCGGGCGCAGAAAAACTGATGCGCAAGTCGCTCGCCCTGCAACAAGCCCTTGGCCCCGTTTTCGACATCACGTTTGACTGCGAAGACGGCGCCGCCGTCGGTCAGGAACGCGCACATGCCGAATTGGCCGCCGCGCTCATCAACAGCGACGACAACCGCTTCAACCGCGTTGGCGTTCGCATCCACGATCCGAACCACGACGCATGGACGCAGGACGTCGACATCCTTGTCGGCCTTGCGGGCCGCCGCCTCGCCTACGTGACCGTGCCAAAGGTCCGTGACGTCGTGGAAGTCGCGCGTGTGACCGATCGCGTCAACCAAGCCGCCAAGGCGGCCGGCATTGCGAGGCACCTGCCGATCCACGTGCTGATCGAAACGCATGGCGCGCTCGCGCAGGTGTTCGATATCGCCGCGCTGGTGCAGGTGGAATGCCTGAGCTTCGGCCTGATGGATTTTGTCTCGGCGCACAACGGCGCGATTCCCGGTGCGGCGATGGGCTCGCCAGAGCAGTTCGAGCATCCTCTGATCCGCCGCGCCCTTGCCGAGATTTCCGCCGCTTGCCACGCGCACGGCAAGGTGCCGTCGCACAACGTCAGCACTGACATCAAGCACCCCGACCGAGCCGGCGCCGATGCCGCCCGTGCCCGCAACGAGTTCGGCTATCTGCGCAAGTGGAGCATCCATCCGGACCAGATCGCGCCAATCGTTTCCGCATTCCGCCCATCGCACGAAGAAGTGACACGCGCGGGCGCCATTCTTGCGGCCGCGCAGGACGCCTCCTGGGGGCCCATCCAGCACGAGGGCCGGCTGCATGACCGCGCAAGCTATCGCTATTGGTGGGCCGTGCTGCAACGGGCGCACACCACCGGCGTGGAGATGCCGGCCGACGCCGTCGCGCGCTTCTTCGCGTGACGTGCAGAGAAAGGAGATTCGCCATGACGACAAACACCCAAGCCAGCGCAGGAGCGCGCTTCCGCCAGGCGCTGGTCGATGAATCGCCACTGCAGGTGGTGGGCACCATCAATGCAAACCACGCGCTGCTGGCCAAGCGCGCCGGCTATCGCACGATCTATCTGTCGGGCGGCGGCGTGGCAGCGGGCTCGCTGGGCTTGCCGGATCTCGGCATATCGGGCCTGGACGACGTTTTGACCGACGTCCGCCGCATCACCGATGTCTGCGACGTACCGCTCCTGGTGGATGTCGACACGGGCTTTGGCGCTTCGGCATTCAACGTGGCGCGCACGACCAAATCGCTCATCAAGTTTGGCGCCGCGGCCATGCATATCGAAGACCAGGTCGGCGCCAAGCGCTGCGGCCATCGGCCCAACAAGGAGATCGTCTCGAAGGACGAGATGGTCGATCGCATCAAGGCTGCCGTCGATGCCCGCACCGACGCCAGCTTTGTCGTCATGGCGCGCACCGATGCCCTGGCCGTCGAAGGCTTCGACCGCGCCCTCGAACGTGCCGTGGCCTGCGTGGAAGCCGGCGCGGACGCGATCTTTCCTGAGGCAATGACAGAACTGTCGATGTACCGCAAGTTTGTCGACGCGGTGAAGGTGCCGGTGCTGGCAAACATCACCGAATTTGGGCAGACGCCGCTTTTCACGCGCGATGAGCTGGCCTCCGCAGGCGTATCGATGATCCTGTATCCGCTGTCGGCATTTCGCGCGATGAACAAGGCCGCGGAAAACGTCTACGCTGCCATACGCCGCGATGGCACGCAAAAAAATGTCGTCGACACCATGCAGACGCGCATGGAGTTATACGACAGCATTGGTTACCACGACTACGAAGCCAAGTTGGACGCGCTCTTCGCACAGAATCGCGGTTGAGCCGGGCCAAGATCCACACCAACGCAAACAAGGAGAACGGAAGGCAAACCTGCGGGGGCAAGCTGCCCGGGAACAACCCGAAAAACGGCGCTGGCGCAAGCACGACACCCCCTTTTGGCGGAGCGGTCGGGCAAGCATGTAACAGAACGTTGGGCGCGGCGTCCAAATCGGTCAAAATACCGGCCGGTGTGCGAAATGCCGTGGCATCTCGTGGCCTGGCAGCCGCCTCCCCCACTCTGTCTTACCGAAGGAAACCCTATGAACAAATTCATCGTGGGCGCCTGTGCTGGCGTTCTCTCGCTGGCTGCATCGCAATATGCAGCCGCTCAGGCCCCAGAGAAGTCGGCTACCAAGAAGGCTCCCGCCAAGAAGACTTGGACCAAGAAGCATGCCGCCAAGAAGGCCGCGCCTGTTGCTGCCGTCAAGCCGGAAGGCGTCGAATGGAAGTGCGAGCTTGGCAACGAGATGTACCTCAAGGGCGACATGGCGCGCGATCAGATCATTACGATGTACTGGAAGGGCAAGAACTACCAGCTGCCGCGCCAAATGACCCGCACGGGCGCCGACCGTTACTTCGACCAGAAGACCGGGATGGATCTGGTGGTGATCCCGGCCAAGGCCATGCTGTTCGACCGCAACGAAGGCCACCGCCTGGCCGATGAGTGCCAGACCGCCGAAATGGCTGCCGGCGCACCGGCCCCGACGCAAGCGGGCGCCCTGCGCGCTCCGGCCGGCCTGCCGCTGATGGCGCCGGACAGCCCTGCCCCCGCTCCGGCCCCTGCTCCGGGCGCAGTGCTACCGGCCCAGCAGTAACGCGATATCGCACAAGAGGCCCACAGGAGCCGCTCATGTCCGCACCAGTTGCGAACCTCCGCACGAATCTGGGCAAGGCCATCGTCGACGATGTGACCTTGCCCGGATGCGCCGGGCTCCGTGGGCCTTTTGTGTCTGGGACCGTCCTGTCAGATGGCACGACGGGCACGACGGCTCCAGGCACGCCCCTCTTCGGCCGCAAGGCAATCGAAGATCAACAAGATTCCGTCGCCCGCGGCCAGCGCACCCATGTGCTGCGCATGACCATTGCCCGCGTGGACGATCAGCCTTTCACCACGAATGACCACGACGCCAAGAAGCGTGCGATCGCCCATGGCATCACCGCCCGCATCAGCGGCGGCAAGCCGTTCAGCGGTGTCGTGGCGGATTACCCGACCGGTCAGAAGCCAGGCCGGTCAACGCGTTTGTCGGTTTGTACGTGATTTGATTTTGTCGATTTGATGTATCCGCAAGGGGCGCCCCGGCACCCCGCGCAATCCTCAAGCCTTGGAGTCATGCCATGCCCCACAATCTGAAAAAAACACTCAAGGAATTTAAGATCAACGGCGGCCAGACCGGTAAGTTCCACTCCCTGCCGCAACTGGGCAAGGAACTGGGCGTGGCGATCGAGCGCCTGCCGGTGTCGATCCGCATCGTGCTCGAGTCCGTGCTGCGAAACTGCGACGGCAAGAAGGTGACCGAAGAGCACGTTGCGCAACTGGCCAACTGGAAGCCCAACGCCGAGCGCGTTGATGAAATCCCGTTCGTGGTAGCCCGCGTGGTGCTGCAGGACTTTACCGGTGTGCCGCTGCTGGCTGACCTGGCCGCCATGCGCAACGTGGCCGAGCGCATGGGCAAGAACCCCAAGAAGATCGAGCCGCTGGTGCCGGTCGACCTGGTGGTGGATCACTCGGTGCAGATTGACCACTTCCGTGAGAAGAAGGCGCTGGACCTGAACATGCAGCTGGAATTCTCGCGCAACAACGAGCGCTACCAGTTCATGAAGTGGGGCATGCAGGCATTCGACACGTTTGGCGTGGTGCAGCCTGGCTTCGGCATCGTCCACCAGGTCAACCTGGAGTACCTGGCACGCGGCGTCCATAAGAAAGACGGCGTGTACTACCCGGATACGCTGGTCGGCACCGACAGCCACACCACCATGATCAACGGTATTGGCGTGGTGGGCTGGGGCGTGGGCGGCATCGAGGCGGAAGCCGGCATGCTGGGCCAGCCGGTGTACTTCCTGACGCCGGACGTCGTGGGCGTGGAGCTGAAGGGCCGCCTGCGCGAAGGCTGCACGGCCACCGACCTCGTTCTCACGATCACCGAAATGCTGCGCAAGGAGAAGGTCGTCGGCAAGTTCGTCGAGTTCTTCGGCGAAGGCACCGCCAGCCTGTCGCTGCCGGACCGCGCAACCATCGGCAACATGGCTCCGGAATACGGCGCCACGATGGGCTTCTTCCCGGTGGACGACAAGACCATTGACTACTTCAAGGGCACGGGCCGCACGAAGGAAGAAATCGCCGCGTTCGAAAGCTACTTCAAGGCACAAAAGCTGTTCGGCGTGCCGAAGGCCGGCGAAATCGACTACACCAAGACGTTGACGCTGGACCTCGGCACGGTGGCCCCGTCGCTGGCTGGCCCGAAGCGTCCGCAAGACCGCATCGAAATCGGCAACGTGAAGTCGACGTTCTCGTCGCTGTTCTCCAAGCCGGTTGCGGAAAACGGTTTCAACAAGAAATCGGAAGACCTCGACAAGACCTTCACGACCACCAACGGCGTCGACGTGAAGAGCGGCGACGTGCTGATCGCGGCCATCACCTCGTGCACGAACACCTCGAATCCGAGCGTGCTGCTGGCGGCGGGCCTGCTGGCCAAGAAGGCTGTCGAAGCCGGCCTGGAGGTCGCGCCGCACATCAAGACCTCGCTCGCCCCGGGAAGCCGCGTGGTGACGAAGTACCTGGAAGCCGCCGGCCTGCTTCCGTATCTGGAAAAGCTCGGCTTTGGCGTGACGGCCTACGGTTGCACGACGTGTATCGGTAACGCCGGTGACCTGACGCCGGAGTTGAACGAAGCCATCGTGAAGAACGACATCGTGGCTGCCGCCGTGCTGTCGGGCAACCGCAACTTTGAAGCGCGCATTCACCCGAACATCCGCGCCAACTTCCTGGCCTCGCCGCCGCTGGTGGTCGCTTATGCAATCGCTGGCAACGTGACGCGCGACCTGATGACCGAGCCGGTCGGCAAGGGCAAGAAGGGTCGCGACGTCTATCTGGGCGACATTTGGCCGACCTCGGACGAGATCGCCAAGCTGATGAAGTTCGCGATGAACGCCGACACGTTCCGCACGAACTACGAACAGGTCAAGAAGCCGTCCAAGCTGTGGGCCAACGTCAAGGGCACGAAGGGTCAGGTCTACGACTGGCCGAAGTCGACGTACATCGCCGAGCCGCCGTTCTTCGAAGGCTTTGGCATGACGCCGGCCGCTGCCTCGGCATCGGTCAAGGGCGCACGCGCGCTCGGCGTGTTCGGCGATTCCGTGACGACCGACCACATCTCCCCGGCCGGTTCGATCAAGGAAACGTCGCCCGCCGGCAAGTACCTGCTGGCCAACGGCGTGCTCAAAGCCGACTTCAACAGCTATGGCTCGCGCCGCGGCAACCATGAGGTGATGATGCGCGGCACGTTCGCCAACGTGCGCATCAAGAACCTGATGATCCCGGCCAAGGCCGACGGTTCGCGCGTGGAAGGTGGCGAAACGCTGTTCCAGCCGAGCGGCGAACAAATGTCGATCTACGACGCTGCCATGAAGTACATCGCCGACGGCACGCCGACGGTCGTGTTCGGTGGCGAAGAGTACGGCACGGGCAGCTCGCGCGACTGGGCCGCCAAGGGCACGCAGTTGCTGGGCGTGAAGGCCGTGATCGCACGCAGCTTCGAGCGAATCCACCGCTCGAACCTGGTGGGCATGGGCGTGCTGCCGCTGCAGTTCAAGGGCAGCGACTCGGCACAGTCGCTGGGCATCGTGGGCGACGAGACCTTCGACATCGAAGGCCTGGATGGCGAAATCAAGCCGCAACAGGACGTCACCCTGGTCATCCATCGCGCCAACGGCGAGACGACGCGTGCACAAGTGCTGCTGCGCATCGACACGCCGATCGAAGTGGACTACTACAAGCACGGCGGCATCCTGCCGTTCGTGCTGCGTCAGCTGCTGGCGGCTTAAGCTTCACGCCGTTACGCTGCATTGGTGCAGGACGGAAACCGGCTCTTCGGAGCCGGTTTTTTTATTGCCTGCCGAATCAAACAAGGTGACGATCCTCCAATCGGCGAGCAGGCTTTGGTACAGTGTGCCGAATAGGCCGCGTGACGTGCTCGCCCTGTTGATGGCGAAATTGCCGCCCGTCCTCGCCTGATCGTTTCATTGCTGGAGTCCCGCACCCATGGCCCAAGTGGTACTAGCCTTCATCGTCGTGGCGGCTGCCGTGTTCTACATCCTGATCAAGGCACCGCAAACCGACGCCCAGGCCCCAGCCTCGACAGCGCCTGCTGTAACAGCCGCGCCCGTTCCTCCGCCCCCGCCGCTGGCCGCTTCGGAGCCCGTCGCCACGACGCACGTGGCACCAGCCAGCGCGCCAGTTGCATCGGAACCCACACCGGCTTCCGTACCTGCGGCCACGAGCAGTGTCGCAGCGGAAGCGTCGGCACCTGCGGCCAAGCCTTAACGTTTTCGCCCTATGGGTTTCGTAATAGGCGTCGCGCAGTAGCGTCCAAGGGTAAAATAACGCCCCTTTCATTGTTCCAACGACCGGTACGGCACAGCATGGCAGGATTCCGCTCCAAGGCTCCACAACGTCTTTCCCCCGATGCAGAACGGCTGGTGGCCGATGCGCTGGCGCTCGACGCGTCAGGCAGCCGCATCGAAGACGTCTATTGGGAACAAAGGCTGTCCGAACGTCTTTCCCGGCTGCTCAAGAACGGCAGCCAGACCGCGCTCGACGCCGCGCTAGACCATCTTTTCAAACACAACGAGGAAGCGTCCGACGTGCTGGCCGAACAGGCCGAGACACTGGCCGAATCGGCCATCCTCAGCTCAGGTGGCGTCGAATATGATGCGTTGCTGATCGCGGCGCCCATCCTGGCACACACGCGCTACATGATCCCGTCGGGCACGATCAAGCCCGAGATGGCGCAAACGCTGCAGGTACACCTGCAGGCGCACGTGATGGCTTCCAACGCCCGCGTGGCGCTGGCTCCTTACCTGTACAGCATCGATCAACTGCCGCGCACGCATTCCGACACCTTTGCGCTCACGCACAAGCTGGCCGCGTATGCGCTGTCGGGCCAGCCGGCCAAGGTCGAACTACGCGACATGCCCGAGACGGCGCCCATCCTGGCCGATCCGCGGTATCTGGTGGCAATCGTCGTGGCGCAGCACGGCCAAGCGCTGTTCCGCTGGCAGGAAGACGCCAAGGAACACCACGCAGAGCGCTCCGCCTGCCTGGAGCAATGGCGCGAGCAGGTCACGCCAACCATCTCCACACTGATGCCCGGCTGCGAGTTCGACCTGCTTCTGCCGGACGCCTTCTTCCTGTCGTGCCGCGAGTCCGACAAGCAGATTCGCCCACTGACAGTACGCGCCGCCGTCAATTACCTGCAGGGCGCGCTCGATATGCCGGCCAACCGCTTCGGCGCCATCATCGGCGCGTTCGGCGAAGAGCAGATCGAGGAATACCGCGTAGCGTTCACGGTGCGTGGCGAGAAAGAACTCATCTACGGCATCGTCTGGCCGGTGTACGGCCGCGATGGCGGCGCCACGGATGTCACCGCGGAAGGCGAACCGGGCAGCCCACTCGAGCAAATTTGCGATGAACTGCGCGCCTGCGGCATCGAAGACATCTTCCGCCACGGCCAGCTCTTCGAACCCGAGTACTGCGAAGATTGCGGCGCCCCGCTCTACGCAGACCGCGCGGCCGAAATCGTCCACGCAGAAATGCCGGAAGACGCGCCGACCCAACAGCCGCTGTTCCACTGACGGCGACGCGCGTGATCAAAGCCACCTCCGGGTGGCTTTTTTATTGCTCCGCCATCGTTCATATTGATTGTCGGTTTGCGTCGCACGTGCCCGGCCGGGCTGCGGCACAATGACGATCTTCCGCCACATGGCATCACCGCCCGAACCCCAGGAGCCCCCCGATGACAACCCGTCCCCTCTTGTGTGTTCCCATCCGCGCCCTGATCCGCAACCTTGCCGCATGCGCGCTGGCTGCGGCCGCCGCGATGCCGTTCGCCGCGCAAGCCGATGACCTGCGCATCGGCCTGTCCGCCGACGTCACGTCGATGGACCCGCAATGGAACAATGCCGGCCCCAACAACGCCATGGCGCTGCACATCTTCGAATCGCTGGTCTTCCTCGACAAGAACGGCCGCTACACGCCCGGCCTTGCCACTTCGTGGAAACCCATTGACGCCAACACGTGGGAGATCAAGCTCCGCCCCAACGTGAAGTGGAGTGATGGCACGCCGTTCACCGGCGAAGACGTGAAGGCATCCATCGAGCGTCCGGCGCGCCTGACCAACAGCCCCGGCCCGTTCACCAGCTACACCAAGTCAATTACCGACGTACAGATCGTCGATCCACTCACGGTGCGGCTGAAGTTGTCGACGCCCAATTACGCGAGCATCCCGAACGATCTGAACAGCCTGCCCATCATCCCGAAGAAAGTGGCCAATGCGGCGCAGGCGGACTTCGATGCTGGCCGCGCCATGATCGGCACCGGGCCGTTCCTGTTCGACCACTTCACGCGCGGGCAGGAAATCGTGTTGAAGAAGAACCCGCACTACTGGGGCCGCGTGCCGCAGTGGGACAAGGTGACCTTCAAGATCATCACCGACAATGCCGCGCGCACGGCCGCGCTGCTTTCGGGCGATGTGGATGTCGTCGAGGCCGTGCCGGCTGCAGACGTGCCACGCATCAAGCAGGACCCGAGGTTCCACCTCGAACAACAGGTGTCGTGGCGCACGATTTTCTGGCAGATGGACCAGAGCCGCGATGTGTCGCCGTTCGTGACCGACAAGGCCGGCAAGCCGCTCGCCAAGAACCCTCTCAAGGATCATCGCGTGCGAGAGGCCATTGCACTGGCCATCAACCGCGATGCCATCGTCAGCCGCGTGCTGGAAGGCCAGGGCGTGGTCGCATCGAGCATCGTGTCGCCGCAGATCTTCGGACATCCTGGCGGCAAGCCGATTGCCTATGACCCGGCTCGTGCGAAAAAACTGCTTGCCGAGGCGGGCTATCCGGACGGGTTCGGACTCACGCTGCACGCCACCAACAACCGCTATCTGAATGATGCGCAGGTCGCGCAAACCACCGCACAGCTGCTCACGCGCATCGGCATCCAGACAAAGGTCGAAACGCTGCCGGTGGCGGCGTATTTCTCGCGCGCGCGTCAGGGCGAGTTCTCGTTCATGATGCTTGGCTGGGGCTCGGTGGCGGCCGATGTGGCGCTGCGCAGCATTCTCGGCACACCCAACCCGAAAACCGGCTATGGTTCGTGGAACTGGGGCCGCTACAGCAATCCGGAACTGGACAAGCTGGTGCAGACATCGCTGTCGACGGTCTCGAGCGAACAGGCACATGAGCAGGCCGCCAAGGCCGCGGCGCGCTTTGCCCAGACAGACTACGCGATCATCCCGTCGCATCACCAACTGGCCACATGGGCCATGCGCAAGGGCATCCGCTACGAGGCACGCACCGATGAATGGTCGCTCGCGTGGTTGTTCACCAAGCAATGATGATGACTTGGTAACCAACACCGTGCCGTAACGCGCTGTTACAGCAAATTCGCTCGATGTGCCGCATTGGGGACGCATTGGGGTAACTAGCAGGAACTTTCATCCTTAGCTTTCCTCTATCATGGCGATTTCCACGCCGACACCCTGTAACTCGTGATGTTGCGACCCAAACTACTTTGTCTCGGCGTCGTCGCTTTGCTGGCCGCCTGCTCCAACCTGCAGACTGAACCGACCGATGCGTCGGCCCAGGCCACCAACGCCACGCCGAGCACCCCTGCCGCGCCAGCCAAGCCGGCCACTCAGCCCGTCCCGACCACGCCGCCCATCGTTTTCGACTCGACCAATAGCAGCGGCACAACGACGGTCAATCTGCCCTCCAAGGACAAGATGAGCTTGTCCGAATACCGCGCACAAACCCGCGACCGCCTGATTCAATCGGAAGGTGCCCGGCCCGACGTGGCAGACTGTGCCGCACATGCGAGCTGGATCATCCCGCGCTCAACCAATTTCGACCAGTTCCGCCTGCCAACCGGCGCGCTCTCCAACGACCAAGCTAAGGTCGAACCGTGGGGCTCCCGCTTCTCGTCCAGCAAGCAAGGCGCGATCAAGGTGTCCAGCGTGGTCAGCTTCAATGCCGCCGTGCATAAGCGCGGCACGGGCAATGACCAGTGGGAGCCGGTGCGCGTGCGCTGCGGGTATGACGAAGGGATGATGCTGGCGTATGAGCTGCTCGACGCCAATGGCCAGCCGTTCGCCGCGCCAGCCGCTGCACCTTCGTCGTCGAAAGCGCGCACGCACTGCCGCCGCGGCCATCGCTGCACGACCAGTGCGGCGGCACACGGCAAGAGCGCGGCCAAGGGCAAGGCCTCGACGAAAGCGACGGCCAAGTCCGCCAAGGGCAGCAGCACGGCCAAGACAAAGTCGACGACCGCAAGCAAATCCACCGCCAAGTCGACGGCCAAAAAGACGACGAAGAAGTCGTCCTCCAACTAAGCGCAACGCGCCGCCAACCCAGGCGGCGCGGCGTTTTTCTTCAGCCGAGATACTCCAGGATCGCCTGCAGCATGGCCGCGCCCAACGCGGCGCTGCGGGCGCCGTCCCAGCCCACGCGCGGGTCGGGCAGGTCGGCGTTGTCCTTGAACGGCATTTCGAGCGTCAACGACAGGCAGCCATACGTGTGGCCGATGTACTTGGAAGCGAGCTTAAGCGCGTCTTCGTTGTACTTGCTGGCCTCGTAGCCGTACCGCGTCTGGAAATCCGGTGACGCGCGAAGGAACGCCGCGACAAAGCGGTCTTGATCAGCGCGCTGTGCATCGGTAAAGCCCGGCAACATTTCACTGCCCGCGACGAACACATACGGCAGCGCCTCATCGCCGTGGATGTCGAAGAACAGGTCGACCCCGGTCTGCTCGATGGCCTGACGCACTGCCAGCACCTCGGGACTGCGCTGTGCGTCGGGCTCCATCCACTCGCGGTTCAGGTTGGCGCCGGCCGCATTGGTGCGCAGGTTGCCCAGCGACGAGCCGTCCGGATTCATGTTCGGCACGATATGGAAGACGGCGCGCTCGGCAAGCACACGGCCGATCGGATCGCCGCCCCAGACACCTTGACGCGTCAGCCGCGCAAGCAGGCCTTCGACGAACCACTCGGCCATCGTCTCGCCCGGATGCTGACGCGCGATGATCCACACGTTCTTCTTGCCGGGGCCGGGTTCGCCGACGGTGATGCTGGTCATGTCGCGGCCCTGCACCGTTTGCCCCAAGCACTGCGTGCGCACACCGGGCTTTGTCTGCGCTGCGGCTACGAGCGAAAGGTGGCGCTCATCCGAGTACGGCTCGAAATAGGCAAACCAGATGCTGTCATGCTCGGGCGTCACCTCAATGGTCAACGTCTTGCCGTCATAGCGGGTCGGTACACGGAACCAGTGCTCGCGGTCGTACGAGGCGACGGCACGGTAGTCCTTCCAGCCGGAGGCATAGGTGCATTCGCCGGCGTTTTCAAGCGCGAGCTTGCAGGCTTGGCCCCGCACACCCTGTAGCCGGAAGTGGAACCACTGGGTGAAGTCGGCGTGCGAATCGCGGCGAATTCGCAGGCGGACGGCATCGGCGCGGGCGGCATCGACAATTTCGATGGCGCCGCTGTCGAACGCGCTGGAGATGTGCGGTTGAGTGGGGGTCATGTCGGATCCTGTCATCAGGTGAGCTTGCGGCGGAAGACCCAGCGCTCGTCGTCGGAATCGGCAGCGGCGAAGGCGTAGCCATCGACATCGAACGCCTTGAGCTTGCGCGGATCGATAATGCGGTGCTCGATCGCGTAGCGCGCCATCAGGCCACGCGCACGCTTGGCGTAGAACGAAATGATCTTGTACTGGCCGTTCTTCCAGTCTTCAAAAACCGGTGTGACGATGCGCGCCTTGAGCACTTTGGGCCGCACCACCTTGAAGTACTCTTCCGAGGCAAGATTCACGAGCACGGGGTCGTCGTCCTGCTTGAAGAGCTTGTTCAGCGCGAGCGTCACCTCGTCGCCCCAGAAGGCGTACAGGTCTTTGCCGCGCGGATTGGCGAGGCGCGTGCCCATTTCCAGGCGATACGGCTGCATCCAGTCGAGCGGGCGCAGCACGCCATACAGCCCCGACAGAATCCGCAGATGCTTCTGCGCGAACTGCAGATCGTCGGCCGCCAGCGAATTGGCGTCGAGCCCGCCGTAGACATCGCCGTCGAAGGCGAGCGCCGCTTGCTTGCTGTTCTCGGCCGTGAATTCGGGCGACCAATCGGCATAGCGCGTGGCATTGAGCACCGCCAACGGATCGGAGATGTGCATGAGCGTACCGATCTGGGCCGGCGACAGCTTGCGAAGCACTTCAATGAGTTCTGCGGAGCGCGCGATGAAATCGGGCAGCGTGTGGGTCTTGGTGCGCGGCGGCGTGTCGTAGTCGAGGGACTTGGCCGGCGAGAGGACGATGATCATGTCAGAATCGCGGTTCACAAGTCTGGAATTGTATCGAATGGCAGACGCTGCCGCCCTCGCCCACTCCACCCAGGCTCCGGCCCCGCGCGTGGTGCTGGACTCCAACATCTGGGTCGACATCCTGATCTTCGACGATGCGGTTGCCCGCCCGATCCGCGCTGCTCTGGAAGCCGGCCGGCTGGACGCCATCATCAGCCCCGCCTGCCGCGAAGAACTGCGCCGCGTGCTGGATTACCCGCAATTCGCGCATTACGCCGTCGACGCGCAAGCCGCCCTGGCGTGGGTCGATCGCGTGACACGGTCCGTTGCCGATCCTGAAGAAGCCCCCCGCGTGCAAGGCGAAGCGTTCGTTCCGCGCTGCAAGGATCGCGACGACCAGAAATTTCTCGCGCTGGCCAACGCGGCCGACGTTGCCTATCTCGTTTCCAAGGACCGCGCCGTGCTCAAGCTCAAGCGCCGCATGGCCAAGTATTGCGACGTGGCGGTGCTGCCGCCCAAGCAGTTCGTCGCGCTGGTCCAGTTGGAAAACGCACCCCTTGCTGCTATCCCGAATCAAGCCTGAAGCCGTCTTGTCATGACCACTGTTGAATCGTTCGCGCCCATCGCCCCGCCGCCGTCGCGGCTGCCGAATGTCGGCACCACCATCTTCACCGTGATGTCGGCGCTTGCCGCGGAAAAGCAGGCCGTCAACCTGGGCCAGGGCTTTCCGGATTTCGATTGCGATCCGCGCATTGTCGATGCGGTGTCGGACGCCATGCGCGCCGGCCTGAACCAATACCCGCCAATGACCGGCGTGCCCGCCCTGCGCCAGGCCGTCGCCGCGAAGGTCGCCAATCTGTACGGCCACGCTTACGATGCCGACCGCGAGATCACCATCACCGCGGGCGCCACGCAGGCGCTGCTGACGACGGTGCTGTGCTGCGTGCATCCGGGCGATGAAGTCATCGTCTTCGAGCCGACGTACGACAGCTACATCCCGTCGATTGAACTGGCTGGCGGCAAGGTCGTGCCGATCACGCTGAACGCGCCGGACTTCCGCATCCCGTTCGACACGCTGGCGGCGGCCATCACACCGCGCACGCGCCTGATCATGCTCAACACGCCGCACAACCCGACCGGCACGGTCTGGCATGCGGACGACATGCGCAAGCTCGCCGAGATCCTGGCGCCCACCAACGTGCTGCTGCTCTCCGATGAGGTGTACGAGCACATGGTGTACGACGGCGTGCAACATGCGTCCGTCGCACGCATTCCGGAGCTGGCACGGCGCGCATTCGTGGTGTCGAGCTTCGGCAAGACGTATCACGTGACGGGCTGGAAGGTCGGCTACGTGGCCGCGCCCGCCGCGCTGATGGCGGAGTTCCGCAAGGTGCACCAGTTCAACGTGTTCACCGTCAACACGCCAATGCAGCACGGCTTGGCGAACTACATGGCCGATCCGCGTCCGTATCTGGAGCTGCCGGCGTTCTACCAGCGCAAGCGCGACCTGTTCCGCGCGGGGCTGGAGAAAACGCGCTTCAAGCTGCTGCCCTGCCAGGGCACGTACTTCCAGTGCGTGGATTACAGCGCCATCTCCGATCTGCCCGAAGCCGAATTCGCCAAGTGGCTGACGAGCGAGATTGGTGTGGCGGCGATCCCCGTCTCGGCGTTCTATTCGCAGCCGCACGAATCGGGCGTGGTGCGCTTTTGCTTCGCCAAGAAAGACGAAACGCTCCAGGTTGCCCTGGAGCGTTTGTCGAAGGTGTAAGACCGTAAGGCTACAGCCGATCAGCGCTTGCTGGCGTAGTGCGCCAGCATCTGCTCCAGATTGGCCTTGCTGTCTGCCCGCACCTTCTGCACGTTGGGGTTCTCGGCCATCTTGGCCAGGTAAGGCTTGACGCCCTCGACCTGCGCCAGCAGGTCTTCACCATAGATGATCTTGGTGGCCTGGCTGATCAGCGGGAAATGCACGATGGCCGCGCAGTCCGCAATGGTGAACGTGTCACCCGCCACATAAGGCGAAAACTTGAACAGCTTGGCCGCCGCCGGAATATTCTTCTGCAGTTGCTCGCGCACCTTCACCTTCAGGTTGTCGCTGATCTTGCCGCCGAAGAACGCCTCGGGAAACAGCTGGCGCGCGACCAGCTCCAGGTGCAGCTCCAGGAACGTCACGATCTCCCGCACCTTGGCCGCCTTGAACGGATCAGCCGGAATCAGCGGATGTTGCGGGTAGCGCGCTTCCAGATAATCGAGGATGACCTGCGATTCGCACATTCCACCATCCTCTCCCA
The DNA here is from genome assembly GCF_052950655.1 of Ralstonia sp. VS2407. Lineage (NCBI taxonomy): Bacteria > Pseudomonadati > Pseudomonadota > Betaproteobacteria > Burkholderiales > Burkholderiaceae > Ralstonia > Ralstonia sp. VS2407. The sequence continues at coordinate 17,669 of NZ_JBRFVG010000004.1, forward strand.
CCAGATACGGCACCTTGTGCAGCGGCGAAACCTCACCGTCGGTCTGGTCCGGCCAGCGCAGCGATTCCTCAAACGCAATCCCCTTCTCCATCAGCGCGAGCTTGACCTTGTTGTAGTAGTTGCTCGCAGAAAAACCGTATAGCGTCAGCATGAAGCCGTCTCCTTGGTAATTTGGCCGTCCGTTATGGTCGGTGCGGATGCCAGAAATCGCACGCTCGTGCTATTTTAGCCAGACTTCTTTCGATCGCAGCGGATTTCATATGCAGACTATCGGGATTGTGGGCACCGGCGCCATGGGGCGCGGCATTGCGCAGATCGCGGCCCAGGCCGGTTTGCGCGTCAAACTGTTCGACGCCAACCCGCAGGCCGTGGAAGCGGCGCGCACTGCACTGGCCGATACGCTCGCCAAGCTGGCCACCAAGGGCAAGATGACGGCGGAGGAAGCCGACGCCACCGTCGCGCGGCTCGTTCCTGCAGGAGCCCTCACCGATCTGGCGGACTGCGATCTCGTGGTCGAGGCCATCGTCGAAAAGCTCGACGTCAAGCGCGACCTCTTCCGCCAGCTCGAAGACATTGTCCGCGCCGATGCGATCCTCGCGTCGAATACCTCATCGCTGTCGATCACGGCGATTGCCGCCACATGCAAGCACCCCGAACGCGTCGCGGGCTTTCACTTCTTCAACCCGGTGCCACTGATGAAGGTGGTCGAGGTGATCGACGGCCTGCGCAGCGCGCCCGCCACCGGCGACGCCCTGGCCGCACTGGCCAAGCGCATGGGGCACACGGCCGTGCGCTGCATCGACATGCCCGGCTTCATCGTCAACCACGCCGGGCGCGGCATGAACACCGAGGGCTTGCGCGCGGCCCAGGAGAGTGTGGCGGCGTATGCGGACATCGACGCCATCATGCGCGAGCAGGCCGGCTTCCGCATGGGGCCGTTCGAGTTGATGGACCTGACGGGGCTCGATGTTTCGCATCCGGTGATGGAATCGGTCTACCGACAGTTCTATGACGAGCCGCGCTATCGTCCGTCGCAGATCACGGCGGTGCGCTTTGCCGGCGGCATCCTGGGCCGCAAGACGGGCGAAGGTTTCTACCGCTATCCGGAAGGACAGAAGCAGGTTCCCGCTGAGGCGCCTGCACCGACTGCGCGCCCATCTTCGGTGTGGATCAGCCGCGCGCATGACGCCGGCCACGCCGCAGCGCAGCGCCTCTTGCTCGATCTGGGCATCACGCCCGAAGGCGGTTCCAAACCGTCCGCCGATGCACTGATCATCGTCACGCCGCGAGGCCTGGATGCCACGGCCTGCGTGGCCGCCGAGGGGCTCGACGCACGCCGCACCGTGGCGCTCGACACGCTCTATCCGTTTGCCGCCACCAAGCGCCGCACGCTGATGACCACGCCCGCCACCGATGCGGCCTACCGAGATGCCGCACACGGCTTGCTGGCCTCCGACGGCGTGCCGGTTACGGTGATCCGCGATTCGGGTGGCTTTGTCGCGCAGCGCATCGTTGCGTGCATCGTCAACATCGCGTGCGACATCGCCCAGCAGCGCATTGCCACGCCCACGGACATCGATCTCGCCGTCACGCTGGGCCTCGGTTATCCGCAAGGGCCACTGGCACTCGGCGATACGCTCGGCACGAACGCCATCCTTGAAGTCCTGCAGAACCTCTACGCGCTCTATGGGGACCCGCGTTATCGCCCGAGCCCGTGGTTGCTGCGCCGTGCCCGTCTGGGCATGTCGTTGCTTACGCCTGATGCCTGACGCCTGATTGCCGTTTACCCAACGAGGCCGCCATGACCGCGCAATTGCTCTCCAAACGCATCGGCTCGACGCTGGTGCTGACGCTGTCCAACCCTGACGCGCGCAACGCGCTGGACCCGGTGATGTACACCGCGTCGATGGAAGCGCTGGACCGCGCCGCCAACGACAACGAGATCCGCGCTGTCATCTTCACGGGCGCCGGCAATGCCTTCTGCGCGGGCGGCAACCTGAACCGCCTGCTGGAAAACCGCAGCAAGCCGCGAAGCGTGCAGGAAGACGGCATCGACGCGCTCAACCACTGGATCGAGACGATCCGCACGTTTCCCAAGCCGGTGATTGCCGCAGTGGAAGGCCCAGCGGCAGGCGCGGGTTTCTCACTGGTGCTGGCGTGCGACTTTGCGATTGCCGCATCGGATGCGAAGTTCGTGATGGCGTATGTGAACGTCGCGCTCACCCCGGACGGCGGTGGCTCCTGGCACATCGCGCGCTTCCTGCCGCGCCCGCTGGCGAGCGAAATCATCATGCTCGGCAAGCCCGTTGGCGCGGAGCGGCTGGCGCACTTTGGCCTCATCAATGAGGTGGTCAAACCCGGCGAGGCGCTGGACCAGGCGTTGGCACTGGCGGAAAAACTTGCTGCGCAATCACCGCATGCCGTGGGCCGCATCAAGGGCCTGATCACCCACGCTGAAGACGCCTCGCTGCACGATCACCTCAAGGCCGAGCAGCACAGCTTTGTCGAAGCGCTGCACCACGCCGACGGCAACGAAGGCATCTCGGCGTTCCTGCAAAAGCGCAAACCTCAATACCGCTAGTTTCAGGCTCGCATGGTTCCCTTCCCGACACCCAACCGCCGCCGCGTCTACCTGATGCGTCATGGCGCGGTCACCTACTTCGACGACACCGGCCGCCCCGTTCCCTCACCTGAGGCCGTACCACTGAACGAACTCGGCCGCAGCCAAGCCACCGCAGCCGGCAAGATCTTCGCCGCCGAGAACATCGTCTTCGACCGCGTGATCGTCAGCGGCTTGCCGCGCACGGTCGAAACCGCACAGCGCGTGCTGGCCGAGATGCCCGCGATGCAGGAACGCGGCATCGCGCTTGAAGAATGGCCCGATCTGCAGGAAATCCGCGGCGGCAAGCTGGCGGAAATTCCCGAGCACGAACTCGCGCAAGCCTTCATCAGCGCGTTTGAAGGCACGGTGGCCGAAGACCGGCGCTTCCTCAATGGCGAGAGCATCGGCGAATTTCTTGACCGCGTGATTCCGCCAATCGCCCAGCTGCGCGCGCAAACCGACTGGGACACCGTGCTGCTGGTGCTGCATGGCGGCACCAACCGCGCGATCCTTTCGCACGCCATCACCGGCGGGGAGCGCGTGTTCTTCGGCAGCCTCGCGCAGACCGCCGGCTGCATCAACGTACTCGATGTGGGCGATACCCCGACCGACTGGGTGCTGCGCATGAGCAATTTCTCGGCGCCATCGCCCGCGCATCTCGGCTCGCGACTCACGACGATGGAAGTGCTGCTGCAGCAGTACCTTCGCCATCGCCAACCGACCTGAACTTTCCTCGATACACAACAAGATTCGGAGACACACCCATGGCACAGACGGACCAGCAGGATTTCTCGGCCTTCGAGGGCACGCGCCCGGTAGCGGATCAGCAAAAGTTCGACATCGGCGCGCTGGAGGCGTGGATGCGCGAACACGTTGAAGGCTTTGCAGGCCCGCTCACGGTGGAGCAGTTCAAGGGTGGCCAGTCGAACCCGACGTTCAAGCTGATCACGCCGTCGCGCACGTACGTGATGCGCGCGAAGCCCGGGCCAAAGGCGAAGCTGCTGCCGTCCGCGCACGCCATCGAACGCGAATACCGGGTGATGGATGCACTGGCGAAAACCGACGTCCCGGTCGCGAAAATGGTCGCACTGTGCGAAGACGAAGCCGTGATCGGCCGCGCCTTCTACATCATGGAATTCGTGCAGGGCCGCGTGCTGTGGGATCAGGCGCTGCCTGGCATGGAGCCTGCCGAGCGCACTGCCATCTATGACGAAATGAACCGCGTCATCTCTGCATTGCACACGGTCGACTACGCAGCCATCGGCCTGGCCGACTACGGCAAACCCGGCAACTATTTCGCGCGCCAGATCGAGCGCTGGAGCAAGCAGTACAAGCTGTCGGAAACCGAGTCGATTCCGGCCATGGACAACCTGATCGAATGGCTGCCCAAGCACGTGCCGCAGGAAGCCGAAGAAATCACCAGCATCGTTCACGGCGACTACCGGCTCGACAACCTGATCTTCCACCCGACCGAGCCACGTGTGCTCGCCATCCTGGATTGGGAGCTGTCGACGCTCGGCCACCCGCTCGCCGATTTCAGCTACCACTGCATGAGCTGGCACATCGAGCCGGGGCAGTTCCGCGGCGTCGCGGGTCTGGACTTTGCCGCACTCGGCATCCCCACAGAAGCCGAGTACATCCGCCAATACGAAGAACGCACCGGCCGCCGCATCACGGGCGACTGGAACTTCTACCTCGCCTACAACATGTTCCGCATTGCCGGCATCCTGCAGGGGATCATGAAGCGCGTGGTGGATGGCACGGCGTCTTCGGCGCAGGCGATGGAAGCGGGCAAGCGCGCCCGCCCGATGGCCGAGCTGGGCTGGAAGTACGCCCAGCAGGCCGGCGCATGATGTTGCGCCTCACTCCGTAGCGGGCTTCTCGTACTCGCGCGCCGCTTCCAGCGGACCGGACATTGGCGCTTCCAGCTCCAGCACCACCCCGCCCGGCAACTGCACGAAGATCTGTGCGGCAGGCCGCGCGGGGTGTTTTCTGACCTGGTGCGGCATACCGCTTTCACGCACTGCGGCCAGCACGTCGGCCGCATCTTTCCCGGTGCGGAACGCGATATGCGAGAACACCAGCTCGGGCGTATCGCCCACCTGCGTCACGAGATGGACCAGCGCGTCGTCGTTCTGGTACAGCCACGTTCCGGGAAACGGAAACGCCGGGCGCGGCCCCGGCTTCCAGCCGAGCACATCGGCGAAGAATTTCAGGATGGGCGCTTCTCCCGCCACGTGAAAGTTCACGTGGTCGAATGTCCAGTCGCTGTCAGGTGTCATAGCAAACCGCCTCCTTCAATGTCGATGATGGCGCCGGTCATGAAACCGTTGGTCATGGCCAGCAGATAGCCTTGGGCAAGGTCTTCCGGCGTGCCGACACGGCCGACCGGCAAGCCGCTGCCAATACGCGCGAGCATGGCCTCGCGATCGGCCGGGGTGCCCCACACTTCCGTATCCACCACGCCGGGGCTGATCACGTTGACACGGCGCGGTGCGAGTTCCTTCGCCAGATTCTTGGCGGCGGCTTCCACTGCAGCATTGATCGAGCCACGCAGCAAGCCGGTCGCCGTGGCCTTGCGAGAAAGCAGGCCAGAGGTGAGCGTAATCGATGCCCGCTCTGCCAGGTGCGGCAATGCGGCCTGCACCGCCATCAGCGCGGCAAACAACTTGGTGCCGAAGGCCTGCTCAAGGTCGGCACGCTGCAGCGAAGCAAATGGCGGCGGGCTCGTGCGCGAGCCGATGGTGATGACAAGGTGGTCGATCTTGCCGCTGGGCGACAACTGGGCTGCCTGTGCCAACGCGCCGGCCAGCGACACCGTGTCGTTCGCGTCGACGGCAATGCCTTGAATGCCATCACCCGTCTTGGCCGAGCGCCCCAACACCGTCACGCGCGCACCTTCGGCTGCCGCCGCGCGTGCCACCGCCTGGCCAATACCGGCCGTACCGCCCAACACCACCACCGACTGGTCCTGCAGAGTTTTCGAAGTCATGCCAATGCTCCTTTGAGAAGAGGAAAGAAAAAACCGTCAATCGATTGGGGCCATTCTTTCATCAAACAAAAGCAAGATAATCTGGCTATGCTTTGATGAGTCTCCAAACCCGCTTTGACAATGATCGCCCTCGACGACCTCCGCCTGCTGGTGCGCATTGCCGACGCCGGCAACCTTTCCGCCGCCGCGCGCCAGCTCGGCTGGCTGCCCGCCACCGCCAGCGCAGCGCTCAAACGTGTGGAGACTGAACTCGGCGCCCGCCTGTTCGAGCGCACCACGCGCAGCATGCGTCCGACCGAAGCCGGTCAGCGTTATCTGGGGTATGCAAGACAGGCGCTGGAGGCGCTGGACGAAGGCGCCGAGAGCCTAGGGCAAGATCGCACCGAGCTGTCCGGCCCCATCCGCATTGCGGCCACATCAGACCTGGGGCGGCACATCCTGCGCCCATGGCTCGACGCGTTCTGCGATGAGCACCCCGGCGTGCGCGTCACGCTGGTGCTGGGCGACCGGCTGGCCGACCTGATGCGTGAAGACCTCGACTTCGCGCTGCGCTATGGGCATCTGCAGGATTCCGCGCTGGTGCGGCGGCCATTGGCGTCGCACCCGCGCGTGATCGTGGGCGCGCCGTCGTACTTCAAGCAGCATGGCCGGCCCGCACACCCGAGCGACCTGGCCGACCACCGCTGCCTGATCCTCCTGCGCAACGGCGAGCCCGTCACCCGCTGGCAACTCACGCACGCCAGCGGCCCTGCCCCGATCGACGTGCGCGGCGATTTCCAATGCGACGATGGAGCGGTGGTGCGCGACTGGGCGATCGCGGGGCGTGGCCTGGCATTCAAATCATGGTTGGATGTGGCGCAAGACGTGAGCGCAGGCCGACTGGAGGTGGCACTGCCGGCATGGAGCCATGCGCCCACGCCGCTGCAGCTTGTTGCCCTTGCGCGCCGCCATCGACCGGCACGACTGACGGCATGTGCAGACTTTCTTGCCGCGCGCTTTGCGGAATTCAGCGCGCGTTACCCGTTCTCGTCGGCAAAGGCGATAACGGCATCGCCCAAGCCGGTCAAGGCCGCCAAAGCCAAGTCGGCCGTCACGGTGAATACGTAGGGGTTCCTGTTGGTTGTTGCGGCGGCGATTGCGTCCGCCTTTGCGTTCGTCAACGCCCATCGGCGAATGCGGCCGCCGCGTCGTCCAGCGCCACCTCCGCCATCGCGGCGAATACGTGGTCGCGCAGCCAGCGGCTGGCGGCATCCTGGTCGCTGTTCGTGTGCCAGTACAGATACAGCTCCAGCGGCTGCACGTTGAACGGCAGCGGCAGCATCACGTTGCCATACGGCTCGTTGGCGATGCGCGCATAGCGGATCGGCAACGTGGCAAGCAGATCCGTGCAGCTCACCACACGGCAGGCGGCGGGGTAATGCTGGCAACGCAGCCGCACGCGTCGCTCGTGGCCGAGGCGGCGCAGCTCCACGTCTTCCAGCCCCGCCCCACGACGCCGGGACGATACATGCACGTGCTCGCACGCGAGGTAGCGCTCCAGCGTCAGCGGTTCATTTGCGATGGGATGGCCGGGGCGCGCCAGCACCACCATCGGGTCGGTCAACAGCGGCGCATGGCGGATGGCCGGGGATGCCGGCACCAGAATGTCCGCCGCCGCGTCGATGGTGCCGGCCAGCAATTCGGTTTCGAGCTGGCGGCGGTCTCCGCGCACGGTCGTCACGTCGATGCGCGGCGCTTCCTTGGCAATGGCCGCCATGAGCGGCGGCAGCAACGTCGCTTCCAGCGCATCACGCATCGACAGCGTGAAGCGGCGCTCACTCGTGGCCGGGTCGAAGCGCGTGCCCTCGCGCAAGGTGCGCTCGAAGCCCTGCAGCGCCGTGCGCACCTCCGCGATGAGCGTGCGCGCCAGCGGCGTCGGCACCATGCCCTGCCCGCGCCGTTCGAACAGCGGGTCGTCAAACAACTCCCGCAGCCGCCCCAGCGCGTGGCTCACCGCCGGTTGTGTCAGGTTGAGCGTGCGGGCGGCGGCCGTGATGCCGCCTTCCGTATAGATGGCGTCGAAGACGACAAACAGGTTCAGGTCGACCCGGGAGATATGCATGGTATTGATGGACCGTAATCTACTAAATTCATTTCTCTTATTGTAGGCGAAGGCTTATTCTGCGGACACCACTTGTGAGTTGCGCCGCGCGCCATGACCACAACCCCCGATCTCGCCGTACCAATGGGCTTTGACCTGCTGAACAAGCCGAGCCCTTTCCTGACGATGCTGGGGCCGGTCTATGCCCGAGGCATGGGGCCGACGATGGTGATGGGTTTCCACGTGCAGCATCACCACCTGAATCGGCGCGGCATCCTGCACGGTGGTGTGGTGGCATCGCTGGCGGACGCGGCGCTCGGCTATTGCCTGGCCGAGCCCGGTGAAGGCACCGGTGGCGCCTTGGCCATGTCGACCGCCAGCCTGACCGTGGATTTCATCGCCTCTGCCGGAGAAGGCGACTGGATCGAGATCACCCCGGAGGGGTTGCGCACAGGCAGCAAGCTGGCCTTTGCGCAGGCCCTCTTCCATCGCGGCGACCGCTTGATTGCGCGCGCGAGTGCCGTTTTTGCCGTGCTCGGCGGACGTATTTGACGTATGGCCGAGCCCGTCTGGTCTGAACTGAGTTGATGGCTGCCCATTCAAGGCGCTTGTTCGATGTACTGAGGAGACACCATGAATTTCGATTACACGCCCAAGGTCAAGGAAATGCAGGCACGCCTGCTTGAATTCTTCGACCAGCACATCTACCCGAACGAGCACCGCTTCCACGAAGAAGTCGAAGCCAACCGCCGGGCTGGTAACGCGTGGATTCCCACCAAGGTCATCGAAGAACTCAAGCCGCTGGCGCGCAAGGCCGGGCTGTGGAACCTGTTCCTGCCGCGTTCGCCGCGCGCGCCCGAAGGGCTGTCGAATCTGGAATACGCCCCGCTGTGCGAAATCATGGGCCGCGTGCCCTGGGCGCCGGAAGTGTTCAACTGCTCCGCGCCCGACACCGGCAACATGGAGACGCTGGAGCGCTACGCCTCCGAAGAACTGAAAGACCGCTGGCTCGAACCGCTGCTGCGCGGTGAGATCCGCTCCGCCTTCCTGATGACCGAGCCGGCCGTGGCCTCGTCAGACGCCACCAACATCGAATGCCGCATCGAGCGTCAGGGCGACGAATACGTCATCAACGGCCGCAAGTGGTGGTCGTCGGGCGCCGGCGACCCGCGCTGCGCTGTCTACATCGTCATGGGCAAGACCAACCCCGATGCCGGCCGCCACGAGCAGCAATCGATGATCGTGGTGCCGGCCAACGCGCCGGGCATCACCGTCATGCGCCCGCTGTCGGTGTTCGGTTACGACGATGCGCCGCACGGTCACATGGAAGTCGACCTGAAGGACGTGCGCGTGCCGGTGGGCAACATCCTCCTGGGTGAAGGCCGCGGGTTCGAGATCGCGCAGGGCCGCCTGGGCCCGGGCCGTATCCACCACTGCATGCGCAGCATCGGCGTGGCCGAGCGTGCGCTGGAGCTGATGTGCAAGCGACTGTCGTCGCGCGTTGCGTTCGGCAAGGCCATCGCACAGCACAGCGTGTGGCACGAACGCATTGCCGAAGCGCGCTGCATGATTGAACAGGCCCGTCTGCTGACGCTCAAGGCCGCGTACATGATGGACACCGTCGGCAACAAGGTCGCCAAGGCCGAGATCGCGATGATCAAGGTCGTGGCCCCGAACATCGCCTGCCAGATCGTCGACTGGGCGATCCAGGCACACGGCGGCGGCGGCGTGTCGGGCGACTTCCCGCTGGCTTCGGCCTATGCGCACCAGCGCACGCTGCGCCTCGCCGACGGCCCGGACGAAGTGCACCGCGCGGCCATCGCCAAGCTGGAGCTGGCCAAGCACCTGCACAGGCTCGCCGATGTGGCAGACATGCCAGTGACGCGCGGCGCATGACGCTGGCCACAACGATCACTCCTTGCCCCCGCGTTAAGCGGGGTTTTTTTTCGCCCGCGCGGGCCGTCAGCGCGTTTTGACGTTCTGTGCTTGAATGACCGGCTCTCCCCTCTTTCCTGCTCAGGAGCACGCAAGTCATGATCGACGTCTATAGCTGGGCCACGCCCAACGGGCACAAGGTGCACATCATGCTGGAAGAATGCGGGCTGCCCTACCGCGTTCACGCCATCAACATCGGCGCAGGCGACCAGTTCAAACCCGACTTCCTCAAGATCAGCCCCAACAACAAGATCCCGGCCATCGTCGATCAGGATGGCCCGGACGGCAAACCGATTTCGCTGTTCGAATCGGGTGCGATCCTGCTGTACCTCGCCGGCAAGACGGGCAAGTTCATGCCCGACGACGTGCGCGGCAAATACGAAGTGCTGCAATGGCTGATGTTCCAGATGGGCGGCGTCGGCCCGATGCTCGGCCAGGCGCACCACTTCCGCATCTACGCGCCCGAGAAGATCGAATACGCCATCAACCGCTATACGAACGAAGCCAAGCGTCTGTACGGCGTGATCGACAAGCGCCTGGGCGAATCGAAGTTCCTCGGTGGCGCGGACTACTCCATCGCTGACATTGCGACGTGGCCGTGGCTGCGCAGCTGGAAGAACCAGGGGATCGAGCTGTCGGATTACCCGAAGCTGCAGCGCTGGTTTGAAGCCATTGAAGAACGCCCGGCCGTGCAGCGCGCGGTGAAGGTGCTGGCCAAGGAACGACCGGCTGTGCAGGACGACAAGGCGAAGGAAATTCTCTTCGGCGCGACACAGTACGAGCGGCGCTGATTGCGCGTCTTCGCATCGGGGAACAGGCCGCGTGATGCGGCCTTTTTCCTTTGGAAGCCCTCCTTGCCGGATAGCAGCGGATTCCTGCCGCTATGCCGCCCGGCCGCCTGGGCAGCGCAAAGCGTTCAGGCTAGAGCCAAGCGCAATGCATCAACAGGCGCCTTCCACCACCATCTTTCCGCCGGCTGTACCGGCATCGAGCACGCGATGCGCGCTCTGGATGTCGTCAAAGGCAAACACCTGCGCCGGCCTGGCGCGCAGCACGCCGGCCTGGACCAGATCGACGATGCGTTGGAACGGAATGTCCGTGAGCGGGTACTCCGGCGTGCCATAGACAAACGCGCTGCCGAAGAAACTCAGGTGCCGCCCGCTGGGCAGATGCTGTAGCGGATCAAACCGCTCGATCGGCGCATGCCCACCGAGAAACCCGGCCACGCAGACGCGCCCGCCGCGACGGGTCAGCCGCAGCGACTCCAGCACGGTGCCGGTGCCGACCAGGTCCAGCACGGCATCGATGCCGGTTGGCGCTAGTTCGCGCAGCGCATCGCCCACGCCGTCTCCCTCGACCAGGACGAAATCCGCACCGTTCTCCTTGGCAACGGATGCCCGGCCCGTGTGGCGCACGGTCGCCACCACGCGAGCCTGTGTGTATGCCGCCAGGTTGAGCGCCGCCAAGCCCAGCGCCGAAGTGGCACCACGCACCATGACCGTGTCGCCGCGCCGCAGGGCCAGGTTATCGAACAGGCAGCTCCACGCCGTGGCGTACGACTCGGGAATGGCAGCCAACTCACTCCAGCCAAGCGCGCTACGGATGGGCACGACATTGACGGCGGGCACGGCCACCAATTCCGCATAGCTCCCGCTGCGCGAACGCCCCATGCCACCCATCAGGGCGAACACACGCTGTCCGGGCTGCAACTTTCCGCTCGGGTCACGCACCACTTCACCTGCGCATTCGATGCCGGAAATCGCAGCCACATCGCCCCAGTGCCCTTGCCGGAAGTACTGCTCCGCGCGGTTGATGCCAAACGCCCTGACGCGCACCAGCACCTCGTCCTTGCCGGCAACCGGGTCTGGCACCTCGGTTACGCAAAGTTGCTCCGGCCCGCCGTATTGCCGCCGCACGATCGCTTTCATGCCTGCTCCTTTTTGTATTGGGAGGTGCTAGGCTAGGTTTTCAGGCAGTCAAAAAAAATTGAATAATTCCGCCATTCTTCGTCAATTGAGCTAACAATGGATTTCTCTCTGCACGAACTCGCCTGTCTTGAAGCGGTGGTTACCGAAGGCAGCTTCCAGGCGGCTGCGGACAAGCTGCATCGCACGCATTCGGCCGTGCATGCTGCCATCAAGCAACTGGAGCAACGGCTGGGCGTGCCCCTGCTTGACCGCAGTGAATACCGTGTGAGGCTCACAGCAGCAGGCGAAGCGTTCCGCCATCAATCGGCCGCAGTGCTGCGCCAAGCCGCGGCGCTGGATACGTTGTGCCAGCAACTGAGCCAGGGCGAAGAAACAGACTTGCGCGTGATTGTGGGAGACCTCACTCCGACGGCCGAGACGCTCCGGCGTCTGAAGCGCTTCTTCAACGCATGGCCGCAAACGCGGCTGCACCTGCATTTCGAAGTGATCGGCGGCCCCTGGGAGCGCCTGCTTGCCGAAGAGGCCGACCTGATCATTCACCACGTGGACAAAAGCGACCCACGCTTCGAGTGGACAGACCTCACGAAGGTGGTGCTCGTGCCAGTGGCTGCACCCGGCTACGTGACCGCGCCTTCCATGCGCAACCTCACACCCGAGCAGATGCAGGCCTATGTTCAGGTGGTGATTCGCGATACGGCACAACAGCCGCAGCGTGACTACTTTGTCATCAAGGACGCGCCCAACTGGACGGTCGCTGACCAGCACACCAAGAAGGAGTTGATCGTGCAGGGCATGGGTTGGGGCCACATGCCGTTGCACCTGATCGAAAAGGAGTTGCGCAGCGGCAAGCTCGTGTCATTGGAGGGCCGACACTTCAAGCGCTCCAAACTCGACATTGTTGCCGCACGATTGCGGGCGCGCCCCGTCGGGCCGGTGGCGCAGGCGCTCTGGCACACCCTGACAGAAGACGCCTGAACGCCCTACCGAGGCAACGCAAAGCACTGCACATCCGGCGCGGTGTAGACCGTCGGATACGGCGCCCGCGGCCCGGTCTGCAACCGCAGCGGCTGCGTCGCCAGCACCTCGGCTTCGTTACGCTCGCGCACCGTCAGGGGTTCCGGCGGCGGACTGGGCAGATGCACCGGTTGATTCACCGCACACCGCACGGGTTTCCCGTCCGCCAGCCGCACATCCATCGTGTAATACGGCCCGACGATGGTGGGCGCGCAGGCAACTGCACCCAAGACCACCGTCGTCAGCACTGCAGCATGGATCGTCTTCATCACCCGCCTCCGCACCACACGCGTCAGTATTTTTGACTCAGTGCGGCCCCCGCGAGTGCCGCTGCTGCGGTGAATCAATCAGGCAGCTGCCGTCAGCATCCCCTGCTTCTCGATGAAGCGGATCACCTCATCCAACCCACCCTGCGCCCGCAGATTGCACATCACGAACGGACGGTCGCCACGCATCTTGCGCGTGTCGCTCTCCATCACCTCCAGCGACGCTCCGACATACGGCGCCAGGTCCGTCTTGTTGATGATGAGCAGGTCCGACTTGGTGATGCCCGGGCCGCCCTTGCGGGGGATCTTCTCGCCGCCCGCCACATCGATCACGTAAATCGTCAGGTCCGACAGCTCGGGGCTGAACGTCGCCGCGAGGTTGTCACCGCCCGACTCGATGAAGACGACATCCGCATCTGGAAACCTGGAGAGCATGCGATCGACCGCTTCGAGGTTGATCGACGCATCTTCGCGGATGGCCGTGTGTGGGCAGCCGCCGGTCTCGACACCCATGATGCGTTCGGCAGGCAGCGCGCCGGAGATGGTCAGCAGGCGCTGGTCTTCCTTCGTGTAGATGTCGTTGGTGATCGCCACGAGGTCGTAACGCTCGCGCATGGCCTTGCAGAGCATTTCGAGCAGCGTGGTCTTGCCGGAGCCCACCGGGCCGCCCACGCCAACACGCAGGGCAGGAAGTTTCTTGGTTCGCATGATGATCGGGTTCAGGATCGAAAGAGTCGTGAGTATTGCGTTTCATGCCGGGCAGACAACACGCCCAGCCCAGGCGAAAACGTAGACAGTTCAGGTGGATGACAAGCCGCACGGCGCGTGGCCTCTTCCACCGCACGCGCCACCGCAGTGTGCAGACCGAAGAGAATGCGCTGCCCCGCAGCCTGCCCCAGCGGCACGGCCTTCACTGCCGCCGCCATCTGGTTTTCCACCCACGCAAAGCAGTACGCCGTCACGCCGTCGCGCGGGTCGACATTCAGCGCGGCAGCGGCGGCGGCAAAGGCCGTTGGAAACGTCACCGAGGCACGCCCGGCCAAGGCGCTGCGCAGTGCGCCATCGCCCCACTCCATCTGCTGGATGAGGCGACTGAGCGACCAGCCCATCTGCGACGTTTCGAGCCGCAGCTCGCGCGTCTCGCGGGTGGCGAGGAACCAGGCATCGCGCTCGGCCACGGCATCGAAGCGGCCTGCCTGCCAGTCGGCAAACTGCAGCAGCCACAGCGGCGCCTCGCAGGCGGCCAGCACGTCGAGGCCCTCGGCAATCCACGCCGCAGCCGACGCTTCATCCACCACGTGCCGCACGTCTACCGCTGCCTCCAGGCCCTGCGAATAGCTGAACGCGCCCACCGGCAGCGCCGGCGACGCGAGATGCAGCAAGGCAGTGAGCTGCGCGGCGTTAGTCATGGTGATGGTGGTGATGGCCGCAGCCGGGCCCGTGGGCATGGCCGTCGTCGTGACCGTGACCGTGGTCGTGGCTATGCGAGTGACCATGGTCGTGGCCGTGGTCGTGCGCGTGACTGTGACCATGATCGTGACCGTGATGCTCGTGGTACAGCGCCTGCGCGGCTGCGTAGTCCTCTTCGAACGTCGCATCGTGGCCGTGACGATGGCCGCCACCATAGGCGCCCGCCTCCGGCTCGAACGGTGCTTCCACATGCGCGACGGTCACGCCCAGGCGGACCAGCATGTCTTCGAGCACCGGATCGGCTTCGAGCTGCAGTGCATCGGCGCTGACCTCCACGGGCGTGTGGCGATTGCCGAGGTGGTAGGCGGCGCGCATCAGCGCGAGGCGGTTGTCGCTGGTCACGCGCAGTACCCGCTCAGGCGCGGCCTGCACTTCCACCAGCGTGCCGTCTTCAGCGACCAGCACGTCGCCGCCGCGCATGACAGTGCCGCGCGGCAGCACCACGGCCACTTCACGGCCATCGTCGAGGGTGGCGCGCAAGCGGCTGCGGCTGCGCTCCAGGAATGGCAGCACTAGCTTGGGTGCACGCTTGACCAGCACAGAGGCCAAGCCATGCGGCGCGGGGAGATGTTTGTTGATGGAAAGCATCTTTACGACCTGATTCGTCATCCAACTATGAGGCTCGAAGTTCTGAACTCCAGGCGTCGAGTTCTGAACTGCAAGCACCGGGTTCGGAACTTCAAGCGTGGAGTTCTGAACGCCATACGTCGGGTTCTGAACGTCAAACGTTGAGTTCGGAACCTCAAGCGTCGCGTTCTGAACTCCGAGCGTTGAGTTCAGAGACGCCACGCATCGGGTTCGGAACTTCAAGTGTCGAGTTCTGAACTCCAATCGCCGAGTTCTGATCTCCAAGCGTGGAGTTTTGATCTCGGCGCGGCAGCGCATCCTTATTTCACCCCCTGCCGGGGGCGACTCACTTTCTTTGTCTTGCCAAAGAAAGTAAGCAAAGAAAGGCGCGCCCGAGATGGCGAACCATCCCTTGAATTTTCGTAACCGGGCGGAGACGGGAAAAACTCGCTGCGCTCAGACAGTTTCCCGTCTTTTTTCCGCCCGCTTACGAAAATTCAAGGCGCCATCTAGGGCAAGGGTAAAGCACACACTCTTCTGCCCATGCACTGCTCCGTTGTACGTTCAGAACCGTCGCACGCGCTGGCTCTTGCTCTTGCTCTCGCACTCGCACTCGCACTCGCACTCGCACTCGCACTCGCACTCGCCGAGCTCCGGCGCCCACCTCAGTTCCCCGCCGGTGTGGCCATTGACTTACCTGCCCTAGATGGCGCCTTGAATTTCTGTAAGCGGGCGGATCAAGGAAGGAGGCCTGTCTGAGCGAAGCGAGTTTGCCTCCTTCCCCGCCCGGTTACATAAATTCAAGGGGAAGTCGCCATCTCGGGCGCGCCTTTCTTTTGCTTACTTTTCTTTGGCAAGACAAAGAAAAGTAAGTCGTGCCCGGCAGGGTACGAAACAGGGATGGACCACAAGAGCCCATCCCAAAACTCAAAACAAAAAGTACCTCTGCGCCAT
Source organism: Ralstonia sp. VS2407 (assembly GCF_052950655.1). Classification (NCBI taxonomy): domain Bacteria; kingdom Pseudomonadati; phylum Pseudomonadota; class Betaproteobacteria; order Burkholderiales; family Burkholderiaceae; genus Ralstonia; species Ralstonia sp. VS2407. The sequence goes on from NZ_JBRFVG010000004.1 coordinate 33,477, forward strand.
CGGCAACACCTCCGCCGGCTCACAAGTCAACACAGTCCCATCCGCAACCACCTGATACGTCTCCGGATCAACGGTAATGTCAGGCTGCCAGTCGTTATGAATCATGTCCGCCTTGCTCACAGTACGCGTGCCCTTGACCACCGCCGTGGTCTTGGCCAACCCATACTGCTCCGCCACGCCGGCAGCAGCAGCCGACTGCGACAAGAACGTCAACGACGTCCGCCCCAGCGCCCCACCCGCCGCCCCAAACATCGGCCGATAGTGCACCGGCTGCGGCGTCGGGATCGACGCATTCGCATCGCCCATCGCCGCAGAGGCAATCATCCCGCCCTTCAGGATCAGGCTCGGTTTCACGCCAAAGAATGCCGGCTTCCACAGCACGAGGTCAGCCCACTTGCCGACTTCAACCGAGCCGACTTCATGCGCAATGCCATGCGTGAGTGCGGGGTTGATCGTGTACTTGGCGACGTAGCGCTTCACGCGAAAGTTGTCATGCCCGCCGCGCGCATCGTTCGGGTCTCCGGCCAGCTTGCCGCGCTGCACCTTCATCTTGTGTGCGGTCTGCCACGTGCGCAGCACGACTTCGCCGACGCGGCCCATGGCTTGGGAATCACTGGAGATCATCGAGAACGCGCCGAGGTCGTGCAGGATGTCTTCAGCGGCAATCGTCTCGCGGCGGATGCGGCTCTCGGCAAAGGCGATGTCTTCGGCGATGGACGCATCGAGGTGATGGCACACCATCAGCATGTCGAGGTGCTCGTCCAGCGTGTTGACGGTGAACGGCCGCGTCGGGTTGGTGGACGACGGCAGCACGTTCGACTCACCGCACACGCGGATGATGTCGGGCGCGTGCCCGCCGCCCGCGCCTTCGGTGTGATACGTGTGAATCGTGCGTCCTTTGAATGCGGCGACGGTAGCTTCAACAAAGCCCGATTCGTTCAACGTATCGGTGTGGATGGCGACCTGCGTATCAGTGTCGTCGGCCACACCCAGGCAGCAATCGATGGCGGCGGGCGTGGAGCCCCAGTCTTCGTGCAGCTTCAGGCCGATGGCGCCCGCGTCGATCTGCTCGCGCAGCGCGCCCGGCAGGCTGCCGTTGCCCTTGCCCAGGAAGCCGATGTTCATTGGGTACGCATCAGCCGCCTGCAGCATGCGCTGCATGTACCAGGGGCCCGGCGTGCAGGTCGTGGCGTAGGTGCCGGTGGCGGGGCCGGTGCCGCCGCCGATCATCGTCGTCACGCCGCTGTTCAGCGCTTCGTCGATCTGCTGCGGGCAGATGAAGTGGATGTGCGAGTCGACGCCGCCGGCGGTGACGATCATGCCCTCACCCGCGATGATCTCGGTGCCGGGGCCGATGACGATGGTCACGCCGGGCTGGATGTCCGGATTGCCTGCCTTGCCGATCGCCGAGATGCGGCCGTGCTTCAGGCCGATGTCGGCCTTGACGATGCCCCAGTGGTCGATGATCAGCGCGTTGGTGATGACGGTGTCGGCGCAGTCTTTCGATTCGCGCTGGCTCTGGCCCATGCCATCGCGGATGACCTTGCCGCCGCCGAATTTCACTTCTTCGCCGTAGATGGTGAAGTCGCGTTCGACTTCGACGATGAGGTCGGTGTCGGCCAGGCGGACGCGGTCGCCCGTGGTTGGGCCGAACATTTCCGCATAGGCGCGGCGGTCGATCTTGAGTGTCATGTCCGTTCCTTCTGCGTCAACTTCACAGCTTGCCCATCACACGGCCAGCAAAGCCATAGACCGCGCGATCGCCCGCAAGCGCTACGAGTTCGACCGTGCGCTCCTGCCCCGGCTCGAAGCGCACGGCGGTGCCGGCGGCGATGTTGAGCCGATAGCCGCGCGTGGCTTCGCGGTCAAAGCGCAGCGCGTCATTCACTTCATAGAAGTGGTAGTGCGAGCCGATCTGCACGGGGCGATCACCAGTGTTGGCCACTGTGACCGTGACCGCCGCGCGGCCTGCATTGAGTTCGAGATCGCCGTCTTGCGGCAGGAGTTCTCCGGGGATCATCTCGCGCCCCTTCAGACGGCCACCGCCAGCAGGCCGGCACCGTACAGCGCCACGCCCACACCCGACAGCCGCGCCAGCCATGCCAGACGCGGCTTCAGCGCAAAGCCCGCGCCGATGCCGGCGGTGTGCAGCAGCGCCGTCGCCACGGCAAAGCCGCCCACGAAGGTCGGGAACATGGCCTGCGCGCCTGCGGGGAATTCCGTGCCGTGCGCGTAGCCGTGGAACAGCGCGAACGCGCCGCACAGCAACGCACCACCCCATGCCGGCAGTTGGGCGCGAGCGGCAATCAGCAGGCCGAACACGAGCAGCGATGCGGCGATCATCGGCTCAGCCATCGGCACCGCCACGCCACCCGCGCCGAGCAGCGCGCCCAGGATCATCAACGCAACAAAGGCGACCGGCGCCCACAGCGCATCGCGCACCGAGCGCGAGGCCAGTGCGCTCCACACGCCCACGGCCACCATCGCCAGCAAGTGGTCGGCACCCGTGAGCGGATGCAGGAACCCGGCAAGCAAGCTGCCTTCGGCGGTATGGCCCGGATGCCCCGGGTGGGCAAACGCGATGGAGGCGCCAAACGTGAGCGCAATGGCCGCAGCGGGCCGGACGAAGCGAGACAGGGTAGGCGTCATGGCAGGACTCGTAGTGGTGAGTGGCGTGCGGACTTCAAACTTCAAAACTCAAACGATCGGGTGATGGACGGTGACGAGCTTCGTGCCGTCCGGAAACGTGGCTTCGACCTGGATGTCGGGAATCATCTCGGCCACGCCGTCCATCACGTCATTGCGGGTGAGGAGCGTGGTGCCGTAGTGCATCAGCTCGGCGACGGTCTTGCCGTCGCGCGCGCCTTCCATGATGGCCGCGCTGATGAAGGCGACGGCTTCCGGGTAGTTGAGCTTGAGGCCACGGCCCTTGCGGCGCTCGGCCAGCAAGGCGGCGGTGAAGATCAGCAGCTTGTCTTTTTCGCGCGGGGTCAGTTCCACGAGGGGCTCTCTTCGGTGAGGGTCAATTCAGTTCAGTTCAGATCGGGCGATGCGAAGTCACGTTGCCATCAACTGGCCATCATGTGGCCCACAGGCGCAGCGGACGGCCTACCACGCCATGCATCGGTTCGCGCAGCGCGAGCCACGTCTGTGACAGCAACGCGCGCGCATCTTCGGGCCGACGTGCGAGCACGCGCAGCAACAAAACGTTTGGCAGGCCAGGCGCATCTTGCGTGAGGCAGGTGACGCCGGCGCGCAGATCATCGTTGTACGGCAGGTGCTCGGCCATCGATTCGGCCAGGGCTTCGGTAGCCCCCTCGCCCACGGCCCACAGCGTGCCGACGACGTGGAAGCCGGCCATACCCGTCGTCGCATTTAGCATGGGTGATTGCGCATCGAACGCAGCCGACTCGATCCACAGCGGCTGGCCGTTGCAACGCAATGCGGTGCGCATGGCGATGCGGCCTTCGGCCCACGATTCGCCGGCGGCGTGGCGGCCGAGCATGGTGGTGTCCCAGCCGATGGCGGTGGCACCGGGGGCCAGATCGAGAGTCAGGTCGATGATCGGGCAGGCCTGGTTGAAGACGATGTTCTCTTGCGGCAGCCAGTCGAGCCTCGCACCTGCATCCATGCGGATCGCAACGCGCTGCGTGGCCGTGCGGCCGAGCGACTTGTACCACTTGGTGGCGCCGGGCGTGGTCAGCACGGCATGCGCATCGGCACCGAGTTCGATGTCGATATCGAGCACGTCGCCGCCGGCAATGCCTGCGGGCGGATGCAGCATGACGGCATGGCAGACGCCCTCGCCTTCCGGATACAGGGCCTTCTGCACCCGCAGCGGCCCCTGATGCCGGCACGTCGCCAGCACGGTGCGCTCACCGCGCCGCGCAAACGCCAAGTGCAACGAGGCTTCCCAGGATGCAAATGCGGAGGCCTGCGGCGGAACAGGAAAATCGGGATGGCGCATCGGTCATGCAAACGGGAGGCATCCCTCATGAAACGCGGCTGTGCGCTTCAGACCGGACCCCGCCCTAAGCAAACGGAAAGGTTTTCCATCATAGCCAGATGCCGCCCATTTGGCACCCGACTTTTTCACACGACACCTGTGCGTCAAACCGCCACCAGATCGCGTACGCCATCGGCCTCCATGTTGGCGCCGTCGCCCTGGGCGATCACCTCGCCACGGCTCATGACGACGTAGCGGTCGGCAATGCTGCGCGCGAAGTCGTAGTACTGCTCGACCAGCAGCACCGACATGCCAAACTCATCCACCAGCCGGCGCAGGGTGCGGCCGATCTCCTGGATGATCGACGGCTGAATGCCTTCGGTCGGCTCGTCCAGGATCAGCAGGCGCGGCTCGCTCATCAGCGCGCGGCCAATGGCAAGTTGCTGCTGCTGGCCGCCCGACAGATCACCGCCGCGCCGGCCCTTCATCTCCTTGAGCACCGGAAACAATTCATAGATGGAATCGGGCACCTTGGAGGGCGCACGCTTGGCGGCGGCACCAATCAGCAGGTTCTCTTCCACCGTCAGGCGCGGGAAGATCTCGCGGCCCTGCGGCACATAGGCAAGCCCCTGCGAGACACGCTCGTACGCGGGCAGCTTCTGGATGGTGCGCCCTTCCCAATCGATCGCACCGCTGGCGGCGGGCACCACGCCCATCAGGCATTTGAGCAACGTCGTCTTGCCGACACCGTTGCGGCCAAGCAGCGTGGTCAGCTTGCCCGTGGGGACGTCAAAGCTGACGTTGCGCAGGATGTGGCTGCCGCCGTAGTACTGGTTCAGTTGTTGGACCTGCAACATCGCGTTCTTTCCTTTTGCCTCGAGAAGGCTCTGAAAAACGTAGCCAGCGATCCGATGTTGGCCCGAGAAGCGCAGCCGTACACGGGCACGGCGAGCATCACAGGGGCAAGATCGAGACGCGCAGTAGTTTTGCGGAGCCTTCTAACGCCCCAGATAGGATTCGATCACCCGCTCATCGCGCTTGACGGCGTCGAGCGTGCCTTCGGCCAGGACGCTGCCTTCGGCCAGCACGGTCACGCGCCCTTCCGCCCCCGCCAGCGCGGCGACGAACTCCATATCGTGCTCCACGACCATGATCGAACACGTGCCGCGCAGGCCGTTGAGCAACGTTGCGAGCTGCATCGTCTCTTCATCCGTCATGCCGGCAACAGGCTCATCGAGCAGCAGCAGTTGCGGCTGTTGCATCAAGAGCATGCCGATCTCCAGGCGCTGTTTCTGCCCGTGCGAGAGCAGCCCAGCGGGCCGATAGGCTTCCGCTTCCAGGTGGATGCGGCCGAGCGTTTCTTCGATGCGCTGACGGCCGTCGTTCAGCAGACGCGCGCGCAGCGACACCCACCAGCGCTTGTCGGCCTTCATCGCCAGTTCCAGGTTTTCCCACACGGTGTGCTGCTCGAACACGGTCGGTTTCTGGAACTTGCGGCCGATGCCGATCTGCGCGATGCGCGGTTCGGTCAGGCGCAGCAGGTCGATGGTCTGGCCGAGGAAGACTCGGCCCGTCACGTCGGCGTTGCGCGGGCCCGTCTTGCCGGTGATCACGTCCATCATCGTGGTCTTGCCCGCGCCGTTGGGGCCGATGATGCAGCGCAGCTCACCATGGTCGATCGACAGCGTGAGAGCGTTCAGAGCGCGAAAGCCGCCGAAGCGCACCGTCACGTCTTCGAGATACAGGATGGCGCCGTGCGAGACGTCGATGGTGTCGGGCTCGACCAGGTGGCCCATGCCGGTGGCGGTGCCAGTCTCGGCACGGTCGGGGAGTTCGGTGAACGTGCTCATGCATGGTCTCCGGTCACGGTCGCGGCTTCGGGTGCCTTGGCTTGCGTGGGCGCCCGCTTCTTCATGCGCAGCTTGCCCATCAGGCCAAGCACGCCGTTCGGCAGATACAGCGTCACCAGCACAAAGATCGCGCCGAGCACGAACAGCCAGTATTCCGGCACCCATGCGGTGAGCAACGTCTTGGCCCCGTTGACGAGGAACGCGCCGATGATCGGGCCGATCAATGTGCCGCGCCCGCCAACGGCCACCCACACGGCCATCTCGATGGAGTTGCCCGGCGACATCTCGCCCGGGTTGATGATGCCGACCTGCGGCACGTAGAGCGCCCCGGCAATACCGCACAGCACGGCCGAGAACGTCCAGACGAACAGTTTGTAGCCGAGCGGGTTGTAGCCGGAGAACATCACGCGCGCTTCGGCATCGCGAATGGCGGTGACCACGCGGCCGAACTTGGACGTGACGATGGCCCGGCAGGCGATGAACGCCAGCACCAGCGCCACGAACGTTGCCACGAACAGCACGGTGCGCGTGGGCAATGCCGAGATCGGGAAGCCGAGGATGCGCTTGAAATCGGTAAAGCCGTTGTTGCCGCCAAAGCCCGTCTCATTGCGGAAGAACAGCAGCATGGCCGCATACGTCATCGCCTGCGTGATGATCGACAGGTACACGCCTTTGACGCGCGAGCGGAAGGCGAAGAAGCCGAACAGCCATGCCAGCACGCCGGGCACCAGAATCACCAGCAGCATCGCCCACGCGAAGTGCTCGGTGCCGTGCCAGAACCACGGCAGCTCCTTCCAGTCGAGGAAGACCATGAAGTCGGGCAGATCGCTCTTGTACACGCCTTCTCGGCCGATGGAGCGCATCAGGTACATGCCCATGGCGTAGCCGCCGAGCGCAAAGAACACGCCGTGGCCGAGACTGAGGATGCCGCAGTAGCCCCAGACCAGATCGAGTGCCAGCGCCGCCAGGGCGTAACACATGATCTTGCCGATGAGCGTGAGCGCATACGCCGACAGATGCAGCGGGCTGCCTTCCGGCACAAGAAGCGCGCACACCGGCGCGCCAATGCACACGATGAGCGACACCAGCGCCAGCGCGGACCACTCGCGCCGCGACAGCAGCGGCATGCGCGCCGGAATATCGAGAGAGAACTTGGTCGTCGTCATATCAGGCCTCGGCGCTGCGGCCCTTGAGGGCGAACAGGCCCTGCGGACGCTTCTGGATGAACAGCACGATCAGCACCAGCACGATGATCTTCGCCAGCACCGCGCCATAGAACGGCTCGATGAATTTGTTGATAAGGCCCAGCCCGAACGCACCGATGATCGTGCCCGCCAACTGCCCCACCCCGCCCAGCACCACGGCCATGAACGAATCGATGATGTAGCTCTGGCCGAGGTCCGGCCCGACGTTGCCGATCTGCGAGAGTGCGCAGCCGCCCAGCCCGGCAATGCCCGCACCGAATGCAAACGCGTAGCTGTCGACCTTCCACGTACGCACGCCAACGCAGGCGGCCATCGTGCGGTTCTGCGTGGTGGCACGCACGAACAGTCCCAGGCGCGTGCGGTTGAGCACGGCCCAGGCGATCGCCACCACGGCCAGCGCAAACAGCAGGATGACGAGCCGGTTGTACGGCAGCACAAGGCCCTGCGTCAGGGCAACGCCGCCGCTCATCCAGCTCGGGTTCGCCACCTCCACGTTCTGCGCGCCAAAGATGGAGCGCACCGCCTGCATCAGCAGCAGGCTGATCCCGAAGGTGGCGAGCAGCGTTTCGAGCGGACGGCCATACAGGTGACGCAGCACCAGCCGCTCCAGTGCAAAGCCGACGACGGCCGCCGCCAGGAACGCGGCAGGCAGCGCTGCGGGCAGATACCAGTCGAAGGCGTTCGGAAAGTAGTTGCGGAAAATCGTCTGCACCACGTAGGTGGCATACGCACCGATCATCAGGAACTCACCGTGCGCCATGTTGATGACGCCGATCAGGCCATAAGTGATGGCCAGCCCGAGCGCCGCGAGCAGCAGCACCGAACCCAGGCTCAGGCCGGCAAACAGGTTGCCGATCAGTTCAGATTTGCGCTCTTGTGCAGCAAGACTATCGAGCGCTTGCTGTGCGGCGGCGCGCAGTTCATGGTCAGCGCCGCTGTCCTTGGCAAGCAACGGGGCGATGCGCTGGCGGGTCTGCGGATTCGTATCGGCTGCGAGCAACTTCAGCGCTTCGAGCTTCTCGGCATGCGTGCCATCGTCGAGCGCGAGATTGGCCCACAACAGGTGCAGCTTGGTACGCAATTCCGGATCGGTTTCATGCTTGCGTGCCGCGTCGACAATGGGGCGCGACGCCGTCTCGGGATGCGCGAGCAACGTATCGACGGCCTGGGCACGCACGGCACGGTCGGGCGATTGCAGCACGAAGCCGCTCGCCGCGCTGTCCACTTGCGCACGCAGGGCATTGTTCAGTGTGAGGGATTGCAGATCGTCGGCCTTGACGGTGACGGGCTGGCCGGTGATCGCGTCCAGGTACTTCTCGCCATCCTGACGCACCATGCCAGCGGCGGGCGCGAAGAACAGCGCGTCATTCTGCAAGGCTTGCAGGATCGGGGCGGCCTGCTCCGCAGGTGCAGCGGCCAGTGCATTGAGTGTCTTCACCTTGGCATCGAAGTCGTCTTCGGCCAGGGGCTTGAGATCGGCCTGGGTCAAGGGTTGTCCGGCCGCCCACGCAGAAGCTTGGGGCATCGCAGTCAGACAGAAGGCGCACAGCAGTGCGGCAAGGGAATGAAACAACCAGCGGGACAAGCGCATCATGGCAATCCGATGCGTGGCGGCCGATGCCGAGATCGGTCCGCCACGTCGTACAGCGTCGTTCAAAGGACCGGCCACGTCAGACGCGTGACCCGCCCGCCTGACCACATTACTTGCTTGCGACCATGTCAGGCTTGCCCTCGTTGCCCGGGATGTACGGGCTCCACGGCTTGGCGCGGATCACCGTCGGCGTCTTCCACACGACGTTGAACTGGCCGTCGCCACGCACCTCGCCAATCATCACGGGCTTGCTCAGGTGATGGTTGTTGTTCATCACCAGCGTGAAGCCCGACGGTGCCTTGAACTGCTGGCCGTACATCGCCTTGCGGACCTTGTCCACGTCGGTCGAGCCAGCCTTCTCGACAGCCTGCTTCCACATCATGATGCCGACGTAGGTGGCTTCCATTGGGTCGTTGGTGACGCGCTTGTCGCCGCCGGGCAGGTTGTTGGCCTTTACCCATGCAGCCCACTTCTTCTTGAAGTCGTCGTTGACGGGGTTCTTGACCGACATGAAGTAGTTCCATGCGGCCAGATGGCCCACCAGCGGCTTGGTGTCGATGCCGCGCAGTTCTTCTTCACCCACCGAGAAGGCCACCACCGGCACGTCCTTGGCCTTCAGGCCCGCGTTGCCGAGTTCCTTGTAGAACGGCACGTTGGAGTCGCCATTGATGGTCGACACCACGGCCGTCTTGCCGCCCTGCGCAAACTTCTTGATGTTGGCGACGATGGTTTGGTAGTCGGAGTGGCCGAACGGGGTGTAGACCTCTTCGATGTCGCTGTCCTTCACGCCCTTGCTGTGCAGGAACGCGCGCAGGATCTTGTTGGTCGTGCGCGGATAGACGTAATCGGTACCGAGAAGGAAGAACCGCTTGGCGCCGCCGCCCTCCTTGCTCATCAGGTATTCCACGGCCGGAATGGCCTGCTGGTTGGGCGCCGCGCCGGTGTAGAAGACGTTCTTCGACATCTCTTCGCCTTCGTACTGCACCGGGTAGAACAGCAGACCGTTCAGCTCTTCATAGACCGGCAGCACCGACTTGCGCGACACCGAGGTCCAGCAGCCGAACGTGACGGCCACCTTGTCCTGCGTCAGCAGCCCGCGCGCCTTCTCGGCAAACAGCGGCCAGTTCGATGCCGGGTCCACCACCACCGGCTCCAGCTTGCGGCCCAGCACGCCACCACTCTTATTGATCTCGTCGATCGTCATCAGCGCGACGTCTTTCAGCGACGTCTCGGAGATGGCCATCGTGCCCGACAGCGAATGCAGGATGCCGACCTTGATCGGTTCTTTGGCCTGGGCAAACGCGAGGCTCGACACGGACAACAGCGTTGCGGCGGCGACGGCAGACAGCTTCAACAGCTCACGACGTTTCATTGCGGCTCCTTGGGTTTATTGGTGGCGAGAACGACTCCCGGGGCCCAAAAGTGCAACTACCGTGCCATCGCATTTGGCTCGTTCAAAGGGAAATACGCGCCAAAACGGTGCTGAAGCCGCGCCAAGTCAGCGCATTTGTTCGTTGGAATGCGCCCGCTTGGGGCGCGTAAAGACAAGCACAAAACAAGCGGAGTGCAAGCGCACGCCAGTGCAAAAAGAAAGGCCGGCATTGCGCCGGCCTGGGGAATATGAGAAAGACGCGACTCAGGAATAGCGGCGAGAGATCGATTCGGCCACGCACACCGGGCGATCCTGCCCTTCGCGTTCGATGGTCACCGCCCAGGTCATCTGCGCGCCCGTCAGCGTGGGGGCATTGGGCAGTGGCGGCAGCGCTTCCATTTCCACCAGCTTCACGCGGGCGCGCACACGGCTGCCCACCGGCACGGGTGCGGTGAAGCGGACCTTGTTCAGGCCGTAGTTCACGCCCATCTTCACGTCAGACATCTCGATCGCGTTGGCCATCAGCATCGGCAGAAGCGACAGCGTGAGGAAGCCGTGCGCCACCGGCGCGCCAAACGGCGACTCGCGCTTGGCACGCTCCACATCGACGTGAATCCACTGGTGATCGCCCGTGGCCTCGGCAAAGAGGTTGACCTGCTGCTGCGTGATCTCGGTCCAGTCGCTCACGGCAACTTCCTGGCCGATCAAGCCTTTGAGCTCGTCGAGCGATTCGATGATGCGCATCTGCGTTGTCTCCTTGTTGTGATGGAATGGCGAGCGATCAGGCTTGCGGACGGCGACCGAACAGGCCCATGCCCGTGACGGTACAGACGAGTTCGCCGCGCTGGTTGCGAGCCTCCCAGCGGTTGACGGCCACGCCGCGATCCGGCTTCGACTGCGACGGACGCACTTCCATGCAGGTGCTCGACACCGACAGCGTGTCGCCCGGATACACCGGCTTCATCCAGCGGATTTCATCCACGCCGGGCGAGCCCATGCTGGCCGCCTTGCCGAGAAACCCCGTCACCATCAGCCGCATCATGATCGAGCAGGTCATCCAGCCGCTGGAAATAATGCCGCCGTAGATGCTGTGCTTGGCGGCTTCCGCATCGATGTGGAACGGCTGCGGATCGTACTGCCGCGCGAAGGTCAGGATCTCTTCTTCGGTAACCGGGTAGGTGCCCATCTGCAGCGTGCGGCCGACTTCGAAATCGTCGAAGTAGAACTCGTACGAACGCGCTGTTTCTGCCCTTTCGTTCTCTGCCATCTCGTCTCCTCCAAATGACAACGCCCCGCACGAATGCGGGGCGTTCAGGTTTGCCGTTACGCCGCTTGCTGGAAGCCGGGCAGCGATGCGAAGCGTGCCAGGTGATGGTCCACGTCGCCCAGCGTCGTGTTGATCATTGTCAGCCGCTTGAACATGTGCGCGGCCGGCAATTCGTTCGTCACGCCCATGCCGCCGTGCAGTTGCACGGCCTCCTGACCAACGTCACGCGCTGCCTGGCCGACACGCGCCTTGGCCGCCGACACGTAGCGGCGGCGTGCCTCGACATCGCCATCTTCAAAGTGCGCAGCAGCCAGATAGGTGATCGAACGGGCCTGCTCTGCGTGGATGAACATATCGACCATACGATGCTGCAGTGCCTGGAAGCGCGCGATGGGCACGCCGAACTGCTGGCGGGTCTTGGTGTACTCCAGCGTTGCGGCGTTCAGCGCATCGATCAGGCCGATTGCTTCTGCGCACAGCAGGACACAACCAAGATCGGCCACGGCATCGATGGTTTCCCACGCCTCGCCCGCTGTGCCCAGTAGCGTTGCCGGTGCGTTGTCGAAGCGGATATCCGCAGCACGCAGATTGTCGATCGTGCGGTAGTCCTTGACCGTGACGCCGGCGGCGTTGCGGTCGACCACGAAGAGCGACAGGCCCGACGTATCACGCGCTTCGCCGCCCGTGCGTGCCGAAACGATCAGCTTGTCAGCCTGTGCGCCGTGCACCACCACCGCTTTCTCGCCCGTGAGCGTCCAGCCGTTGCCCTGCTGCGCAGCGCGCGTGGTGACGTTGAAAAGCTCATAGCGCGATTGGGGCTCGCCGAAGGCAATGGCCAGCTTCACGGCGCCGCCAGCGACTTCTTCAAGCAAGGCATCCTGACCGCCAGCGAGCTTGAGCGCCTGCGCGCCCAGCACGGTGGCCTGATACGGCTCTACAACCAGACCGCGGCCGAGTTCCTGCATGACGACCAGCAGGTCCATCGCGCGGCCGTCGAAACCGCCTTGTGCTTCGGGCACGGGCAGTGCAGTCAGGCCCAGTTCGGCCAGCGCATCCCAATGACCTTGCGACACACCTTCCGGCGAGTACACCACCTTGTTGCGCGCCTCAAAGCCGTAGTCCTTGTCGATGAAGCGGCGCACCGCATCGGCCAGTTGCTTCTGTTCGTCGGTGAACGAGAAATCCATGTTTGTCTCCGCTATGTGTTCTGTCGCCGTTCTGCTCAGACGCCAAGGATCATCTGCGAGATGATGTTGCGCTGGATTTCGTTCGACCCGCCGTAGATCGAGGTCTTGCGATAGTTGAAGTAATAGGGTGCCAGCGGCGCGGCATCGTTGTCGCCCGTGACGGCCTGCGGCACATCGCCCTCGAGGTAGTCCGGGTCGAAAGGCTGGGCGTACGGGCCAACGGCCTCGACCATCAGTTCGGTCAGCAACTGCTGGATCTGCGTGCCCTTGATCTTCAGCAGCGATGCCTCGGGGCCCGGGCCCTTGCCGGCGTTCTCGCTCGACACCACACGCAGCACCGTCATCTCCAGCGCCAGCAGTTCAATTTCGAGCGAGGCGATCTTGGCGGCGAACATCGGATCTTGCAGCAACGGCTTGCCGTTCTTCTGATGCTGCAACGCGACGCGCTTGAGGAATGCGAGTTCGCGCTTCGAATTGCCCACGCGAGCAATGCCGGTCCGCTCATGACCAAGCAGGTACTTGGCATACGTCCAGCCGCGGTTCTCTTCGCCGATGAGGTTTTCGACCGGCACCTTCACGTTGTCGAAGAACACCTCGTTCACCTCGTGCTCTTCGTCGAGCATGATGATCGGGCGAACGGTAATGCCCGGCGTCTTCATGTCGATCAGCAGGAACGAGATACCCTCCTGCTTCTTGGCCTCCGGGTCCGTGCGGACGAGGCAGAAAATCATGTCGGCGTGCTGGCCGAGCGTCGTCCAGGTCTTCTGGCCATTGACGATGTAGTGGTCACCTTCGCGTACCGCGCGCGTCTTCAGCGAGGCGAGGTCGGAGCCCGAGCCCGGCTCCGAATAGCCCTGGCACCACCAGTCGGTACAGTCCAGGATGCGCGGCAAGTAGTAGCGTTTCTGCGCTTCGTTGCCGTACTTCATGATGACGGGCGCGACCATGCTGACGCCGAACGGCAACACGCCGGGCGCACCGACCTGCGCGCACTCTTCGTCCCAGATGTGTTTTTGGATGGGGGTCCAGCCGGTGCCGCCCCATTCGACCGGCCAGTGCGGGACCGACCAGCCCTTGCCCGCCAAAGCCTTGTGCCAGCGTACGAAATCGTCGCGGTTCAGGCGGCGGTGGTTCAACACCTTGTCCTGGATGTCCTTGGGCAGATTGGCTTGCAGCCAGCCGCGGACTTCCTGGCGGAACGCATCATCGGCCGCCGAGTAGTTCAGATCCATGCCTGTCTCCTGTGGTTGGCTCTCCACCGCGGCAAATCGATGGAGAACGTTCTGTCGGACCGGCGCGGACCTGAATCGGGGCTGCTAGTGCACGGGCTGCTTCAGCGCGTCGGGCACCAGCAGCGGCATCACGTCGATGCCTTCCTCCGCCAGTTCCTGCGCTTCTTCCCGAGATGTCGTCCCGCGAATCCCCCGCTCCGGCGCCTCGTTGTAATGCATGCGGCGCGCCTCTTCTGCAAACCGCTCGCCAACGTCCTCGGTATTGGCAAGAACATGGCGCACGGCTTTCAGGTAGAGCTGTTGCAGGGTCGCGGGCACACCGCTCTCGCCTTCGGCCGCCTTGCCAGCGCCGCTCTTGTGGGCGGACTCCGGACGAGACGACGATAGATTCAGGCGGGGCGCACTCGGCAAACGCTCAACCTCGTTGTGACCGCAAACTGGGCACGTCAATAGCCCGCGCTCTTGCTGCGATTGCAGATCGGCATCGGAGCCGAACCAGCCTTCGAAGCGGTGGTCATTGGCACAGCGGAGGTCCAGCACTTTCATGATCGGTCCAGCGCATGGGGACGAGTGTATCCCCGATTCGAAAATTTGTGAACGGTCGTGCTAATTTTTTCGCACGACCGTTCGCTATGGTAACAACGACAGGAAAACGGTGTGATCAAGCGACGGCTGTAAGCGCCTCAGACTGCACCCGGCGTCCACGCGCCTGACAGAATCTTCTCAAGCCAGAACGTGCCGATGATGGTCTTCACGTCGGAAATCTTACCTTCGCGCACCCAATCGATCAGTTGGCCGGCCGGCGTGACGAAGGTCTCGAGAAATTCGCCTTCATCTAGCATTGCCTTACCTTGTTTAAGATCGCGTGCGAGATAGATGTCGATGAACTCGGTGGAATACGAAATGACCGGATGAATGCGCGTGAGGTAGTCCCAGCGCTCGGCCGTGTAGCCGGTTTCCTCGCGCAGTTCGCGCTTGCCGCATGTGAGCGCACCTTCCTCCGGATCGAGCTTGCCTGCCGGGAACTCAATCATCACCTTGCCGACCGGGTAGCGGAACTGACGCTCCATCAGTACGGTGCCGTCATCGAACAGCGGGATCATCATCACCGCGCCCGGGTGAATCAGGTATTCGCGGCTCGCATTGCGGCCGTCCGGCAGGCGAACAATGTCGTGCTTGAGCGTAAGAAATTTGCCTTGGTGCATCAACGCAGATGCAACCTGCGTCTCGCGCAGACCGGCGTCGGGGTCCTGCGTCGTCTCAGGAGTGGCGTTCAGCGGGGTGTGATCGGACATGGCGCTCTCTCATGCCGAGACAGCGAGAACCTGCCCGGCGGGAATTAACGGGAATCGCGGGGATGGCGAACCAGGTATTGCCACGTAAAGCCGGGAAACGCGAAAACCAGCATCAGGCAAGCGGTGATCGCGTAAAACTGCCAGCCTTGCGGAAATGCATTGCCCTGGCTCGATTCGATACCAAAGCCGATCAGCCCAACCACAACGTACATGGCAATCAGCTCGGTGCCGCGCAGCCAGAACGGCTTGCGCGGCCAGCGTGCCGGCACCAGTGCCAGCACGCGTTGATTGACGAACGGCAGGTTGGCACAGATCAGTGCCAACACGATGACAAACAGACCGCCCGTCGACGTAGTCATGGTGCTCGGCGTCTTA
The DNA here is from genome assembly GCF_052950655.1 of Ralstonia sp. VS2407. Lineage (NCBI taxonomy): Bacteria > Pseudomonadati > Pseudomonadota > Betaproteobacteria > Burkholderiales > Burkholderiaceae > Ralstonia > Ralstonia sp. VS2407. The sequence goes on from NZ_JBRFVG010000004.1 coordinate 48,797, forward strand.
CGAAGCCAACGTCAGGCGGATTGCCTGATAGCACACAGCCATCAGGCCGGCCGGGAAGATACCCAGCAACAGCACCAACAAGCCATTGATCGACAGCAACGAGCGCAGGCCCAAGGTGGCCTCCACGGGGCCCTCATCCGCCGGCGCATCGAAATACATGACCTTGATGACACGCAGGTAGTAGAACGCCCCCACCAGCGAGAACAGCACGGCCACCACGGCCAACCACGGCATTCCGGCATCAACCACCGCCCCCAGGACCGACAGTTTGGCGTAGAAGCCCACCGTCGGCGGCAGGCCCGCCAGCGACATCATGATGAACAGCATCAGCAGCGCAAACCACGGGCTCTTTTTCGACAAGCCCTTGAGGTCGGCAATCTCTTCCGCTTCGTAGCCCTTACGCGCCAACAGCAAGATGATGCCGAAAGCGCCGAGTGCGGTCAGCACGTAGGTGATCGCGTAGAACATCGACGCGCTGTAGGCCTGTGCTGTCAAATCCGGCTTGCCGGCGCTGACGCCTGACACCAAGCCCAGCAGCAGGAAGCCCATGTGCGAGACCGTCGAATAGCCCAGCAGACGCTTGAAGTTGGTCTGAACAACGCCCGTGATATTGCCGATAGCCAGCGACACAACGGCCAGCACGATCAGCATGTTCTGCCAGTCGAACGCCAGCGGCAGCAACCCTTCCACCAGAATGCGCAGCGTCATCGCGAACGCAGCCACCTTCGGTGCGCCGGCGATCAGCAGCGTCACGGCCGTCGGCGAGCCTTGGTACACGTCCGGCACCCACATGTGGAACGGCGCCACGCCCAGCTTGAAACCCAGACCGGCAACGATGAACACCACGCCGAACACGAGGATCGTCTTGTTGATCTCGCCGTTCTTGATGGCGTCAAACACCTTGCCCAGCTCCAGCGAGCCGGTCGCGCCGTACAGCATCGACATGCCGTACAGCAGCAGGCCCGATGCCAGTGCGCCCAGGATGAAGTACTTCATGGCTGATTCGGACGACACGTTCGAACGGCGGCGCAGCGCCACCAGCGTGTACGACGCCAGCGACAGCAATTCCAGGCCCAGATAAAGCACGAGGAAGTTGTTGCCTGTGATCATCACCACCTGCCCACCCAGTGTGAACAGGGCGAACATGTAGAACTCGCCCGCATACATGTCGCGGTCGGCCAGATAGCGGCGCGTGTAGACGAGCGTGGCAAACAGCGTAAGCGCGCAGAACGACGCCAGCACGTTGGCCATCGGGTCGATCACGGCCATATTGCCGAAGACGTAGTGCGTCTCGCCGTTCGCGGCGTTCAGCCCGAACCACACGGCCAGCACCAGCGTGATCACCAACGAAACCGGATACGCCACGCTGCTTCGTTTCTGGCCGCGCGCCAGGTCAATCCAGTTGACTGCACCAATGCCCAGCGCGAGAAAAACGATTGGGGCAACAGCCGCAATAGAGGAGGACGATTGCATAGTTTCTTCTCGCTGCTTACAGCTTCGACTGAGCCACGTGGGTCAGCAGGTTGACCACGGACGCATGCATGACATCGGTAAAGGGTTTCGGATACAGACCCATGTACAGGGTGGCGATCGCCAGCACGCCCAGCATGAAGAACTCGCGGCAGTTCAGGTCCTTCAATTCGGCCACGTGCTTGTGGGTCACATCACCGAAGATCACGCGCTTGACCATCCACAGCGAATACGCTGCACCAAAAATCAGTGCCGTGGCAGCCAGCAGACCAATCCAGAAATTGAACTTGACCGAACCCAGGATCACCATGAATTCGCCAACGAAACCCGAGGTTGCCGGGAGGCCGCAGTTGGCCATCGCAAAGAACACCGACAGCGCCGCGAACTTCGGCATCGTGTTCACCACACCGCCGTAATCGGCGATCTGACGTGAGTGCACCCGGTCGTACAGCACGCCGATGCACAGGAACATCGCACCGGAGATGAAGCCGTGCGAGATCATCTGGACGATACCGCCCTCCACACCGATCTCGTTGAAGATGAAGAAGCCCAACGTGACAAAGCCCATGTGGGCGATCGACGAATATGCGACCAGCTTCTTCATGTCGGCTTGCACCAGCGCGACCAGGCCGATGTAGATCACGGCGACCAGCGAGATCGCAATGATGAACGCGGACAGGCTATGGCTGGCATCCGGCGCGATCGGCAGCGAGAACCGCAGGAAACCGTAAGCGCCCAGCTTCAGCATGATGGCCGCCAGCACCACGGAACCACCAGTCGGCGCCTCCACGTGGGCATCCGGCAGCCAAGTGTGCACCGGCCACATCGGCACCTTCACGGCAAAGGCCATGAAGAACGCGAGGAAGATCAGGATCTGCTCGTTCATCGACAGCTTGACCTGATGCCACTGCAGAATTTCGAACGTGCCGCTGTGGAAGTACAGATACAGCAGCGCGACCAGCGTCAGCAACGAGCCCAGCAGCGTGTACAGGAAGAACTTGAATGCCGCATAGACGCGGTTCGGGCCGCCCCACACGCCGATGATGATGTACATCGGGATCAGCGTGGCTTCAAAGAACACGTAGAACAGCAGACCGTCGAGCGACGCAAACACGCCGATCATCAGACCCGACAGGATCAGGAACGCGGCCATGTACTGGGCCACACGCTCGGTGATCACTTCCCAGGCGGCAATGACCACGATGACGGTAATGAATGCAGTCAGCACCACGAACCACATCGAGATGCCGTCGACACCCAGGTAGTAGCTGATGTGGAAGCGCTCGATCCACGACGACTTCTCGACGAACTGCATCGCAGCCGTCGTCTTGTCGAAACGCGTGATCAGCGGCAACGTCATCACGAAGCTGATCAGCGAGCCGATCAGCGACATCCAGCGGACATAACCGGGATTGCGGTCTGAGCCCGAGGCCAGCACCAGCACGCCGAAGAAGATCGGCAGCCAGATCGCAAAAGACAGAACCATTTTTGTAATCCCTTATTTGCCTGCCAGGAACACGAAATACGTCAGCAGCCCAACCGTGCCGATGATCATCGCGAACGCATAGTCATAGATGAAGCCGGACTGGAGCAGGCGCACGACAGTCGCGAACCAGCCCACCAGACGCGCGCTGCCGTTGACGACAACACCGTCGATCACGCCCTGATCGCCGCCCTTCCACAGGCCACGGCCAAACTTGACCGCACCGTTGGCAAAGACGATCTCGTTGATCTTGTCCATGTAGTACTTGTTGTCCAGCAGCTTGTAGACGCCAGAGAAACGCTTGGCAATCGCTGCCGGGATATCCGGGCGCTTCAGGTAGAAGAACCACGACAACACGACGCCCGCCAGCAACAGGATGAACGGTGCCGACGTAAAGCCGTGCAGCGCCATCTCGACCCAGCCGTGGAAGTCTTCAGCCAACACCTTCATTGCCTCGTGGTTGTCAGCATTGAAGATGACTTCCGAGAACACCACACCGTGCTTGAAGAACTCCCCGAACAGCATCGGCTGGATTGCCATTGCACCGATGATGACCGACGGAATCGCCAGCAGGACCAGCGGCACCGTCACCACCCACGGCGACTCGTGCGGCTTTTGGCCCGGGGCCAGACCATGGTGATGATCGTGGTCGCCCTCTTCCTCTTCATGGTGATCGTCGTGATGAGCATGGGCCTTGCCGAAACGCTCTTCACCGTGGAACACCAGGAAGTACATGCGGAACGAGTAGAACGCGGTCACGAACACGCCGGCCAGCACCGCCCAGTAAGCGAAGCCAGCGCCCGGCAGGTGCGATTCGCGCACCGCTTCGATGATCGAGTCCTTCGAATAGAAGCCCGCGAAGAACGGCGTGCCAATCAACGCCAGCGACCCCACCAGCGACGTCAGCCAAGTGATCGGCATGTACTTGCGCAGGCCGCCCATGTTGCGCATGTCCTGGTCGTGGTGCATACCGATGATGACGGAGCCCGCGCCGAGGAACAGCAGCGCCTTGAAAAACGCGTGCGTCATCAAGTGGAACACGGCTACTTGATAAGCCGACGCGCCCAGCGCGACGGTCATGTAGCCCAGCTGAGACAGCGTGGAGTACGCTACCACACGCTTGATGTCCGTCTGGATGATGCCCAGGAAGCCCATGAACAGCGCGGTGATGGCGCCGATGATCAACACGAACGACAGAGCGGTGTCCGACAGCTCGAATAGCGGCGACATGCGCGCGACCATGAAGATGCCGGCGGTCACCATGGTGGCCGCGTGAATCAGCGCAGAAATCGGGGTCGGACCTTCCATCGAGTCCGGCAGCCACACGTGCAGCGGGAACTGCGCCGACTTACCCATCGCGCCGATGAACAGGCAGATACAGGCGACCGTCAGCATGTGCCAATCGGTGCCCGGGAAGCCGATCGTGGCCAGGTTGTCGCGGGCGGCAAACACGTCGGCATAGCTCAGGCTGCCGCTGTACGCCAGCAGGAGACCGATGCCCAGCACGAAACCAAAGTCACCCACGCGGTTCACCAGGAACGCCTTCATGTTGGCGTAGATGGCCGTCGGACGCTTGAACCAGAAGCCGATCAGCAGGTACGACACCAGACCCACCGCTTCCCAGCCGAAGAACAACTGCAGGAAGTTGTTGCTCATCACGAGCATCAACATGGAGAACGTGAACAGCGAGATGTACGCGAAGAAACGGTTGTAGCCATCATCTTCGGCCATGTAGCCGATGGTGTAGATGTGCACCATCAGCGAGACGAAGGTCACCACGCACATCATCATCGCCGTGAGCGAATCGATGAGGAAGCCGACTTCCATCTTCAGCGAGCCAACCGTCATCCATTCATAGACGGTGCCGTTGTAGCCGGCGCCATTGATGACGTCGGACAGCGTCAGCGCCGACAGAATGAAGGCGATCGCAACACCAAGGATGGTGACGCTGTGGGATGCCGTGCGGCCGATCTTCTCGCCAAAGAACTTGGTGCCGAACAGCCCGGCGATCGCCGCGCCGGCCAGCGGCGCGAGCGGGATCGCCAGCAGCAGGTTGGGATTGAGCGTGGTAGCCATGGAACGCTTCTTATAGGTGGATGCGGAGGTCAGCCTTTCAGGCTGTCCAGATCGTCGACGTTGATGGTGTCCAGATTACGGAACAGCACCACCAGGATGGCGAGACCGATCGCGGATTCCGCCGCGGCCACCGTCAGGATGAAAAACACGAACACCTGCCCTGCCAGATCGCCCAGGTAATGGGAGAACGCAACGAAGTTCAGGTTGACCGCCAGCAGCATCAATTCGATCGCCATCAGCAGCACGATGACGTTCTTGCGGTTCAGGAAGATGCCGACGATGCTGATGGCAAACAGCACCGCGCCGAGCACGAGGTAATGGGCAAGGGATAGCGAAGACATATGGGTTCTCCCGGGGCTCAGCTCTTGGATTCAGCCGAAGCTGCGCCAGCCGACTTTTCAGACGGCATCGAGACCAGACGCACACGGTCCTTGCGCTTCACGCGGATTTGATCAGACACGTTCTGGGCTTTGGTGTCCTTGCGGCGACGGGCGGTCAAGGCCACGGCCGCGACAATCGCCAGCAGCAGCACTGCGCCAGCGACTTCAAAGGCATAGATGTAATCGGTGTAGATGAGCTTCCCGAGCGCCTGCGTGTTCGGACCAGTAAAGCCCTTGGGCAACTCCTGCACGGGCTGTACGCGCCCCATGAAGGTCTTGGTCAGCACGACGGCCATTTCGAGGATGATGACCACGCCCACGAACGCTGCCATTGGTACGTACGTCCAGAAATCGCGTCGCAAGTGCTCGATGTCGATATCGATCATCATCACCACGAACAGGAACAGCACCATCACTGCCCCAACGTAGACCAGCACCAGCGTGATGGCGAGGAACTCCGCCTTGAGCAGCATCCAGATCGCCGCCGCGGTAAAGAACGAGAGCACGAGGAACAGCGCCGCGTGCACCGGGTTCTTCGCGGTGATGACCTTCAGCGCTGCGAGCACCAGCACGAGCGCGAAACAGTAGAAGATGATCGTCGTGATTTCCATGATCCTGGCACGGGCCGTTTTGCGGCACGCGCTTGTCCAAAGCCGCGATGGCGTAGCGCCACCGCAACTGGTTGGCTCTCAAAGAGCCGTTGTCCAACCGGGATGTCAACTGCACCGCCCGCCAACCGCACGGCGGACGTTCTGAATCAGCGGTACTTTGCGTCGGCCGCCTTGTTGGCCGCAATTTCCGGCTCGAAGCGATCACCCACGGCCAGCAGCATGTCTTTGGTGAAATACAGGTCGCCGCGCTTTTCACCGTGGTATTCCAGGATGTGCGTCTCGACGATGGCGTCCACCGGGCAAGCCTCTTCGCAGAAGCCGCAGAAAATACACTTGGTCAGGTCGATGTCGTAGCGCGTGGTGCGGCGAGTGCCGTCGTCGCGCTGGTCTGACTCGATCGTGATGGCCAGAGCCGGGCATACGGCCTCGCACAGCTTGCAAGCGATGCAACGCTCCTCGCCGTTCGGATAGCGACGCAGTGCATGCAAACCGCGGAAGCGCGGCGACAGCGGCGTCTTCTCTTCCGGAAAGAGAACAGTGATCTTGCGCGCAAACAGGTAGCGCCCGGTCAGCGCCAGCCCCTTGAAGAGTTCCTTCAGGAGCAGGCTGTTAAAGAATTCCTTGATGGCAAGCAACATGGTGCCTTCCTATTGTCCCGTTACTTCCAGATGTTCCACGGCGACACCAACCAGATGGCGACGACGACAAGCCAGCCCACAGTGAGCGGAATGAAGATCTTCCAGCCCAGACGCATGATCTGGTCATAGCGATAACGCGGGAACGATGCACGCAGCCAGATGAACACCGACAGCAGCAGGAAAACCTTGATGAGCAGCCAGAAGAAGCCCGGAATCCAGTTGAGAACCGGTGCATCAATCGGCGAGGCCCAGCCGCCCAGGAACAGCGTTGCCGTCAGCGCCGAGATCACGATCATGTTGATGTACTCGGCCAGGAAGAACAGCGCGAACGCCATGCCCGAGTATTCGATCATGTGGCCAGCCACGATTTCCGATTCGCCTTCCACCACGTCGAACGGGTGGCGGTTGGTTTCTGCCACGCCCGAGATGAAGTAGACGCCAAACATCGGCAGCAGCGGCAGCCAGTTCCACGAGAGGATGTTGATGCCGTGACCCGCAAAGAAACCGCGGTTCTGCGAGTTGACGATGTCCGACAGATTCAGGCTGCCCGTCACCATCAGCACCGTCACGAGCGCGAAGCCCATGGCGATTTCGTACGAAATCATCTGCGCCGAGGCACGCATCGCACCCAGGAATGCGTACTTGGAGTTCGAAGCCCAGCCGGCCAGGATCACGCCATACACGCCCACCGAGCTGATCGCCATCACGTACAGCAGGCCGGCGTTGATGTTCGACACCATGGCTTCGGCCTGGAACGGAATCACCGCCCAGATCGCCACGGCGGGCATCAGCACCATCAGCGGCGCGATGATGTACATGCCGCGGCTGACCGCGCTCGGCACCATGACTTCCTTGAGCAGCAGCTTGAGCACGTCGGCAATCGGCTGCAGCAGACCCATCGGGCCCACGCGGTTCGGGCCCAGACGCACGTGCATCCAGCCGATGAGCTTGCGCTCCCACAAGATCAGGTAGGCCACGCACAGCAGCAGCGGGAGAATGATGCAGACCGCGCGGACCAGCGTCCAGATCAGCGGCCACCACCCACCGAAGGTGGCGGTACCGAAAGAAGTAATCGACTCGATCATGTTGACCCTTACACCGTAGCCGCCAGCGCGGACGATTCAACCTTCTCAACGCTTACCGCGCCGAACATGGCACCCAGTTGTGCCGAAGCCTCGGTGGCGGCGGACACGCGGATCACACCGGAAGCCAGCGACTTGTCCAGCACGGCCGGCAGCACCACACTGCGCTGTCCTTGCGTCACGCGCACGGCGTCACCATCGACAAGGCCGAGTTGCGCATAGAGGTCAGCCGGCAAGCCAGCGCGCATTGCTGCGCGTGCTGCGGCCGTCAGCTGCAGCGAACCAGCGCGGCGTACGATCGGATCGGCGTGATAAATCGGCACATCGGCCAGACGTTCGATGCCGGCAGCGGAGGCAGCGGGAACGGTGGTCTGCGCGATCGTCGTATTCGACAAACGATCGGTGACCGGCTTGGTCAACACTTCGTCGCGCACAACTTCCGAGCTGTCGTATTCGAAGCCCGACACGTTCAGCAGGTTGCCCAGCACGCGCAGGACCTTCCACGCCGGGCGCGAATCACCCAGGCTGCGCACAACGCCGTTGAAGCTTTGCGGCAGGCCTTCGCAGTTGACGAAGGTGCCCGAAGTTTCCGTGAACGGCGCGGTCGGCAGCAGCACATCGGCGTATTCGAGTGCAGCGCGAGAGGCAAACGGCGCCAACACGATCACCGTGTCAGCCTGATCCAGTGCCGCACGAGCCTGCACGGGATTCGCGCTATCGAATTCGGGTTCGGCGCCCAGGAGCACGTAAGCACGGCGCGGCTGCGCCAGCATAGCGGCGGCATCGAGGCCATTGCCTTGCGGCAGCGCACCAGCAATGTAGCCACCGACGGTGTTGGCCGCGTCCGTCAGGAAGCCCAGCGTCGCACCGGTCTGCTGCGCAACCCACTGAGCCAGCGCATGCAATTGCGAGAATTGCGGATGCGCTACAGCAGCGTTGCCGAGGAACACCGCCTTGCGTTCGCCCGAAGCGAGGCTTGCGGCGATGCGCTTAGCAACGTCACCGGCTTCGATGCCATCCGTACCGCCCGGACGTGCAACGTTGTTGGCAGCAGCCACGACCACCGCCACTTGCGACAGCAGCGACAGCCATTGCGACGGCGCGCCCAACAGTTGCGTGGCGGGCATCAGAAGGTCTTCGCCGCCGGCGCCGATCACATTCAGCTGACCACCCTTCTTGCCTGCCTGCCGCAGGCGCGCGGCCAGCAACGGATGATCCTTGCGCAGGAACGCGCCCACCACCAGCGTGCGCTGCAGCAGCGACACGTCAGCGATCGGCATGCCGAGCCACGGAGCGCCGGTCGGCTTGACCGAGAAATCGGATTGACGCAGACGGAAATCGACGTTGTCGCTGCCAATGCCACGCACCAGCTTTTGCAGCAAGAACAGCTCTTCCAGCGTGCTGTGGGGGCTGGCCAATGCACCGATCTGCTCAGCGCCATGGTCACGCTTGATTTCGTTCAGGCCGTTGGCAACGTATTCCAGTGCCGTGGTCCAGTCGACAGCTTTCCACTGACCGCCTTGCTTGAGCATCGGCTGCGTCAGACGATCGTCGCTGTTCACGCCTTCATAGGCGAAGCGGTCCTTGTCGGACAGCCAGCATTCATTGATGGCTTCGTTGTCCAGCGGCAGAACACGCATCACGCGCTGGTTCTTGGTCTGGACAATCACGTTGGCGCCGAGGCCATCGTGCGGCGACACCGACTTGCGGCGTGCCAGCTCCCACGTACGGGCCGAATAGCGGAACGGCTTGCTGGTCAGCGCGCCAACGGGGCACAGATCGATCATGTTGCCGGACAGCTCGGAGTCAACAGTCTGACCGACAAACGTCGTGATCTCGGAATGCTCGCCACGATTGAGCATGCCCAGTTCCATCACACCGGCAATTTCCTGACCGAAGCGGACGCAACGCGTGCAGTGAATGCAGCGCGTCATCTCTTCCATGGAGATCAGCGGGCCCACGTTCTTGTGGAACACCACACGCTTTTCTTCCTGGTAGCGCGATTCCGACTTGCCGTAGCCCACGGCCAAGTCCTGCAACTGGCACTCGCCACCCTGGTCGCAGATCGGGCAATCCAGCGGGTGGTTGATCAGCAGGAACTCCATCACGGACTTCTGTGCCTTCACCGCCTTCTCGGAGTTGGTGAAGACCTTCATACCCGCGGTGACGGGCGTGGCGCAGGCCGGCAGCGCCTTGGGCGCCTTCTCGACCTCGACCAGGCACATCCGGCAGTTGGCCGCGACCGACAGTTTGCGGTGATAGCAGAAGTGAGGAATGTAGGTGCCCGTCTGGCGAGCAGCCTCCATCACCAGGCTGCCTTCGGCAACCTCAACCTTCTTGCCATCGATTTCGATTTCAACCATGTTCTGCCACGCTTAAATGTAGGTGGGCACCATGCACTGCTTGTGTTCGACGTGATACGCGAACTCATCCCAGTAGTGCTTGAGCATGCCGCGGACCGGCATCGCAGCGGCATCGCCGAGCGCGCAGATGGTCCGGCCCATGATGTTTTCTGCCACGTTGTTCAGCAGGTCCAGGTCTTCCTGGCGGCCCTTGCCGTGCTCGATGCGGTCGACCACGCGATACAGCCAGCCGGTGCCCTCACGGCACGGCGTGCACTGGCCGCACGACTCTTCGAAATAGAAGTACGAAAGGCGCAGCAGCGACTTCACCATGCAGCGCGTTTCGTCCATCACGATCACAGCGCCCGAGCCCAGCATCGAGCCCGCCTTGGCGATCGAGTCGTAGTCCATGTCGGAGGCCATCATCAGGTCGGCCGGCACCACCGGCGCCGACGAGCCACCCGGGATGACCGCCTTGAGTTTCTTGCCGCCGCGCATGCCGCCGGCCAGCTCCAACAGTTTGGAGAACGGCGTGCCGAGCGGAATCTCATAGTTGCCCGGACGCTCCACGTCGCCAGACACCGAGAAGATCTTTGAGCCGCCGTTGTTCGGCTTGCCCATCTTCAGATAATTGTCCGGACCGATGGCCAGCAGGAACGGCACAGCGGCAAAGGTTTCGGTGTTGTTGATGGTGGTCGGCTTGCCGTAAAGGCCAAAGCTCGCCGGGAACGGCGGCTTGAAGCGCGGCTGGCCCTTCTTGCCTTCCAGCGACTCGAGCAGCGCGGTCTCTTCGCCGCAGATGTACGCGCCATAGCCATGGTGCGCATGCAGCTGGAAGTTGAAGCCGGAACCCAGGATGTTGTCACCGAGGAAGCCCGCGGCCCGTGCCTCTTCAAGCGCCTGCTCAAAAATCTTGTATTCGTTCCAGATCTCGCCGTGGATGTAGTTGTAGCCCACGGTAATGCCCATCGCGTAGCCGCCGATGGCCATGCCTTCGATCAGCGCGTGCGGGTTGTAACGGATGATGTCGCGATCTTTGAACGTACCCGGCTCGCCTTCGTCCGTGTTGCAGACCAGATACTTCTGGCCCGGGAACTGGCGCGGCATGAAGCTCCACTTCAAGCCGGTCGGGAAGCCTGCACCGCCACGGCCGCGCAGGCCTGACGCTTTCACGTCAGCAATGACCTGTTCGGGGGTGATCTTCTCGGTGAGGATGCGCTTGAGCTGTTGATAGCCGCCGCGCTTGACGTAATCTTCGAGGTGCCAGTTGTCGCCGTTCAAGCCGGCGAGAATCAACGGCTGGATATGTCGATCGTGCAGAGAGGTCATTTACTTGCCTGCTCCGGTGGTCGGCGCCTTCGACTGGAGGTCAGCGATCAGCGCGTCGAGCTTCTCGTTGCTCATGAAGCTGCACATGTGGGTGTTGTTGACGATCATGACCGGCGCATCACCGCACGCGCCCATGCACTCGCCTTCTTTCAGCGTGAAGTTGCCGTCGGCCGTGGTTTCGTTGAAACCGATGCCGAGCTTCTTTTTCAGGTAATCGGCCGCGCGCTCGCCACCCGACAACGCGCACGGCAAGTTCGTGCACACCGACAGCTTGAAGCGGCCCACCGGCTTGGTGTCGTACATGTTGTAGAACGTCGCCACTTCCTCGACCCACACCGGCGGCATTTCGAGGTACTCGGCCACGAACTGCATGACTTCGGGCGAGACCCAGCCTTTCTCGCTCTGCGCGACCGCCAGCGCCGCCATCACGGCGGACTGCTTCTGGTCGGCGGGATATTTCGCGACCGCCCGGTCGATTTCCTTGAGAGCTTCTGCTGATAGCATGTTCGTTGCGATTGGTGCGGGACGCGGGGCGTGCTACCTAGCAGCCATACCCCGGCGTGCGTCCTCGTTTCACAGCCGCGCTTGCCTGCGCGTCAAACCGTTGTTTCCTGGGTTCAGCGGTCGATCTCGCCAAACACAATGTCTTGCGTACCGATGATCGTCACCGCATCGGCAATCATGTGACCCTTCGCCATTTCGTCGAGCGCGGCCAGATGAACGAAGCCCGGCGCGCGGATCTTCAGACGGTACGGCTTGTTGGCGCCGTCGGAGATTGCATAGATGCCGAACTCGCCCTTCGGGTGCTCAACGGCGGCATACGCTTCGCCTTCGGGCACGTGCATACCTTCCGTGAAGAGCTTGAAGTGGTGAATCAGCTCTTCCATGTTGGTCTTCATGTCCACGCGCGACGGCGGCGCGACCTTGTGGTTATCCGTGATCACCGGACCCGGGTTTTTGCGCAGCCACTCGATGCACTGACGAATGATGCGATTGCTTTGGCGCATTTCTTCCACGCGCACCAGATAACGGTCGTAGCAATCGCCGTTCACGCCAACCGGGATGTCGAAATCGACGCGGTCGTACACTTCGTACGGCTGCTTCTTGCGCACATCCCATTCGATGCCCGAACCACGCAGCATCGCACCGGAGAAGCCTTTGTTAAGGGCACGCTCGGGGGTCACCACGCCGATACCGACTAGGCGCTGCTTCCAAATCCGGTTGTCGGTCAGCAGCGTTTCGTACTCATCAACATACTTCGGGAAGCGGTTGGTGAAGTCTTCAATGAAGTCCAGCAGCGAACCCGAACGCGTTTCGTTCAGGGCGGCCAGGGCCTTCTCGTTGCGCACCTTGGATGCCTTGTATTGCGGCATCGTGTCAGGCAGGTCGCGGTAGACGCCGCCTGGACGGTAGTAGGCTGCGTGCATGCGCGCGCCCGACACCGCCTCGTACATATCGAACAGGTCTTCACGTTCGCGGAAGGCGTACAGGAACACCGCCATGGCGCCCACGTCCAGCGCGTGCGAACCGATCCACATCAGGTGGTTCATGATCCGCGTAATTTCGTCGAACATGACGCGGATGTACTGCGCACGCAGCGGCACTTCCAGACCAAGCAGGCGCTCGATTGCCATCACGTAGGCGTGCTCATTGACCATCATCGACACGTAGTCGAGGCGGTCCATGTACGGCACGCTCTGAATCCAGGTCTTCTGCTCTGCAAGCTTTTCAGTCGCGCGGTGCAGCAGGCCGATGTGCGGGTCGGCACGTTGAATGACTTCGCCGTCCAGCTCGAGCACCAGGCGCAGCACGCCGTGTGCGGCCGGGTGTTGCGGACCGAAGTTCAGGGTGTAGTTTTTGATATCTGCCATAGTCGGGCGCCCTTCAGTGCCGTCAGTGCTTTAAGCCACCGTATTGATCCTCTCGGATCACACGCGGCGTAATCTCGCGCGGCTCGATGGTTACCGGCTGGTAGACCACGCGGCGCTGCACCGGGTCGTAGCGCATTTCAACGTAACCCGACACCGGGAAGTCTTTGCGGAACGGGTGGCCGATGAAGCCGTAGTCGGTCAGAATGCGGCGCAGGTCCGGGTGACCCTCGAATACCAGGCCGAACAGGTCGAATGCTTCGCGCTCGAACCAGTCAGCCGAATTCCAGATGGTTGTCACAGAAGAGACCACCGGCAGGTCGTCGTCCGGCGCGAATACGCGGACGCGGACACGCCAGTTGTGCGTAATCGACAGCAGATGCGACACAGCGGCAAAACGCGGGCCGTTCCAGGCACCGTCGCCATAGTCGGCATAGTCGACGCCGCACAAATCGATCAGTTGTTCGAACTTGAGCGACGCGTCGTCGCGCAGCGTGCGCATGACGTCGAGATAATCGGCGGCCTTCACCACGAGGGTGAGCTCACCGACCGATTCGGTCAGGCTTTGAACACGATTGCCCAGCGCCTTCTCCAGCGCGGCCTTCAGGGTGGCAAGCTTGTCGGTCATGTCAGGCCTTGCGCGCGATGGTGTTGGTGCGGCGGATCTTGGCCTGCAGCTGGATGATGCCGTAGATCAGCGCTTCAGCCGTTGGCGGGCAGCCCGGCACGTACACGTCGACCGGCACGATGCGATCACAGCCGCGCACGACAGAATATGAGTAGTGGTAGTAACCGCCACCGTTCGCGCACGAACCCATCGAAATGACCCAGCGAGGCTCGGCCATCTGGTCATACACCTTGCGCAGCGCGGGTGCCATCTTGTTGCACAGCGTGCCAGCCACGATCATCACGTCAGACTGACGCGGCGACGGGCGAAACACCACGCCAAAACGGTCCAGGTCATAACGCGATGCGCCGGCGTGCATCATTTCGACAGCACAGCAGGCCAAGCCGAATGTCATCGGCCAGAGTGACCCAGTACGGGTCCAGTTGATCAGCTTGTCAGCGGTGGTCGTGACAAAGCCTTCATTGAGTACGCCTTCGATCGCCATTTCACATCACTCCCAATCGAGCGCGCCTTTTTTCCAGATGTAGACGAAGCCCACGAGAAACTCGAGAAGAAACACACCCATCGCGAAGAACCCAGGCCAGCCGATCTCACGCAGCGCCACGCCCCAGGGGAAAAGGAACGCAGTCTCCAGATCGAACAGAATGAACAGGATGGCGATGAGGTAATAGCGCACGTCGAACTTCATGCGCGCGTCTTCGAATGCTTCGAAGCCGCACTCGTACGGCGAGAGCTTGTCAGGATCGGGATTGTTCGGACCGAGGACTCGGCCGATGGTCATCAGAGCAAGGCCAAGGCCAACGCCGACAACGATGAACAACAGTACGGGGAAATAGGCTTCGAGGTTCAAGGGACGCCCGCCTTTTTGAATGGTTGCAACAGCACTGCCCGCAGGCGGCGCCTTGTCGCCCCATCGAAGGCGCCGGGTCCGCAGCCTTACGACGCTTCAACTGCGCGTCGTCTTGCGGAGGGGCCTGCGCGGAACATCCCGTTGAACAGACCCCGAATTTGATTGGTGCCGACGGCGAGACTCGAACTCGCACAGCTTTCGCCACTACCCCCTCAAGATAGCGTGTCTACCAATTTCACCACGTCGGCTGGGGGAAGAAACTTTATCAGGAAGCCGGTTGAGACTTAACGTCCTTGCCGTTCCCCGCGTTGTTTCAAGCCTTGCATTCTACCGCAAAGCAACGCTTTTGTTCAATGCACAAACAAAAATCTTATGCCTCGCGACACGCCGGAAAACCTCAACGGCACGCCGCGGTCATTACATCAAATTACTTGGGTACAGCCGGGGCCGAAGCAGCGCCCGGAGCGGCAGCAGGAGCCGAAGCGGCCGGGGCCGAGGCCGTGGACGTAACAGGCGCGACCGAACCCATCACACCTGCCGACACGCTGCCCTTGTTGGTGCCGATCAGCGTCAGCGCCAGCGTGGCAATAAAGAACACGGTGGCCAGCACGGCCGTCGTGCGTGACAGGAAGTTTGCCGAGCCGGTGGCGCCAAACAGGCTACCCGATGCGCCGGAGCCAAACGCCGCCCCCACGTCCGCACCCTTGCCGTGCTGCAAAAGCACCAGGCCGATCACGCCGAGCGCGCTCAGAATTTGCGCCACCAGCAGCAGAGTCTTCAGAATTGCCATTTCGTTTCTCTCAATAATATGTTGCAGTCGCACATGCGTAACATGGCGACTCGATCCGTCGTTTATGCGCGACCAATCGCCAGGAACTCTTCTGCCTTCAGCGATGCGCCGCCGATCAGGCCGCCATCGATGTCCGCCATTGCAAACAACTCGCCGGCATTGTCCGGCTTGACGCTGCCGCCGTACAGAATCGCCAGGCGCCGCGCCACACCTGCGTCGCGAGCAGCAACACGGGCGCGCAGGAATGCGTGCACAGCCTGCGCCTGCTCGCTGGTTGCCGTCTTGCCCGTGCCGATTGCCCAAACCGGCTCATACGCCACGACGATACGACCCAGTTGCTCAACCGACAGCGCTTCCAGCACCGCATCCAGCTGGCGGGCGACCACGTGCTCGGTCTCACCAGCTTCGCGCTGCGCGAGCGTTTCGCCCACACAGACGATCGGGGTGATGCCATGTTCCAGTGCACGCAGCGCCTTGGTCGCCACTTGCGCGTCGGTTTCGCCGTGGTACGAGCGACGCTCTGAGTGACCGACAATCACGTAGCCGCAGCCGAATTCTGACAACATCGACGCCGCCACCTCGCCGGTAAAGGCGCCTCGCGTTTCGGCCGACACATCCTGTGCACCCCAGCCCACCGCTGAACCGGCGAGCAAGGACTGGCACTGCGCCAGGTACGGGAATGGCGCACATACGGCCAGCGTGGCGTTGGTTTTGCCTGCCGCCTTGATCTGCTCAAGCAGCGCGGCGTTCGCGCTCAGGCTGCCATGCAGCTTCCAGTTGCCCACCACCAGCTTCGGTCTTGCGTTCACGTTTTGCCCGGTCGACTGTCAAATAAACCCGGCATTCTACCGTGGCGGCAAAAACGGGGTCAATTTTGACGTCTTGGAATCAATCCCAAACCAACATGATCTTGCCAATATGGGCGCTCGATTCCATCAACGCGTGCGCCTGCGCCGCTTGCGCGGCTGGCATGACCTCGTGGATGACCGGCTTGATGCGCCCCGAGGCCAGCAACGGCCAGACCGTTTCATACAGATTGGCCGCGATGGCCGCTTTGAATGCAACCGGACGCGGGCGCAACGTCGAGCCGGTCAGCGTAATGCGGCGGCGCAGGATATCACCCAAGGGCACCTCGGCTTTGGCGCCCCCGAGCAACGCGATCAATACGATGCGGCCGTCATCGGCGGTGCAGGCAATCTCGCGCCCAACATAGCTGCCGCCGACCATGTCGAGCACCACATCGGCGCCGCGCCCTGTCTCGGCCTTGACGATCTCGACGAAATCTTCAGTCTTGTAGTTGATGGCGCGCGTGGCCCCGAGGTCGATACAGGCCTTGCACTTGTCGGCGCTGCCCGCGGTGGCGAACACGCGGTGACCCAATGCAGAGGCGATCTGAATCGCGGTCGTGCCGATGCCGCTGGAGCCGCCCTGCACGAGCAGCGTTTCATCGGCGCCATGCGTGCCCTTCCCCAGCAAGCCGCGGTCGAACACATTCGACCACACGGTGAAATAGTTTTCGGGCAATGCAGCGGCTTCGACATCGGACAAGCCGGCCGGCACAGGCAGCAATTGGCCCAGCGGCGCTGTGCAGAACTCCGCATAGCCGCCGCCTTGCACCAGCGCGCAGACGCGATCGCCCACCTTCAGGCCGTAGCGATTATCGGCGTGCGCCAGATCGCCACTGACGATCTCACCAGCAACTTCAAGCCCTGGAATATCGGAGGCACCCGGCGGCACCGGATAGTTTCCCGTGCGCTGGAACACATCGGGCCGGTTCACGCCCGCTGCACGCACACGGATCAGCACCTCGCCGGACTTTGCCTCCGGCATTGGGCGCTCGCCAAGCCTCAGGACTTCAGGGCCACCGTATTGGGTGATTTCAATCGCTTTCATGGGAATCGGATGGATGAGGGTTACGACGCTGCGCGCGCGTTACGAGACGCTACGCTTCGGTTCGACAAAGTGCTGCGGAATGCCGCGCGTGGTTTCGCGCATGATTTCTTGTTTGCCGTGAACGATGCCATCGGCGATCTTGCCGATATGCAACTTCAGCCACATCTCCGTCGGCGAGCCGGCCCGATAGTCGGCCGGGCCCAGCATGTCGACGCGATCATCGGCACGCAAGTTGTCGGCCTGCTCGAACGAGCGAGGGCTCTCGGGGTTGTAGACCGCATAGGTGCGGCCACCACCCTTGCGCGCGACAGAAAACGCCGGAATATCACTTGGTCCATCAGCCACGTAGATCATGTTGGCGAACGGCACGCGGCGCTCATCCTCGGCAATCGACGAATTCACACTCACGGCTTCCGGGTGCTTGTTGACACCCTTGTTGATCTCGAACAGCGCGCGCGTCTTGGTGGTGTTGTCGATGGCGTAGATGACTTCCGAGATGACCCGCCGGCCGTCTGCGCTTCTGTCGGGCGCCTCCAGGAATTCGCAGCCCCACACGCCATCGATGTATGGAGCGATGGGCGAGCCCTTGATCATCTCCGTCAGGCCCGTGCTGACGATGTAGTGTTCGAGCTTGATGTCGAACGCCTGGTAGGCAGCGTTGTCGCGCACCCACGCTTTGCTGCGCTCGAAGAAATCGGTCACACCGGGAAAGAATTCGAGTTCGGCGCCCAGTTCGCGCAGCGTGGCGTTGTCGAGACCGCCCATGCGGCCGTCGCGCACATGGCGCAGCAGCACATTGAGGTAGAACGTTTCGTGGTTGACCTTCTGGCCGCGTGATTCGATTTCGCGCGAGCCCGCGGCCACTTCGTCCCAGAAAGCCTGCTCGGCGATGTTGAAGCGATCGAACAGCGGCACTTGCATGTAGCGCGGGATCAGTGTCTTGTCGAAATCCCAGACGATAGCGATGCGGTTTTGCTCGAACAGGCGGCTCATGATGGGGCGCGAAGAGACAACGGGAGGGGAACTCGCGACGCAGTGTAAACAAAAAAACGGCTGGACATCGTCCAGCCGTTTTTCTTGGCGAAAACCGCTCGCTTACTGCTGTTGTTGCTGCTGCTGTTGCGAGGCAGCGTCGCCAGCACCCGGTGCTTGCGGTGCAGCGGCAGGCACGTCGCCTTCTTCAGCCTTGGCAGCCTTGATCGACAGACGCATGCGACCCTTCTCGTCGGTGCTCAGCAGCTTCACGCGCACGGCCTGGCCTTCCTTCACATAGTCGGAAACCTGGTTCACGCGCTCGTTGGCGATTTCCGAGATGTGCAGCAGACCGTCCTTGCCCGGCAGGATGTTCACGATCGCGCCAAAGTCGAGCAGCTTGAGCACGGTGCCGTTGTAGATCTTGCCCACTTCAGCCTCGGCCGTGATGCCTTCGATGCGGCGCTTGGCTTCGGCCATGCCTTCCGACGACGTCGACGCGATGGTGATCGTGCCGTCTTCCTGGATGTCGATCGTGCAGCCGGTTTCCTTGGTCAGCGCCTGGATGGTCGAACCACCCTTGCCGATCACGTCGCGGATCTTCTCCGGATTGATCTTGACGGTGATCATGCGCGGAGCGTGCTCCGACAGCTCGGTGCGTGCGCCGCCCATGGCAGCCTGCATCTTGCCCAGGATGTGCAGACGGCCTTCCTTGGCTTGCGCCAGTGCCACCTGCATGATTTCCTTGGTGATGCCCTGCACCTTGATGTCCATCTGCAGCGCGGTGATACCAGCGTCGGTACCAGCAACCTTGAAGTCCATGTCACCCAGGTGATCTTCGTCACCCAGGATGTCGGTCAGCACGGCGAACTTGTTGCCTTCCAGGATCAGGCCCATGGCCACGCCGGCCACGTGCGCCTTGATGGGCACGCCAGCGTCCATCAGCGACAGCGAGCCGCCGCACACCGAAGCCATCGACGACGAACCGTTCGACTCGGTGATTTCCGATACCAGACGAATCGTGTAAGCGAATTCATCGTCCTTCGGCAGCACCGGAATCAGCGCACGCTTGGCCAGACGGCCGTGGCCCACTTCGCGGCGCTTCGGGCTGCCCACGCGGCCGGTTTCACCCGTGGCAAACGGCGGCATGTTGTAGTGAAGCATGAAGCGGTCACGATACTCGCCTTGCAGCGCGTCGATGATCTGCTCGTCGCTCTTGGTGCCCAGGGTGGCCACCACCAGCGCTTGCGTTTCACCGCGCGTAAACAGGGCCGAGCCGTGCGCACGCGGCAGCACCGACGAACGGATCTCGATCGGGCGAACCGTGCGGGTGTCGCGGCCGTCGATACGCGGTTCGCCGTTCAGGATCTGGCCGCGCACGATCTTCGCTTCCAATTCGAACAGGATATTGTCGACTTCCACGCCGTCGGCTTCCACGCCGGCTTCGGCCAGCTTGGCGGCAACCGACTTGTAGACTTCCTTCAGCTTCTGGCTGCGGGCCGACTTCTGGCGAAGTTGGTAAGCGGCTTGCAGATCGGCCAGGGCCAGCTCGGAAACCTTGGCGGTCAGCGTTTCGTTCTTCGGAGCCGCTTGCCAATCCCACTCAGGTTTGCCGCCGTCGCGCACCAGCTCGTGGATTGCGTTGATGGCGATCTGCATTTGCTCGTGGCCGTACACGACGGCGCCCAGCATGACTTCTTCCGACAGTTGCTGCGCTTCGGATTCGACCATCAGCACGGCACGCTCGGTACCGGCCACAACCAGGTCCAGATCCGAATGCGCGAGTTGGGCACGATTCGGGTTCAGCAGGTACTGGCCATCCTTGTAACCCACGCGGGCAGCGCCCACCGGGCCGTTGAACGGCAGACCCGACACAGCCAGCGCAGCCGAAGCAGCGACCAGCGCAGGGATATCGGCCGGCACTTCCGGGTTGATCGACAGCACGTGGATGACGACCTGAACTTCGTTGTAGAAGCCTTCCGGGAACAGCGGACGCAGCGGGCGATCGATCAGGCGCGAGGTCAGCGTTTCGTTTTCCGACGGACGGCCTTCACGCTTGAAGAAGCCACCCGGAATCTTGCCGGCAGCGTAGGTCTTCTCGAGGTAATCAACGGTCAGCGGGAAGAAGTCTTGACCCGGCTTCGGGTTCTTGGCACCCACCACGGTAGCGAGCACGACGGTGTCGTCCATGTCGAGCAACACAGCGCCGCTCGCCTGGCGGGCGATCTCACCCGTTTCCATGCGGACCTTATGGCCGCCCCATTGGAATTCTTTGACGATCTTGTTGAACATGTTTTCTCCTGTTCGGTATTCGCGGCACCGACGATTCAAAGTCGATTTCATTACGCCGCGACAAACACGTTCCGGAAGACGGTGCGGTTGCAGAGGTGTGTTTTATGCCATTCCAGTGCAACGCTGGCATCAACGCCGCGCTGGAATGACACAAGGTCCTGCTTCCTGCCGCCTCCGGTCCATGACAGCCGCTTCATTTTGAACTGGCCGGCTGCCATCAGTCGCCGGTTGCCCGGCGCGGCCACAAACGCGGCCGCCAAAAACAAAATGCCTGCATCAGCACGCTGACGCAGGCACTTTTCATCACGCGCAGTGCGTGATACCCACCATTACTTACGCAGACCCAGCTTCGCCACCAGCGCGGTGTAACGGTCAGCGTCCTTGCTCTTGAGGTAGTCCAGCAGACGGCGACGACGGCTCACCATGCGGAGCAGACCGCGACGGCTGTGGTGATCCTTCATGTGCGCTTTGAAGTGCGGCTGCAGTTCGTTGATGCGGGCGGTCAGCAGTGCAACTTGCACTTCCGGGCTACCCGTGTCGTTGGCGCTGCGGCCGTTATCTTTGACGATGTCTTGCTTCTTGATGTCAGCGACGGACATTTTGATTCCTTTGACTTGCGGACACTGCAGCGCCTGAATAGCCGCCGTTGGTGCCGTGTTGAACAATGATCTTGCCGCCCCATCCGAAACCGGTCCGGACAGCAAGACCGCGATTATAGCCCAGAACGCCGCCCGGACGACAGTTCTGTGTCATCCCGCTCAATAGCGCACCATTTTGCAGGTCGTAGGCAAAGCGGCTTGCGAAGCAGGAATCACTTTAAGCGTACGAAAACCGTAGCCGGAGCCCTCGATATCGAAAGGCACACCAGCCGTCCCCGCTCGTTCCATCTGCGTGACGATAAGCGGTTGGATTGCCTGGTGATCCTCCGCCCGCAGCGTGATGCGATGGAAGCCGTTGTCGAGTGATGCGCCTTCCAGCGCACGTGCCACCGCGGTAGCTTCCGTGGTACCCGCCCGCTCTATGGCCGCGGCCAGCATGTCGACCATCATCTGGTCGCGCAGCAGCGGGTAATCGTCGGCGGGCGACGGGTAACGGGCGCGGAAGGCCTTGTAGAACGCATCGGACTTGGCGCCACCCAGGTTCGGGTGCCACTCCGCCACCGCCACTACACGACCGACACCTGCTTCGCCCATCGCGCCAGGTGCGCCGAGCGAGTTGCCGTAGAACGTAAAGAAACGCGCCTTGAGCCCGGCATCCCGGGCGGCCTTGACCAGCAAGGTCAGATCGTTGCCCCAGTTGCCGGTGATGACCGTATCCGCACCCGACGCGGCAATGCGCGCCACATACGGCGCAAAGTCCTTCACCTTGCCGATCGGGTGCAGAACCTCGCCAACGATCGTCACGTCCGGCCGCTTTTCGCTCAACTGCTGACGGGCCAATTGCGCCACTTGGCGACCGAACGTGTAGTCCTGCCCAATCAGGTAGACCTTTTTGATGGCCTTGTCCGTGCGGATCACTTCCGTCAGCGCGTGCATGCGCATGTCGGCCGACGCATCGAAGCGGAAATGCCAGAAGCTGCATGCCTCGTTGGTCAGCGCCGGATCGACGGCGGCGTAGTTCAGAAACAGCACCCGCGCGCCTGGATGACGGTCGTTGTAGCGCGAAATCGACGTCGACAATGCTGCCGCGGCCGCCGAACTGTTGCCCTGCAGAACGAAATGGATACCCGCATCCGTGGCAGCCTGCAATTGCAGCAACGATTCGTCGACGGCGTTCTTGCTATCGAATCGCACGAGCGCGAGCGGATGGCGGCCATCGGGCAACTTCACACCGCCGCGCGCATTCACATCCTCAATGGCCATGCGCAGATTGCGATCCACTGCCTCGCCAGCATTGGCAAATGGGCCCGACAACCCTTCAATCAGCGCCAACCGGATCGGTGCGGCTTCAGGCTGGGCAGCCGCCGCGCCACACACCCCCACAGCCGCCAGCGCGGCCACAAACCAACGAAACACCATGGAAAATCTCCGTGAAGCGCGGATGGTAAAGCGCCGCTGCATGTCGACACAAGCCAGCGCCACTCGCTCGGGCTCCTACACTGAAAACCTCGGGAGAACCATTGTGAACATTCGATCGACATGGCGGAGCGCTGCGCTTCTCGCTGTAACGCTGATATCAATGTGCGCGTGCACCGTGCTGGCGCCCGTGCAAACAGGCGAAGCGCTGCTCGGCCAACCCGCTTCTGCCGTAGAGGCACGCTTTGGCAAACCACCCGAGCGATATCCGCATGCGGATGGCGGCACGCGCTGGCTATATCCGACGCAGCCCTATGGCCAATTCACGTATGCCGCTGACTTCGATGCGAGCGGCAAGCTCGTCTCGTTCCGGCAAATTCTGACCACGATGGACTTTGCGCAGATCCGTGTCGGCACGGCGACGCGGAATGATGTACTGCAAACGTTCGGCAAGCCAGAGGAAACCGCCTATTTCCGGCTGATGGATCGGCAGGTGTGGTCCTACCGCTTCAGGCACGAGGGTGTGTGGCCTTCGTTGATGAACTTCTATTTCGACCGCGACGGTATCGTGCGGCTCACGCAAGTCAGCCCGGACCCGATGTACGACCACGATCACGATTCGAGCCGGTAAGCGAGCGCTCAACGCCAGAACGGCAACATCCACGCGAGGCGCGTCGCCTGGCGCGGACATTCGGGTCGGCCATGTCGTGGATCGCACAAACATGGCTCTCAAAGACGGCTGGCATGGCGCACGCTCCTGACGTGTCCGGTGCCGCCGCACCCGCTTCGCGTTCCGGTGGATAACCGGTTGCGCGCTCAGTAGTGATCGTGTTGGGGTCTGGGCTGACTCCTGCGTGTGTTGGTAGTACCCGAGATCAGATCTGCGGGTTGAGTTTTTCGCTGCTCTTGTCCTGCAACTTGTTCAGCGCGGCAAGGTAAGCCTTGGCCGAAGCCGCGACGATGTCCGGATCGGTACCCACACCGTTGACGATGCGGCCCGACTTGGACAGCCGCACCGTCACTTCACCCTGTGCCTGCGTGCCTGTCGTGATGGCGTTAACCGAATACAGCAGTTGCTCAGCGCCGCTAGCGACCTTGCTCTCAATCGCATTCAGCGTGGCGTCAACCGGGCCATTGCCCTCCGCCTCGCCCGTCACTTCCTTGCCGTCCGCAACGAAGACGACGCGTGCGTGCGGACGCTCGCCGGTTTCCGAACGCTGGGCCAGCGACACAAAACGGAAGTGCTCGCCCTCGCTGTGCTGTGCTTCGTTCGAAACGATGGCGACGATGTCCTCGTCGAAGATCTCGGCCTTCTGATCGGCCAGCTCCTTGAAGCGGGTGAAGGCTGCGTTCAGTTCAGCTTCCGAATCCAGCTCGATGCCCAATTCCTGCAGACGCTGCTTGAACGCGTTGCGACCCGAGAGTTTGCCCAGAACGATCTTGTTGGCCGTCCAGCCCACGTCTTCGGCGCGCATGATTTCGTACGTGTCGCGCGCCTTGAGCACGCCATCCTGGTGGATGCCCGAAGCGTGCGCGAACGCATTGGCGCCCACGACAGCCTTGTTCGGCTGAACGACGAAACCGGTGATCTGCGAGACCAGCTTGGACGCCGGCACGATCTGCGTGGTATCGACGCCAACGTCGAGGTTGAAGTAGTCGCGACGCGTCTTCACGGCCATCACCACCTCTTCGAGGCTGGTGTTGCCGGCACGCTCGCCCAGGCCGTTGATCGTGCATTCGATCTGGCGCGCGCCGCCCAATTTGACAGCGGCCAGGGAGTTCGCGACTGCCATGCCAAGGTCGTTATGGCAATGCACCGACCAGACCGCCTTGTCGGAATTCGGAATGCGCTCGCGCACCGAGCGGATCAGCGCGGCGTAACCTTCAGGCACCGCGTAGCCCACCGTATCCGGCAGGTTGATGGTGGTTGCACCCTCGGCGATCACGCCTTCCAGCACGCGGCACAGGAAATCCATGTCGGAGCGGCTGCCATCTTCCGGCGAGAACTCAATGTCGTCGGTGAACTGGCGCGCGAAGCGCACCGCCAGGCGTGCCTGCTCGTACACCTGATCCGGCGACATGCGCAGCTTCTTCTCCATGTGCAGCGCCGATGTGGCGATGAACGTATGGATACGGAACTGGCCGGCAGGCTTGAGCGCCTCGGCAGCGCGCGAGATATCGCGGTCGTTCGCACGGGCCAGCGAACAAATACGCGAATCCTTGACCGACTGCGCAATCGCGCGGATTGCCTCGAAGTCACCATTGGAGCTGGCCGCGAAGCCAGCTTCGATCACATCCACCTTGAGCCGCTCAAGCTGCTTGGCAATGCGGATCTTCTCTTCCTTGGTCATCGACGCCCCAGGCGACTGCTCGCCATCGCGCAAGGTGGTATCGAAAATGATGAGTTTGTCGCTCATGGCGGCTCCTTGGTGGGGGTGACGTTTTTGGCGTCGGTCTTAGTGGATGTCTCGAATGGTTTTTTTTCCGGCGCAGAATGCAAAACGCCCCGGCGTGCATGGTTGCAGGCCGGGGCGCTGTGAATCCTGGTTCGCGAAAACTTGGCGGTTTCTGCTTGCCTTGTCTTGCGATTTCCTATGCGCGTGTCCCGACCTGACGACCTAGTAGGCCATCAATCGAGACTAGCGTAATCAGAATGGAAATCGGGTGCGAAAGCATGCGAACGACTATAGACGAATTCAAAAATCGGCGCAAGCGCACATTGGTGCAGCGCATCGGTCACTCATGCGAGTCACCCGATGCCTGTTTCGGCAAGCGCGGGCTGCCCTGTTGCCCGTGCAGCGCACGCCAGCCCCACAGCAGATAGCCCGATACCGCGTAACCAACAAACAGGCCAAACAGCGCGACCGGCGGATCGCTCGATATCACGACAAACAACACGAGCACGAGCACCATCACGCCAAATGGCACGCGGTGACGAACGTCGAGCGCCTTGCCACTGTAGAACGGCGCGTTCGACACCATCGACAGCCCTGCATACAGCGTCAGCCCGAAGGCCACCCACGGCATCCACAGCTCCTTGACCGGCAGCTTGTTGTCGATCGCCAGCCAGACGAAACCCGCGATGAGCGCTGCGGCTGCCGGGCTCGGCATGCCCTGGAAGAAGCGCTTGTCGACTGACCCGATGTTCGTATTGAAGCGCGCGAGGCGCAATGCCGCGCCAGCGCAATACACGAACGCCGCGAGCCAGCCCCACTTGCCTAGGTCGCGCAGGATCCACTCGTACATGACCAATGCCGGTGCGACGCCGAACGACACCATGTCGGACAGCGAATCGTATTGCTCGCCGAACGCGCTTTGCGTGTTGGTGATGCGAGCGACGCGCCCGTCCATGCCGTCAAGCACCATGGCCGCGAAAATGGCGATGGCAGCCGTCTCAAAGTTCAGGTTCATCGCCTGAACAATGGCGAAGAAGCCTGCGAACAGTGCGGCCGTCGTGAACGCGTTGGGCAGCAGATAGATGCCTCGGCGTCGTGGACGTACGATCTCAAGGTCGTCGTCATCCGCACGTGGCTGGTTATGCCGCAGCGGACGCAGGTGCGTCACGTTACCAGCGGTAAAGCGCTTCTTGCGTCGGTTGAACGCGGGCATGGTGACCTCCGGATCAGTCCAGCTCAGCAAGCACCGTAAGCGTGGCGGACACTTTCTCGCCAATGGTCACGCGCGGGCGTGCCGTCAGCGGCAGGTACACATCAACGCGGGAGCCAAAGCGGATGAAGCCGTAGCGTTGACCACGCGTGAGCGCTTCGCCTGCCTTGGTATAGCAAAGGATGCGCCGCGCGATCAAACCCGCTACCTGCACAGAAGTGACGAGCTGGCCATCAGCACGGCGCAGCACGATGGCGTTGCGCTCGTTCTCGAGCGACGCCTTGTCCAGGTCCGCATTGACGAACTTGCCTGGAAAGTACTGCACCTGTTGCACCGTGCCGTCGACCGGCGCGCGGTTCGAGTGCACGTTGAACACGTTCATGAACACGCTGATCTTCAGCGAGTCGCGATCGGCGTACGGGTCACGCACTTGCTCGACGGCGACGATGCGACCATCGGCCGGGGACAGAATCGCATTGGCCTGCGTGGGCACGACGCGCGCCGGATCGCGGAAAAACTGCAGCACAAACAGCGTCAGCACCCAGAACGGCCAAGCCCAGCCGAAGCCGGCGGCAGCCTGCACGATGAGCGTGACGATGAAAATCCCGCCCAGGTACGGCCAGCCCTCGCGGGCGATGATGGGATGCGGATACGTGTTGTTCAAATCAGACCTCGACAGCGTCTTGAAGGAAATGCGGCATTCTAGCCGACACGGGGCCGCGCCAGCACTTGAAACAATGGTTGGCGCCCCGGATTCAGCATAAAAAAAGCCAGCCCGGAGGCTGGCTTCTTCTCGCACAAGGCGCGAACAATCAGTTCTTCGTCTGGTCAACCAGCTTGTTCTTGGCGATCCACGGCATCATCGCACGCAGCTTGGCGCCCACTTGCTCGATCTGGTGCTCTTCGGTCAAGCGACGACGCGAGATCAGCGTCGGCTGGCCTGCCTTGTACTCCAGCAGGAAGCTCTTGGCGTATTCGCCGGTCTGGATGTCCTTCAGGCATTGCTTCATGGCCTTCTTGGTCTCTTCCGTCACGACGCGCGGGCCAGTGACGTACTCGCCGTATTCGGCGTTGTTCGAGATCGAGTAGTTCATGTTGGCGATGCCGCCTTCATAGATCAGGTCGACGATCAGCTTCAGTTCGTGCAGGCACTCGAAGTAGGCCATTTCCGGAGCGTAACCAGCCTCCACCAGCGTCTCGAAACCAGCCTTGATCAGTTCGACGGTACCGCCGCACAGCACGGCTTGCTCGCCGAACAGGTCGGTTTCGGTTTCTTCGCGGAAGTTCGTCTCGATGATGCCGGCACGGCCGCCGCCGTTGGCGGTGGCGTACGACAGGGCGATATCACGCGCGGCGCCCGACTTGTCCTGGTGCACGGCAATCAGGTGCGGCACGCCGCCACCTTGGGTGTACGTGCCACGCACGGTATGGCCCGGAGCCTTCGGAGCAATCATGATGACGTCCAGGTCGGCGCGTGGGATCACGGCACCGTAGTGCACGTTGAAGCCGTGGGCGAATGCCAGTGCAGCGCCTTGCTTGATGTTGCCGTGCACTTCGTTCTTGTACACGTCGGCGATCTGCTCGTCCGGCAGCAGGATCATGACAACGTCGGCTTCCTTCACAGCCTCGGCCACTTCCTTGACCTGCAGGCCGGCGTTGACAGCCTTGTTCCACGACGCGCCATTCTTGCGCAGACCGACCGTCACCTTCACGCCCGAGTCGTTCAGGTTGAGGGCGTGGGCGTGGCCTTGCGAGCCATAGCCGATGATGGTGACGTTCTTGCCCTTGATCAGGGAGAGGTCGGCGTCCTTGTCGTAAAACACTTTCATGTTGATGTCCTAATTTTCAAATACTTCAATATCGATGGGGTCCGGCCGCAGTTACACCCTGGGTGCACGCGCCGGCTCAAACCTTCAGAATGCGCTCGCCGCGGCCGATGCCCGAGCCGCCCGTACGGACGGTCTCAAGAATGGCAGTGCGATCGATGGCATCGAGAAACGCGTCGAGCTTGCTGCCGTTGCCGGTCAGCTCGATCGTGTAGGTCTTCTCGGTCACGTCGATGATGCGGCCGCGGAAGATGTCCGCGGTACGCTTCATCTCCTCGCGCTCCTTACCGACCGCGCGCACCTTCACGAGCATCAGCTCGCGCTCGATGTGCGCACCTTCGGTCAGGTCGACGACCTTGACGACTTCCACCAGGCGGTTCAGGTGCTTGGTGATCTGCTCGATGATGTCGTCCGAACCGGTCGTGACGATCGTCATGCGGGACAGCGAGGCATCTTCGGTCGGAGCGACCGTCAGCGTCTCGATGTTGTAGCCACGCGCAGAGAACAGGCCGACCACGCGCGACAACGCACCCGGTTCGTTTTCCAGCAGGACGGAAATGATGTGGCGCATTAGAGGTCCTCCGCGCCGAGCAGCATTTCAGAAATGCCCTTGCCTGCCTGGACCATTGGCCAGACGTTTTCGGTCGGGTCGGTCTGGAAGTCGAGGAACACGGTGCGATCCTTGAGTCGGAAGGCTTCGCGCAGCGCGGGCTCGACGTCAGACGTCTTCTCGATGCGCATGCCAACGTGGCCATACGATTCGGCCAGCTTTACGAAGTCGGGCAATGCCTGCATGTAGGAGTGCGAGTAACGGTTGTCGTACTCGATTTCCTGCCACTGGCGCACCATGCCCAGGTAGCCGTTGTTGAGCGAGCAGATCTTCACCGGCGTGTCGTACTGCAGGCACGTCGACAGTTCCTGGATGCACATCTGGATCGAGCCTTCACCGGTGATGGTGACAACTTCCTTGTCCGGGAATGCCTTCTTGATGCCCATCGCGTACGGCAGACCCACGCCCATCGTGCCCAGGCCGCCGGAGTTGATCCAGCGGCGCGGCTCGTTGAACTTGTAGAACTGCGCGGCCCACATCTGGTGCTGACCGACGTCAGAGCAGACGAAAGCGTCGCCGTTGGTCAGTTCCCAGATCTTCTCGACCACGTACTGCGGCTTGATGATCTCGGAGGTACGGTCGTACTTCAGGCAATCGACGCTGCGCCACTGCTCGATCTGTTCCCACCACTTGGCCAGCGCCGTCTTGTTGGGCTTGGCTTCGCCAGACTGGATCTGGGCGATCATCTCCTGCAACACATCCTTGACGTTGCCGACGATGGGGATGTCGACCTTCACGCGTTTGGAAATGGACGACGGATCGATGTCGATGTGAATGATCTTGCGCGGCTGCGACGAGAAGTGCGCCGGGCTGCCGATCACTCGATCATCGAACCGCGCGCCGATGGCAATCAGAACGTCGCAGTTCTGCATCGCCATGTTGGCTTCGTAAGTGCCGTGCATGCCCAGCATGCCCACGAACTGCTTGCTGGTGCCTGGGAACGCGCCCAGGCCCATCAGCGTGTTCGTCACGGGGTACCCCGTCAGCGCAGCCAGTTGGCGCAACTCTTCGCTGGCCTCGGCAAGCACCACGCCGCCACCCGAATAGATGTACGGACGCTCGGCCTGCAGCAGCAGACTGACCGCCTTGCGGATCTGACCCGAATGGCCCTTGTTGACCGGGCTGTACGAGCGCATCTCGATGGTCTTCGGATACTCGTACTTGCAGAGTTCGCGCGAGACATCCTTGGGGATGTCCACCACCACCGGACCCGGACGGCCCGTTGCGGCGATGTAGAACGCCTTCTTGATGGTCGAGGCGAGATTGCGCACGTCCTTGACCAGGAAGTTGTGCTTGACGATCGGGCGGGTAATGCCGACGGTGTCGCACTCCTGGAATGCGTCCTGACCGATGGCGTGCGTCGGCACGTTGCCGGTGATGATCACCATCGGGATCGAATCCAGGTAAGCGGTGGCGATGCCAGTCACGGCATTCGTCACGCCCGGGCCGGACGTCACGAGGGCGACACCGACCTTGCCCGTGGCACGCGCATAGCCGTCAGCCGCATGGACTGCCGCCTGTTCGTGGCGCACCAGGATGTGTTCGATCTTGTTTTGCTTGTAGAACGCGTCGTAGATATAGAGCACCGCGCCGCCGGGGTAACCCCAGACGAACTCGACGCCCTCTGCCGCGAGCGCATTGACGAGGATGTCAGCCCCCATCATGTCGGCAGATGAACCGCTATTGGCGTGGGAAAATTCCGCGCTTGGCATATTCATGTCAGTCCTTTGCAATTTTCGGCAAAAAATTGTTTGGATGCTCTCTACCGGGCTTGTGGCGCGGATTTGAGCGGTGCGCGTCTGCATGGATGGTCCGCCTGATGGGCGGCCAGATGAGACAAACCACAGATGTTGTGAACCGAGGATAATACTGCAATGCCGCATGGCGGTCCAGCGCCGGTGCGACTCCCCTCTCCTGGCGGCGCACCCGGCCGCCGGACTGTCCGCGGAGCCGCATTTTTGCTAGCATCGCACCATTTTTCACGGCCAAGGCCGTTGACGCCACGCGGCGTGATCATCACATGCTGTGAATGTGAATTTTCGCGCGGCTGCCTCACAGGATTCGCACCCGCCGTTGTATGGCCTCTGAACAGGAACTGTCGGCCTTTCTTTTAAGCGTCGAAAAACGCGCCTTCAAGCAGGCGGTCTTCGCGGTCCGAGACGACGATTCCGCGCTCGACATCGTGCAGGACGCCATGATCAAGCTGGCCGAGAAATACGGCGACAAGCCGGGCGCCGAGCTGCCGCTGCTGTTCCAGCGCATTCTGCAGAACACGATTCACGACTGGTTTCGTCGCTCCAAGGTGCGCAACACCTGGGTGAGTCTGTTCTCGAGCTTCCGCACCGATGCCGAGGGCGATGACACCGACCCGCTTGAACTGATCGAAAGCGAAGCCGGCACCACAGCGGCTGAAAGCAGCGCCGACAAAGTCGAGCGCTCGCAAATGCTGGAAATCCTGGAACGCGAAATCGAGAAGCTGCCCACACGTCAACGGGAGGCCTTCCTGATGCGTTACTGGGAGGACATGGATGTTGCCGAGACAGCCCAGGCGATGG
This sequence comes from Ralstonia sp. VS2407, assembly GCF_052950655.1. Classification (NCBI taxonomy): domain Bacteria; kingdom Pseudomonadati; phylum Pseudomonadota; class Betaproteobacteria; order Burkholderiales; family Burkholderiaceae; genus Ralstonia; species Ralstonia sp. VS2407. The sequence continues at coordinate 80,113 of NZ_JBRFVG010000004.1, forward strand.
GCTGTTCCGAGGGCAGCGTAAAGACGCACTGCTCGCGGGCAACACACGCCCTGGCCCAAGCGCTGCGGGCGCGAGGGATCCGACTATGAACAAGGTAGAACTCCGAGAACGCCGTTTTGTGCATGCCGTCCGAACCGCTCTGAATGAGTCGGCTGGACAGTTGCAGCCCGACGTACGCGACCGCCTCGCAGCGGCGCGCCGGACGGCGCTTGCGCACAAGAAAGCGGAAGTGCCCAGCACGGTGCACTCGCCTGCCTTGGCGATGCCGGGCGTCGGCTCGATGTCTTTCGAGACGGAAGGCGAAACGCCCTCCCCCCTGCAACGCGCCGCCGCAGTCCTGCGTCGCCTCGGCTTGCTCTGGCCGACCATCGCGCTGGTGGCCGGACTCGCAGGCATCTATCAGTGGCAACAGCAGCAACGCGTGGACGAACTCGCGGAGGTCGATGCCGCAATGCTGCTCGACGATCTGCCGTTGGCCGCTTACGCCGATCAAGGCTTCCATCAGTATCTGAAGCACGATCAGTGAAAGGCTGATCGATGAGCGACTTCCTGTACACCCACGGCCACACACCGCGAGGCGCAAAGACCTTCTGTCTGCGCGCGGGCATCGTTACGTTGATCGGTGCCGCCGGTCTGATGGCAGGTCTTGCGATCGCGCAGGTTCCGAGCACTTCGGCGCCTGCGGCGGCATCGGGCGTGACAGTCAATGCGCCGGTTGATCTGCCGACACCGCCCGCGACCAATCCGCTACCCGCCGTCCATCCGAACTGGGCCGAGCTGACCATCGTGCAGCAGCGCATCTTCGCGCCGCTGGCGCCGGAATGGAACGGCCTGCCGGAACTGGCGCGCCAAAAGTGGCTGCAGATCGCCCGGGCATATCCGAAGTACACGCCGGCTCAGCAGCAGCGCTTGCAAACACGCATGGCGGATTGGGTCAAGCTCACGCCGGAGCAACGCCACCGCGCGCGTGAGAATTTCCAGACCACTAAGTCGCTCCCGGTGCAAAAAAAGAGCGAGGCCTGGCAGAGCTACCAGCAACTGACTGAAGAGCAGAAAAAAGCGCTGGCTGCCGCGGCCAAGGCGCAAAAGCATCCGACAGCAGTGACGGCGCTGCCCGGCGGCGCACGCTTGGCGAAGGACGCGGCCAAATCGATCCATCACGGTGCGCGCACCAAACCGGGTACAACCAAGACGGTGCCGACGAGCAAGCCGACTGCCACGGCATCCGCGCCGGCCGCGACCCCTGCGCCCGAACCAGCCGCTGCCGCACCGGCACCTGCAAGTGCGCCGCTCACACCTGTGCACCCTGTTGCACCGCCGACCACCACCGGCGGGGAATCGGGCAATCCGCCGCCCTCCACGGTGCTGGGCGGCTGAGGCCAGCCAACCCTTTGGCATAATCCGAACCACGTGCCGCGCGCACCCTGCTCGCCGGCACATGAAGGACTGCGCTGACGGCGCGCTCACACTCTGTTCGATGGCCACTTCCGTTCCCTCGTCTTCCCCCGTTGCGGCGCCTGATCCGCTTGCCGCGCCCACGCTACGCCGCCGTCTTGCCGCGATGCTCTACGAGGGCTTGTTGCTGTTTGGCGTAATGTTTGGCGCCACGGCTGTCTTTCTGCTCCTGCGCCTGATCGCGCCGCCACTGGCGCGCACCGGCGATGTGGGGCTGCAGGTGTGGGGCTTTCTGGCGCTGGGTCTGTACTTCGTATGGTTTTGGCGCAAGCGCGGCCAGACGCTGGCGATGCAGACGTGGCGCATGCGCGTGGTCAACGCCGATGGATCGCGTATTTCGCTGGGCCGCGCCGTTGCACGCTATCTGCTCGCGTGGGTGTGGGTGGCCGCGGCAGTGGGCGTGATCCATCTGAGCGGGGCGTCCCGCTGGACCGGCGCCGGCGTCGCTCTGGCGTGCCTGCTGGCCTGGGGTGCGCTGGCGTGGCTCGATCCGCAGCGCCAGTTCCTGCACGATCGCCTGGCCGGCACGCGGCTGGTGCGCGACTGATCGGTTCCACGCTCGGCGGCAAACTCCACCATGACGCGCGCCGATCTGCCAACCTCGCCTGTTCCCCTCGCCTTCCTGACCGCAGCCACCGCGCGCCGCATCGCCGTGGCGCTGCAATGTGCGGCAACGCTGGCGGTTGGCTGGGCGGCGCATTACTGGGGCGGATGGAGCTGGCCGGCGGCAAGCCTGCTCGCGGGCGCGGCGCTGGTGCTGGGCTATCTCCTTTCGGTCGGATGGGCGTTCCTGGTGTCGCTGAAGAGTCTGGGCACCGCGATACCGGACGACCCCATGTGGGACCGCATGCCCGTGCCGCGCGAACACCGCATCGGCATCACCGGCTTCATCGCGTGCTGGCTGCGCGAATGCGTATCCGTGGCGTGGATGTTCAACGTGCTGCAACCGTTCCGAGCGCGCGCCGCATTCGATTTACCGGCGGGCGACGGCAAGCGCGTGCCTGTGCTGATGATCCACGGCTATGGCTGCAATCGCGCGGTATGGCTGCCCATGCAGAAGCATGTGGCCGCCGCAGGGCATCCGATCGATGCCATCGATCTCATGCCGCTGCTAGGTGACATCGACGACTATGCCCGCGACATTACTGCCGCTGTCGCACACCTGACGCACATGCATGGCCGTGCGCCCGTTCTGCTCTGCCACAGCATGGGCGGCCTCGCCGCACGAGCGCTGCTGCGCCAATCGGAATCCGGCCCCGTTGCCCACGTCATCACGCTCGGCACACCACATCGGGGCACGGCAATGGCGCGTAGCGGGCGCGGTCATAACGTTCGCCAGATGGCTTGGGCAAGCCCTTGGCTGCGGCAGCTTGCAGCATCCGAAACGCCGGCCGTGCGAGCCCGCATCACGTCGATTTTCTCGTGGCACGACTCCATCGTCGGCCCGGCTGGTGCTTCCTGGCTGGACGGCGCGCGGCACATCGCATTTGCGGGCATCGGCCATGTGTCGCTGCTATGCGACGCACGCGTGCGCGACGCTGTGCTGGCGGAACTCGCACGCATCGAAGCCACCTCCGTGAGCCCATCTGGTTGAAACGCGCGCCCGGCGCAGGTCTTGGGCGCACCCCGCCCGCTTCTCGGCAAACACGTCATGTGACGGTCATGTTTCTGACACGGCGCTTTCATGCGGCGATGGCGAAATCCGTCCAACGCAGCCTCTGTTGCCGACATGGTCCTGCCCAAACTGCCATCGCGCCCTGGTTTCCTCCGCCGCCTCGCGCAACGCTTTCGCGCTGCTCCCCTCACCGGTTCCGACTGGAATGCTCCACCGCCTCTGATGCAAATGGCTGCCGGACTAGCCGCTGCCGGTGCGCTGGGCTCGGCTGTGCCGGCGGGCCGCGGCGATGTGCGCGAGCACGAAGCTCCCGTTGCCACGCCGGCTTCCACGTTGGCGCCAGAGCACTCGGCTGACACGGACACCGACCCGCCCGCCGAGAAGATCCAGCGCTATCGCACGATCTGGCTGTCGGATATCCACCTCGGCACGCCGGGCTGCCAGGCCGATTACCTGCTGGACTTTCTCAAGCACCACGAGTCCGACACGCTGTACCTGGTAGGAGACATCGTCGACGGCTGGCAACTGCGCAAGGGCTGGTACTGGCCCCAGGCACACAACGATGTGGTGCAGAAGGTGCTGCGCCGGGCGCGTAAAGGCACGCGCGTGGTGTTCATCCCGGGCAACCACGACGAGATGGCGCGCCAGTTCCACGGGCTGAATTTTGGCGATATCGAAGTCGCTGAAGACGCTGTGCACGTCACCGCCACGGGCAAACGCCTGTGGGTCGTGCACGGTGACCTGTTCGACGGCGTGATGCAGCATGCGCGCTGGCTGGCCTACGTCGGCGACTCGCTCTACACCTTCATCCTGGCGATGAACCGGCACTTCAACCGCATCCGCGTGCGGCTGGGTTTTCCGTACTGGTCGCTGTCGCAATACCTGAAGCACCAGGTCAAGAACGCGGTCAACTTCATCAATTCATTCGAGCGTGTGATGACGGATGAAGCGCGCCGCCGCGGCTGCGACGGCGTGGTCTGCGGGCATATCCACAAGGCCGAGATCCGCGAGATCGACGGCCAGCTCTACTGCAACGACGGCGACTGGGTGGAAAGCCTTTCTGCCCTGGTCGAAACCATGGAAGGCGAACTGCAGATCGTCTACTGGACGCATCTGCTCGATGCGCCGCGCACCTCCCGCCGCGCACGCCGTGCCGCTGCGGCCGCCGCCTGATGGGACCCCTATGACCAACACCAGCATCGACCTCGTGCAGCCCACCGCAGCCCAACCTACCCCCCAAGGAGAGCCCGTGAAAGTCATGATCGTCACCGATGCCTGGGAACCGCAGGTCAACGGCGTCGTCCGCACCCTCACCCAGACGCGCCGCGAGCTGGAGGCCATGGGGCACATCGTCGACATGATCACGCCGCTGGAATTCAAGACGGTGCCGTGCCCGACGTATCCGGAAATCCGCCTCTCGATCCTGCCGGCCAAGCGCGTGCGTGCGCGCATCGAGAAGTTCGCCCCGCAGGCCCTGCACATCGCCACCGAAGGCCCGCTCGGCCTGGCCGCACGCGCCTATGCGCTGCGCCACAAGCTGCCCTATACGACGGCGTATCACACGCGTTTTCCGGAGTACGTGCAGGCGCGCTTCGGCATTCCGCTAGCCTGGACGTATCGCTTCCTGCGCTGGTTCCACAGCCCTGCCCAGGCCGTGATGGCGCCGACACCCGTTGTGCTGAAAGACCTCGCAGACTACGGCATCACCAACGGCGTGCTGTGGACGCGCGGCGTCGATCTGGACATCTTCACCGCACAGCGCAGCAACGTGCTCAACACGGCGCATCCGATCTTCCTGTACGTCGGCCGCGTGGCCGTGGAGAAGAACGTCGAATCCTTCCTGGAACTGGATCTGCCGGGCTCGAAATGGGTTGTGGGTGAAGGCCCGGCACTGGCCGGATTGAAAGCCAAGTACCCGAACGCCAGCTACCTCGGCGTGCTCAAGCAACCGGAGCTGGCCAAGGTGTATGCCTCAGCCGATGTGTTCGTCTTTCCGAGCCGCACCGACACGTTCGGCCTGGTCCTGCTGGAGGCACTGGCCAGCGGCCTGCCGGTTGCCGCATATCCGGTGACAGGCCCCATCGACGTGCTGGGCGATTCGCCGGCTGGTGCGTTGCGCGAAGACCTGCGCGAAGCCTGCCTGGAAGCGTTGCGTATCGACAGCGCCACGGCGCGTGCGCACGCCGAGAAGTTCTCGTGGCGCGCGGCCTCGGAACAATTCCTCGCGCACCTGCGCCCCATGCCCGCCGCGCCGGCCGGCAACACCAAGGCCGCCGAACCATCCACCGCCGCGGGTGCCTGAGCCTTGCGTTCCATGAAACCCACTACCCCGCCGGACCGGCGCCTGGAAAATCCGCCTGCGCCGCCGGCGGCCGGCGCCTATTCGCCGGCCGACAACCCGCATAAGGGCAATCGCGGCATCACGCGGGCATGGTTTGCGCTCAAGAACTCCATCAGCGGCATCCGCTTCGCCATCGACGAGGAAAGCGCCTTCCGCCAGGAGCTGACGCTGTGCGCGATCCTGCTGCCGTGTGCATTCGTTATTCCTGCCACGGTGGTCGAGCGCATTCTGATGCTCGGCACGCTGGTGCTGGTGCTGATTGTCGAGCTGCTCAATTCGAGCGTGGAAGCGGCGGTCGACCGTATCTCGCTGGAGCAGCACGGGCTGTCCAAGCGCGCCAAGGATTTCGGCAGCGCGGCCGTCATGCTGGCCCTGCTGCTGTGTGTGGGGACGTGGGTGGCGATTGCCTGGCCGTGGGTAGCGTCGCTGTTGCATTAGGAACACCAGCGAAAAACCGGTGACAACGTTTGGTAATGCCCGCCCACAGCATGTGGGGGTCGTTGCACGGGCACGATCTCTTATAATCCGGGCACCAATACGCCACGGAGACAGGGCCACCGGCCTTGGCAGTTCAATGGAAACCAAGCAGCATTCCACCGGCCCACGCCGCACGCGTGATCGCATCCTCGAAGTGTCGCTGCGCCTGTTCAACGAACTGGGCGAGCCCAACGTCACCACCACGACGATCGCCGAAGAGCTGGAGATCAGCCCTGGCAATCTGTACTACCACTTCCGCAACAAAGACGACATCATCAACTCGATCTTCGTGCAGTTCGAGCAGGAGATCGCGCGTCGCCTGAAGCTGCCGGATGACCACAAGGCCACACTCGACGAGACCTGGGGCTACCTGCAGTACATGTCGGAGTTTCTTTGGAACTACCGCTTCCTGTACCGCGACATCAACGATCTGCTCGCGCGCAACCGCATGCTTGAACTGAACTTCAAGCGCATCGTCGAGCAAAAGCGCCACTTCGCCATGGACATCTGCCACCAGTTCATCGAAGACGGCGAGATGGAAGCCACGGCCGAGCAGGTCGACGTCATCTGCACCAATATCGTGGTGATCGCCACTTACTGGCTGTCGTTCCAGTTCGTGCAGCACCCGCGTCAGTACAACGACCAGAACGCGATCCGCGACCACCTGCACGGCGCGAGCTACCACATCCTGTCGATCCTCGCGCCTTACCTGCGCGGCAAGCCGCGGCGGGCGTTCGATTTGCTGGCGGTGAGCCGCAGCAACGATCCGCCTATCGGCACCGCGGGCACTCCAAGCAACAACACCCCTGCTAAATGAAATCGATCTGCGTTTACTGCGGCTCCAGCCCGGGCGAGCGCCCGGAATACAAAGCCAATGCCATCGCGCTGGGCAACGAGATGGTCAAGCGTGACCTCACGCTCGTCTACGGCGGCGGCAACGTCGGCCTGATGGGCGTGGTGGCCGATGCGGTGCTGCACGGCGGCAGCCCGGTCATTGGCATCATCCCGAAATCGCTGGTGCGCAAGGAGGTCGGGCATAAAGAGCTGACCGAGCTGCACATCGTCGACAGCATGCATCAGCGCAAGCAGATGATGGCTGACCGTGCAGATGCCTTCATCGCCATGCCCGGCGGCGTCGGCACCTACGAAGAGCTGTTCGAAACCTTCACGTGGCTGCAGCTGGGCTATCACAACAAGCCGATCGGCCTGCTGAACGTGGCGGGCTTCTACGACAAGCTGCTGGCCTTCATCGACCACGCCGTGCAGGAAGGCTTCCTCAAGCGCCACCACGCCGATCTGCTGCACGTGAGCGACGACCCTGCCGCGTTGATCGACATGCTGGCGCGTGCGCCTCGCGAAACGGTCGACAAGTGGTCGGAGCGCCGCGAGCGCACGTAAGCACCGCCAGCGCTAAAACGACGACCCCGGCTGCGTCAGAAACGCAACTTCCTCGGGTGTGGAAACGCGCCCGAGGGCTTCGTTGCGATGCGGGAAGCGCCCGAAGCGCGACACGATCTCGCGGTGTTTCTCCGCCCAGATGAGCGGGTCCGCATCACCTTCCTGGTCACGCAGGCATGTGTAGAGGCGAATCGATTCGTCCTGCGCAGACAGCGCCTCGCTATGCTCGAACGGCAGGTAGCAAAACATGCGGTGATGGCGCGTCGGTAATTGCGCATCCCACCCTGCTGCCACGACGATCTGCGCGGTGTGCAGCGCAGCCGCGTCGCTGGCAAATGCGCGAGCACTGCCGCGAAACATGTTGCGAGGGAACTGGTCCAGCACGACGATGCGCGCGATGGCGTCGAGCGGCGTATCCATCCAGGTGTCGGCGTCTCCCGTGGAAAGCGCTTCCCACAGGGGCAAGAAGCGCGCGCGGATCTCGGCATCAAACGCGTCAGATTTGGTGAACCACTCCGGGCGTGCGTCAATCAGCGGCGCATTGCCGAACCAGAACGCGAGCACGTCGTCTGCGGTGGGCAAACCGATCATCGGGGTCTCCTTGAATCTGTTTTTGTACGGTGCGCTTTAGCGCGGCACCTTAGCGCTGCACGTTCCGCATCCAGTCGGCGGTTTGCCAGAACGCCTGCATCAGTCGCATCTGCAGGGCTTCGTCCAAGCCAATATCTTGCATGGCGAGTGCCATGCAGCGCATCCACTGATCACGCTCCTGCGTGCCGATCTCGAACGGCATATGCCGCGCGCGCAGGCGCGGGTGGCCAAAGCGCTCGATGAAATGATTCGGGCCGCCCAGCCAGCCGCACAGGAACCAAAACAGCTTGTCGCGCGACCCATCCAGGCTTTGCGGATGCAGTGCGCGCAGCACAGCAAATTCGGGCTCCAGATCCATCAGGTCGTAGAAGCGGTCAACGAGTTCGCGCACGCGCGCTTCGCCGCCAATCAGGTCAAAAGCCAGGGCTTCCTGGCCAGAAGTTGCGTCAGTCATACAGCGTCAGTCACATCAGAAATTTCAGGCGTCGTCATGCGTCACGAAGCGTTGCCATGGCCGGGCGACGCAGCACGTCGCGCAACCCCAACCAGCCGCCAACAAAGGCGCACGCCATACCGCTCACGATGCCCACCGGCAGGATCGCCGGGTTGAAACGATACGGAAAATCGAACACGTGCGCCGAGAGCACCCAGCCGATGGCGATTGCGCCTACACCTGCCATCAGCCCGGCCAGGCCGCCCACGATCAGTACTTCTGCATACTGGGTCTGACGTACCACGGCGGAGCCCGCACCCAGCGCGCGCAGCACGCCTGCGTCGCGCAAGCGCTCGTCACGCGAGCCGGAGAGCGCGGCGTACAGCACCAGCACACCCGCCGCCAGCGTGAAGACGAAGAGGAACTCCACCGCCGCCGTCACCTGATCCAGCACGCCCTGCACTTGTTGCAGGATCAGCTCGGTGTCGACGACCGTCAGGTTTGGAAACTCACGCACGAGCTTGGCCGGCAGATCAGCCTGCCCGGTGGGAATGCGGAACGCGGTCACGTACGTCTGCGGCATGTCGTGCAACGCCACGGGCGGCAGGATCACGAAAAAGTTCACGCGCATCGAGCTCCAGTCGAGCTTGCGCAATGACGTGATGGGCGCATCCACCGTCTGCCCGGCGACGTCGAAACGCAGCACGTCACCCAGGTGCAGGTTGAGCGTCTTGGCGATGCCCTCTTCCACCGAGGCCTCGGGCTTCTGCCCGCTGAACCATCGGCCGGCGACGATGCGATTTTCAGGCGGCTGCGCGGTGGCGTACGACAGGTTGAACTCGCGTTCGACCAGATTGCGGGCGCGCGATTCGGCATAGGTCTGGCGGTCGATCACCTGGCCATTCACCTGCGTCAGGCGCCCGCGCACCATGGGGTAGAGCTTCGGGTCGGCCACGCCGGCATGGGCCAGGGCTTGCGCCACGGGCGTCACCTGATCGGGCTGGATATTGATGATGAAACGGTTGGGCGCATCGGCCGGGGTGGCGTTGTGCCACGAACGGATCAGATCATTGCGCGTCATGGCAAGCAACAGCAGCGCCATCAGGCCGACCGCAAGCGCCACGGTTTGCAGCACGCTCACGCCACGACGGCGCTCCAGTACAGCCAGCGCAAAGCGCCAACCCACGCTGAGCGCGCGACCACGCCCCAGCGACACCGCCAGCGCGCGTAATCCGCCGGCAGCCAGTAGCGCAAACACGACGATTGCGCCGGCAAACCCGGCGGCGGTGAGCGCACCAAGTTTTACGTCGCGCGCAGACACTACAAGCAGCGCAAAGAACGCCGCTGCACCCAGCGCATAACCGATCCATGCAGCAACGGCGCGCTCGGCCACATCGCGCCGCAGTACTCGCAGCGGCGCCACGCGCACGAGGCTCAGCAACGGCGGCACGGCAAAGCCGATCAGCAGCACCAGCCCCGCCGTCACGCCCACGACTGCCGGCCAGACGGATGGCGCGGGCAATGTCACCGTGACCAGGTCGCCGAGCGATGCCAGCAACAACCAATGCGCCCCATAACCCAGTGCCACGCCCACCGCCGAACCGATCACGCCGATCAGCAAAAACTCCAGCGCAAACGTGCCGAGAATCTGCCCCTGCTTGAGGCCCAGGCATTTGATGACGGCCACCGCATCGGTATGCCGCGTGGTGTAGCGGCGCGCGGCCATGGTGATCGCCACTGCGGCAATCATCGCGGCGAGCAAGGCGACGAGCGAGAGGAAGCGCTCGGCGCGGTCCAGCGTTTCGCGCATCTGCGGCTGGCCGTTCTGCAGCGATTCAACGCGCACGCCACGCAACTGGCGCGTCTTCGCTTCGTTCTCTGCCCAGGTGCGGAACGCGCTGGCAGCGGCATCGGGGCCAGCCACCAGCAGGCGATACGTGACCCGGCTGCCGTAGGTGACAAGCCCCGTCGAACCCAGATCCGACATCGGCAGCATCACCCTGGGGGCGAAATTCATGAAGCCGGCGCCGCGATCAAGCTCCTGGGTGATGACATGGGCGACCTTGAACGTGCGCGTACCCAGGCGGATCGCATCGCCCACGCGCATGCCGAGCGCTTCGAGCAGCGGTGCGTCCACCCACACCGTGCCTGCAGCAGGAATACCCTGGATTGGCGCGCCCACGGTAGCGCGCCCGTCATCGCTCACCTTGAGGGTGCCGCGCAGCGGGTAGCCCACGTCGACGGCCTTGATGGCAGCGAGTTGCGATACGGGTTCGCCCGAGGCGCCCTTGGCCAACGTGCTTGCCATGCTGGGGAATGTGGCGGTGTGCGTGACTTGCAGGCCGCTCGCGCGCGCATGCGCCTCGATGTCGGGTGGCAACGGCTGGTCGGACACGATCAGGACATCCGCGCCGATCAGCTGGCGCGCGTCGCGCTCCAGCCCCGCATGCATGCGGTCGGCCAGGAAACTGACGGACGCCAGCGCTGCCACGGCCAACACCAGCGCGACGAGCAGGAGGTTCAGCTCACCGGCGCGCCAGTCGCGGCGCAGCATGCGCAGGGCTTGGGTCCAGACGGAGAAACGTGACATGGGCGGAACATTGACGGGGCGCTCGATCGCGCGAACCCCGCCATGTTCGCACGACTTCAGCGGGCCAGCGTGCGGGCCTCGTCAGCGTGCCAGGGCAGCGCCTGCTCTGCGGTCAGCAGCGAAACGTGCTCGGTCGGCCGGTAGCCTGCGAGGTGGCCAAGGCCTTCGCGGAAGGCGGGCTGACCGATGCGCTCGATCAGCTCGCGCACCCAGGGCGACAGCGCATCGTTGCGGCGCACCGCCAGGTAATACGTTTCGCGCGTCAGCGGAACAAAGTGCAGGCCGTGGGCTTCGGCGCCCGGGCGCAGGCCGAAGCCCACGTCCGCCCGTCCTTCCTGCACGGCCACGGCGACCTTGTCGCTGGAGAACTCCTGCTCGTCATACCCGTTGATCTGGTCGGGGTACAGCCCCGCGGCCACCAGCAACTGATCGAACAGCAAACGCGTGCCCGAACTGCGCTGGCGGTTGATGAAGCGCGCTTGCGTGCGCGCCAAGTCCCCCAGCGACTGCACCCGCCCGGCCCATTCCGCCGACATCATCAGCCCCTGCTCGCGATCAGCCAGGGCGATCAAGCGCACCGCGGTCGGGCGCAACCACTTGCGCAGTGTCTGGTGCGCGATCGAGCCCGCACCCTGCTGCGGGGCCACATAAAAGCCGGCCACTTCGCATTGTTTTTCCTGCAGGCAGATCAGCCCTTCAACCGCGCTGCAGAACACCGTATCGATGTGTGCCCCGTGGCTTTGCCGCGCAAACGTCTCAGCCAACACTTCCACGGCCGGGTCATGGCTGCCCGAGAACCGGATGCGCGCCTGCGACTGGGATGCGTCTTCCAGCTCCGAGAGGAACTGGCCCATGGCTTGGTGGAGCGCCGGATCGAGCTGCTCGCGCAGGCGCATCTCGGCTCGGAGCATGCGCTCACCAAAGAGCGTAAGCGACGCACCCCGGCCGCGCTCCATGTCGAGCAGCGAGCGGCCGAGCATTTCTTCCCACGCGCGCATCACCCCCCAGGCGTGCCGGTACGACAGGCCCACCTGTTTGGCCGCCCTGTGCAGCGACCCCGTCTCGCGCACCGCCCGCAGCAACTGAAACACCTTGCCATTGGCGCGCGGGTTGTCGTCCGGCCCCACCACCGGAAATACCTCGAACTGGAATGTCATTATGTTTATGGTTTCCTATTTACTTCCGCCGGGACCCAGGAGAACAATTCTGCTCATCCTCGGGGCGGGCTTATCGTGGCCGCTGGCTGCCCCTGACGTTGCCGACATCATGCAGCATCCGACATAAAGCGTCCACGCCTTCCCGCTACCCCACAACATGCCTGGATTGTCCCAAACCCTTCGGCTGTCTGCAGTCATCTGCATGACACTCGCGGTCGCCACTGCTGCATATGCTGGCGATCTCCGCATGGCCACCACCACCAGCACTGAAAATTCCGGCCTGCTGAAAGTCCTGTTACCGAAGTTCGAAGCGGCCACTGGCATCCATGTGCAGGTGATTGCCGTTGGCACCGGCAAGGCGGTCAAGCTGGGCGAATCGGGGGATGTCGATGTGGTGCTGGTGCACGCCCGCCCACTGGAAGACGCCTTCGTCGCGTCAGGCGGCGGCATTGACCGCCGCGACGTGATGTACAACGATTTCCTCCTCGTCGGCCCCGAGACAGACCCGGCTCACGTGCGTGGCCAGAAGAACGTCATCCAGGGGATGGAGACCATTGCCGCGGCAGGCGAAAAAGCCGGCGCCAAGTTCATCTCGCGCGGTGACAACTCCGGCACCGACGTCATGGAAAAGGCTTACTGGAAGACAGCCAACATCGACCCGAAGGGCAAGCCGTGGTACGTCAGCGCGGGGCTCGGCATGGGCGAAGTGCTGAACATGGCCGCGCAGATGAACGCCTACACGCTTTCGGACCGCGCAACCTACGGTGCCTACCGTGCCAAGACGGGCCTCGACATTGTGCTGGCCGGAGACCCGCGCATGTTCAATCCCTACGGCATCATCGCGGTCAACCCGAAGAAATACCCCAGCGTCAACTACACCGACGCGACCAAGCTGATCGAATGGATCACGTCACCAGCCGGTCAGCAGGTGATTGCCGACTTCAAGGTCAACGGGGAACAGGTGTTTTTCCCTGATTACGGGAAGTCCGTCACAAGCGGAAAGTAACGCCGCCCGGCGGCATGGCAAAGCGGCGGCGGTGTCGCGTCAAGCCACCGCCGATTCCAACTGCGAATGCTGCGGCAACTCTGCCGCCACCTCGCCGATCATCCGGCGCAACCACATCACATCGGGCGCTGCGTGGCTGCGCTCATGCCAGAGTTGGTAAAAGCGCATCTTTGGGAACGCCATAGGCGGCGGGAGGATGCGGATCGGCAAATACTGGGCGCAGTGCGCGGCGAACTGGCGGCCGGTGGTGAAGACCAGATCGGTGCGCATCAGCACATATGGCACCAGCCCGAAGTACGGCAGCGACACCTGGATCTGGCGCTTGAGCCCCTGCTCTGCAAGTGCCTGATCGATCATGCTGCGCTGCATGACGGCATACGGCGCGGGCGCCAGATGCGGCATCTCCACATAGTGCTTGAGCGAAATGCCCTTGCGCGCGAGCGGGTGCTGCGCCCCCAGCATGCAGACGACTTCATCGTCGAACAGCGGTGAAATATGCAGATGTTCGGGCGGCGACAGCCAGTTGCCGATCACGAGGTCCATGCCGCCCTGCTCCAGTGCGGCCAGGTAATCGACGCCGGCATTGAGCGGATGCACCACCAGCTTGGCTTGCGGGGCCTGCTTGCGCAGACGCTCGACGATGTTGGGCAGGAAGAAGGCATCGAGGTAATCCGGCGCACCAAGGTGAAACGTGCGGGTGGTGTTGCCGGGGTCGAATTCCTGCGACGGGCGGGCGATGCGCTCCATCGCCTCCAGGCTCTGCTGGGCGAGCGCCAGCAGATCATGGCCGCGCTCGGTCGGCACCATGCCGTTCTTGCCACGCACCAGGATGGCGTCGCCGGTGATCTCGCGCAGGCGCTTGAGCGTGTTGCTGATGGCCGGCTGTGACTGGCCGAGCTTGACCGCCGTGCGCGTCACGCTCTGCTCGGTGAGCAGCGTGTAGAGAACGCGCAGGAGGTAGGTATCGAGGTGATCTTTGCCGTGCATCTGGAGGCGGGTAACGGCTGCGCCGACCCTTCTAAAAGAAGTGCTTGGGGACGCTGTCAGTGTATGTCACCTGCACGCCGCGCCGCCAGACCGCTACCGGCGGGTATACCCCGGATTTTGGCTTTCCGATGCGGGTTATCACATGGGCCAAATATTGCATTCCTGGCCCGGTGCTATGGTTCCGTTACACACACAAACAGGCGTAGAACCCCCATGGAGACTCAGCCCATCCGCTTCTTCCACCGCAGCCAGGTCCGCACCGTCACGGACGCCCCGATCACTCGGACGGTGCTTCAATACCTGCGTGAGGACGCACACTGCACCGGCACCAAGGAAGGTTGCGCCGAGGGCGATTGCGGTGCATGCACCGTAGTGCTCGGCGAGCTGCAGGAAGACGGCAGCGTCGGCCTGAAGGCCGTCAACGCGTGTATCCAGTTCCTGCCCACGCTGGACGGCAAGGCGCTGTTCACCGTGGAAGACGTGCGCGGCAAGGACGGCACGCTGCACCCCGTGCAAGAGGCCATGGTGGAGTGCCACGGATCACAGTGCGGCTTCTGCACGCCTGGCTTCGTGATGTCGCTCTACGCGCTGTACGAAAACACCGGCAACCAGGCGGCGATCCCGTCGCGCCAGACCATCTGCGATTCGCTGACCGGCAACCTGTGCCGCTGCACCGGCTACCGCCCGATCATCGACGCTGGCGAACGCATGTTCGAACTGCCCGCGCCGGCAGGCATCGACCGCACGCAGTTGGCCGACACGCTGCGCAAGCTGCAGCGCAAGGACACCTTCAGCTATGCACCCGTCGGCACAGAGAACGCACCGCGCTTCTACGCGCCGCGCACCGCATCGGCCTTTGCCGCCATCAAGGCCGCGCATCCGAACATCCGCATCCTGGCCGGCAGCACCGACGTCGGCCTGTGGGTCACCAAGCAGTTCCGCGATCTGGGCGACATCCTGTACATCGGCCAGGTTGCCGACTTGTACGCACTGGAAAAGCGTGACGGCTGGATCGAGATTGGCGCGGCCGTCTCGCTGGAAAAAGCCTACGAATTCCTGGCCGCCGACTACCCCGAGACGACCGAGTTGTGGAAGCGCTTTGCCTCGCTGCCGATCCGCAATGCGGGCACGCTCGGCGGCAACATCGCCAACGGCTCGCCGATCGGCGACTCGGCACCCGCGCTGATCGCCATCGGCACGCGCGTCGTACTGCAGCGTGGCGAAGTCCGCCGCGAATTACCGCTCGAAGACCTCTACCTCGCCTATCAGAAGAACGCGATGGAAGAAGGCGAGTTTGTTGCCGGCCTGCGCATCCCCGCGCGTGAGGGCCGCGATGCTTTGCGCTTCCGTACGTACAAGCTGTCCAAGCGCTTTGACGAAGACATCTCTGCCGTGTGCGCGGCGCTGGCCATCGAGCTGGAAGGTGACATGGTGCGCAGCGCACGCATCGCTTACGGCGGCATGGCAGCAACTTCCAAGCGCGCCGCTGAAACCGAAGCCGCCATCGTCGGCCAGCCGTGGAACGAAGCAACGGTGCGTGCTGCCATGGCAGCCATGTCGCGCGACTACACCCCACTGACCGACATGCGCGCGACCGACAACTACCGCCGCATATCGGCTGCCAACACGGTGTACCGCTTCTGGCTGGAAACCCGCACAGATGCGCCGCTTGCGCCCGAACAGATCAATGTGCGCGCGGTCGAATTGAATACCCTCACAGCAGCGTAAGAACATGAACAAGCAAACCGAAGCCTTCCTGCTGGCGGAAGCCGATATTGCTGCCGCCATGCCTGATCAGCGCGGTGCTGTGGTGGGCATTTCGCGCCCGCATGAGTCTGCGCACCTGCATGTCGCGGGCACTGCCACGTACACCGACGACATTCCTGAGCTGGCCGGCACGCTACACGCGGCGCTCGGCATGAGCACGCAGGCGCATGCGCGCATCGTCAACATGGATCTGGATCGCGTGAAGGCCGCGCCGGGCGTGGTGGCGGTATTCACATCAGCCGACATTCCGGGCACGAACGATTGCGGGCCGATCATCCACGACGACCCGATCCTCGCCACCGACACGGTGCACTTCATCGGCCAGCCGATGTTCATCGTGGTGGCCACGTCGCACGATGCGGCCCGCCGTGCGGCGCGTCTGGGCAATATCGAATACGAAGTCCTGCCCCCGCTGCTGACGCCTGAAGAAGCGCGTGCCGCCGGCAAGTCCGTGCTGCCGCCGATGCACCTCAAGCGCGGCGAACCGGCTGAGCGCATCGCCTCTGCACCCCACGCTGAAGCCGGCAAGATGTCGTTGGGCGGCCAGGAGCAGTTCTACCTCGAAAGCCAGATCTCGTACGCCGTGCCGAAGGAAGACAACGGCATGCACGTGTGGTGCTCGACGCAGCATCCGACCGAGATGCAGCACATGGTGTCGCACATGCTGGGCTGGCATGCCAACCAGGTGCTGGTCGAATGCCGCCGCATGGGTGGTGGCTTCGGCGGCAAGGAATCGCAATCCGGTCTGTTTGCCTGTTGCGCTTCGCTGGCGGCGTGGAAACTCGCCTGCCCCGTCAAGCTGCGTCCGGACCGCGACGACGACATGATGATCACCGGCAAGCGGCATGATTTCCGCTTCGCCTACGAAGCCGGCTACGACGACGACGGGCGCATCCAGGGCGTCAAGGTCGACATGACCTCGCGCGCCGGTTTCTCGGCCGACCTGTCTGGCCCGGTGATGACGCGCGCCATCTGCCACTTCGACAACGCCTATTGGCTGCCCGAGGTGGAAATCGACGGCTTCTGCGCGCGCACCAACACGCAGTCGAACACCGCATTCCGCGGCTTCGGCGGCCCGCAGGGCGCGTTTGCCATCGAGTACATCATGGACAACATCGCGCGCTCGGTCGGCAAGGATGCCCTCGACGTGCGCCGCGCCAATTTGTACGGCAAGGACAAGAACAACGTCACGCCGTACGGGCAGACCGTGGAAGACAACGTCATCCATGAACTGCTCGACGAACTGGAGACGACGTCCGACTACCGCGCCCGCCGCGAAGCGATTCGCGCGTTCAATGCGACCAGCCCGGTCCTCAAGCGCGGCTTGGCGCTGACGCCGGTGAAGTTCGGCATCTCGTTCAACGTGAAGCACTTCAACCAGGCCGGCGCACTTGTGCACGTCTACAACGACGGTTCGATCCTCGTAAACCATGGCGGCACCGAAATGGGCCAGGGCCTGAACACGAAGGTCGCGCAGGTCGTCGCGCATGAACTGGGCGTGTCGTTCACGCGCATCCGCGTGACAGCCACCGACACCAGCAAGGTGGCCAACACGTCCGCCACGGCGGCATCCACAGGCAGCGACCTGAACGGAAAGGCCGCGCAAGACGCCGCACGCCAGATCCGCGAGCGCCTGATCGCGTTTGCCGCCGAGCATTACGAAGCGCCCATCGAAACGGTGGCGATCGTGGGCGACCATCTGGAAATCGGTGCACGCCGCGTGCCGTTCAACGAACTGATCGGCAAGGCCTACGTTGCGCGCGTGCAGTTGTGGTCCGACGGCTTCTACGCCACGCCCAAGCTGCACTGGGATCAAGCCAAGCTCAAGGGCCGGCCGTTCTACTACTACGCCTATGGCGCGGCAGTCTCGGAAGTGGTGGTCGATACGCTCACAGGCGAATGGCGGCTGTTGCGCGCCGACGTGCTGCACGACGCCGGTCGCTCGATCAATCCGGCCATCGACATCGGCCAGGTGGAAGGCGCGTTCATCCAGGGCATGGGTTGGCTGACGACCGAAGAGCTGTGGTGGAACAAGAACGGCAAGCTGATGACGCACGCGCCGTCCACCTACAAGATCCCGACGGTCAACGACTGCCCGCCGGACTTCCGCGTGAACCTGTTCAACAACGCCAACGTGGAAGACAGCATCCACCGTTCCAAGGCGCTGGGTGAGCCGCCGCTGCTGCTGCCGTTCTCGGTGTTCTTCGCCATTCGCGATGCAGTGGCTGCGGTTGGCGATGGCCGCACGAACCCGCCGCTGAATGCGCCGGCCACCAGCGAGGAAATCCTCAAGGCCGTGGATGCGATCCGCAGCGCCCCACTGACCGCCTGAGTCGGGAGACACCATGGACCACACGCAACTGCGCCCATTCCGCTTCGCCGATGTGCTTGCCACCGTGCAGGCCGGGCAGCCGTGCGTGCTGGTCACGGTGACGGACGTGCAAGGCTCTGCGCCGCGAGAACCGGGCACGCTCATGCTGGTGGGCACCGACGGCTTCTTCGGCACCATCGGTGGCGGTCATCTGGAATGGCGCGCGATGGAAATTGCTCAGGCGATGATGGACGCGCCCGAAGCCACCGGCGAAGCGCGCCGTCAGTTCGTACGCATTCCGCTTGGGCCTGCGCTCGGCCAATGCTGCGGCGGCGTGGTGCGGCTGTCGCTGGAACGACTCGACGCGCGTGATGTGGACTGGATCGCCCTGGCCGATGACGCCATGCGCCAACGCCGCAGCCTGCGTCGCTTTGTCTCCGCTGATCCTGCGGTAGCGGTTGAAGCAAGCGTGGGCGACGCAGCTGCGGCCGGCGTGCAATTCGACGCCAGCGGATTCACCCAAACGGTGCTGCCGCCCGACATGTCGATCGTGCTGTGCGGCGCGGGCCATGTCGGGCACGCCATCGTGCGCGCACTGGCGCATCTGCCCTGCCGCGTCACGTGGGTGGATGAGCGCGATGCGATGTTCCCGTTTCCGACGGAAGTGCCCCCGAACGTCGTCATCGAATCCACCGATACGCCGGAAGCCGTGATCGATCACGCGCCCGCCGGCAGCTACTTCCTGGTCATGACGCACAACCATGCGTTGGATCTCGCGCTGTGCGAACGGATCATGCGCCGCACGGACTTTGCCTACTTCGGCCTGATCGGCTCCAAGACCAAGCGCGCGCGCTTCGAGCACCGCATGGTCGAGCACGGCGTGGACCCGGCACGCCTGCCGGAAATGGTGTGCCCCATTGGCGTGGCGGGCATCGTGGACAAGGCGCCGGATATCATTGCGGTATCCGTCGTCGCGCAACTGCTGCAGGTGCGGGAGCTGCAACAGCACGCGCTCACCAGCGCCAGCAGCGGCGCGGCGGTCCCTTACCGAGTCCCCACGCCTGTCTAATCATGCCGATTTCCACCGCGCTTGCAGAACGCATCGCCACCAGCCCGAAAGCTGAACTGCACATCCACATCGAAGGCTCGCTCGAACCCGAACTGATGTTCGCGCTGGCTGAGCGCAACGGCGTGAAGCTGCCGTATGCGTCCGTCGAGGAAGTGCGCGCCGCCTACGCCTTCGACGATCTGCAGTCGTTCCTCGACCTGTATTACGCCGGCGCCAGCGTGCTGCTTACCGAGCAGGATTTCTACGACATGACGGCGGCGTACGTGGCACGCGCACTCGCCGACAACGTCCACCACGCCGAAATCTTCTTCGACCCCCAGACGCACACCGCGCGCAACGTGCCCATGCATGTCGTCATCCACGGCATCGTCCGCGCATTGGACGACGCCGAGCGCGAGCACGGTTTTTCCAGCGCGCTGATCCTCTGCTTCCTGCGCCATCTGAGCGAGGAAGACGCATTCGACACGCTCGAAGCGGCCCTGCCCTACATCCAGGACCCGGCCAACCGCATCATCGGTGTGGGGCTGGATTCATCCGAGCGTGGCAATCCGCCGGAGAAGTTCGCGCGCGTATTCGCGCGCTGCAAGGAGCTGGGCCTACACCTGGTGGCCCACGCCGGCGAGGAAGGCCCGGCGCAATACGTGATCGACGCCCTCGACATCCTCAAGGTTGAGCGCATCGATCACGGCGTACGCGCCATCGACGATGCCGCACTCGTCAAGCGCCTCGCCGCCGAACGTATCGCGCTGACGGTCTGCCCGCTCTCGAACGAGAAACTGAAGGTCTATCCGGACCTGCGCGACCACTCGCTCAAACAACTGCTGGACGCGGGCTGCGCTGTGACGCTGCACTCCGATGATCCGGCCTACTTTGGTGGTTACATGAACACCAACTGGCTCGCCACCTTCAATGCCCTCGACCTGTCTGCGGCCGATGCGCACACGCTCGCACGCAACAGCTTCGAGGCGTCCTTCCTGCCCGAACAGGACAAAGCCCTGTGGCTTGCCAAGGTCGACGACCACTGGAAAGCCGCACACTAAAAATCTACGAAACGACGATGACCACGATGCCCCCGACTTCCAACAACGTTCACGCTTACCGCGGCCGCGTGCTGCATTTCCTGCACGATCCGCAGTATCGCGAGCGCGATGCCTATGAGTACTGGGAAGACGGCCTGCTCGTGGTCACGGACGGCAAGGTCGTGCAGGCCGGCGACTACGCCGCACTGCGCGAGAACCTGCCCGCCGGCACGCAACTGCACGATTACAGCGGCAAGCTGATCGTCCCGGGGTTCATCGATACGCACATCCACTTCCCGCAGACGGACATCATTGCGTCGCCGTCGCCTGGCCTGCTGCACTGGCTGGAGACATACACCTTCCCCGAAGAGCGCCGCTTCGAGAGCGAGCAGTACGCCGCTGGCGTCGCATCGTTCTTCCTCGACGAACTGCTGCGCAACGGCACGACCAGCGCCATGGTGTGGAGCACCGTGCATCGCAGCTCGGCCGAGACGCTGTTCACGCAGGCCCAGCAACGCGGCATGCGCATGATCACCGGCAAGGTGATGATGGACCGCAACTGCCCGAAATATCTGCGTGACACGGCCGAATCGGGCGCCCGCGACACGGCTGACCTGATCTCTCGCTGGCACGGCAAGGACCGTCTGGCCTACGCCATCACACCGCGCTTTGCGCCCACGTCGAGCGAAGCGCAACTGCAAGCGTGCGCAGAGCTCGCCAAGCAATACAAGGACGTCTTCATCCAGACGCACGTCGCAGAAAATCCCGACGAAGTGAAATGGGTGGCCGACCTGTTCCCGAACGCACGCAGCTACCTGGACGTCTACGACCGCTACGGCCTGCTGCGCAAAGGCGCCTTTTACGGCCACGCCATCTGGCTGGACGACGGCGACCGCCAACGCATGGCCGAATCCGGTGCAGCCGTGGCGCACTGCCCCACGTCCAATCTGTTCCTGGGCAGCGGCCTGTACAACTTCCACAAGAACGACGCGCACCGCCTGGCGCTCACGCTGGCCACTGACGTTGGCGGCGGCAGCTCGTTCTCGATGCTGCGCACGATGGGCACGGCG
Source organism: Ralstonia sp. VS2407 (assembly GCF_052950655.1). Lineage (NCBI taxonomy): Bacteria > Pseudomonadati > Pseudomonadota > Betaproteobacteria > Burkholderiales > Burkholderiaceae > Ralstonia > Ralstonia sp. VS2407. The sequence goes on from NZ_JBRFVG010000004.1 coordinate 101,399, forward strand.
CATAAGGTCGCGCGCATGGGCGGCTATCACCTGACCGCCCTGAGGATGTTCTACCTGGCCACGCGCGGCGCCGCTGAAGCGCTGGGCTGGGAAGACCGCATCGGCAGCTTCGTGCCGGGCGCGGAAGCCGACTTCATCGTGCTGGACCCGGCAGCGACGCCGCTGCTGGCCCGCCGCAATGCACGCTCGGAAACGCTGGAAGAGCTGCTGTTCTCGCTGGCACTGCTGGGCGAAGACCGTGCCGTATCCGCCACTTACATCCAGGGTGAACCGGCCAAATTCGCGATTGGCGCCAACGCCTGATGCACTTATAATCCTCGCTTCCATTGGGGAGTAGCCGCCCGGGGTCGATACCCTGGGGGCCACGTCAACAGACTTGACCGCTGTCGCAATGACAGGTGGTTATGGCGTGGTCAGCCGCACTCAGGGTGCCACCCCGGCACCCGGTGACGCGCCTGGCGAGACCGATGACAACCCACTGCGGACAGGGCCGGCAGTGGCGCGTCATTGGTTCGCACACGGCCCGGACACCACAACAACATGGAAGCCTTTCTCGTCTCCACCGGCATCGTCGCCCTCGCAGAAATCGGCGACAAGACGCAACTGCTGTCGATCTTGCTGGCTGCGCGTTTTCGCAAGCCGGTGCCGATCATCCTCGGCATCTTCATCTCCACCCTTGTCAACCACGCACTGGCCGGCGCTGTCGGTGGCTGGATCACACATGTACTTGGCGAGAACGTCCTGCGGTGGATCCTGGGGGTGGGCTTTATCGCCATGGCCGGGTGGATGCTGATTCCGGACAAGCTCGACGACGAAGAGGCGCCCAGCGGCACGCAGCGCGGCCTGGGCATCCTGGGCACGACGATCGTGGCGTTCTTCTTTGCCGAGATGGGCGACAAGACGCAGATCGCGACCGTGGCCCTGGCAGCGCGCTTTAACGACGTGTTCTCGGTCGTGGCTGGCACCACCGTCGGCATGCTGCTGGCGAACGTGCCGGCCGTGCTGATGGGCAACAAGTTCGCTGCGCGCATGCCGATCACGCTGGTGCATCGGATTGCGGCGTTGATCTTTCTGGTGCTGGGAGTGCTTGCGCTGTTGGGCGTTGGGAAGTAAGCCACAGATCTCAGGCTTCAACGCACGCTCGGAGCATGCTTAGGCTGCGTGGCGCGGCTTGGAAACCGCCAGCGCAGTGCCCTAAGGCTTGTATGGCCGAACCGAAATCGAGCGACGCGGAGCACCTCGTCGCTGATGCTTAGCGCAAAAAAAACGGGGCCGTAGCCCCGTTCAACCCTCACCGGTCATGCCACCCGCTAGGGAACGAATGGCATGCTCCGATAAACCTTTCTGTTGTTGCTCAGCGTGCGCCTCAGTTCGTCTTGGCGCCGTCCTCAAACCACTTGGCGATGATCGCGCGCTCGTCATCGGTGATCTGCGTCACGTTGCCCAGCGGCATCAGCTTCTGCTGCACGACTTGCTGGTAGACGAGCTGCGCATGCTTGCCCAGCTCTTCCGGCGTATCGAGCAACACGCCCTTGGCCGGTGAAGGCATCAGGGTAGGATGAGCCGAGTGACATTGGTAGCACCGTGCGGTAACGACTGCCTGTACTTTGGCGAAGTCCGAGCCGCCAGCGGCTGTCGGGGTGGCCGCTGCGGCCGTACCCGTCGCTGCCGCAGCAGGCGTGCTTTCGGCGCTAGGCGCCGCCGGACGCGACACCGGAGCGAGCCACACCGCCACCCCCAACAGCACGGCCACGCCTGCTGCCGGATAACCCCAGTTCACCACGCCCTTGTGCTTGAGGATGAAGAACTGACGGATCAGCACGCCAGCCAGCATGATCAGCACCAGCACAGCCCAGTTGTACTTGGCGGCGTACGTCATGCTGTAGTGGTTCGACAGCATCGCAAACAGCACCGGCAGCGTGAAGTACGTGTTGTGCACGCTGCGCTGCTTGCCGCGCTTGCCGTGAATCGGGTCCGGCTTCTCGCCTGCCTTGAGCGAGGCCACCACCTTGCGTTGCCCCGGAATGATCCAGAAGAACACGTTGGCACTCATGATGGTCGCGATCATCGCGCCGATCAGCAGGAATGCCGCCCGGCCCGAGAACAGGTGCGTCGCTGCAAAGGCCGCGATCACCACGTAGATCGCCACCAGAATGCCGACCACGCGATCGTTCTTGCCAAACACGCGGCAGATCGTGTCGTACACGAGCCAGCCGACCACCAGGAAGCCCAGCGCCAGCAACACCGCCGTCGTCGCCGTCATGTCGAACACGCTGCGATCGATCATGTAGACGTTGGCGTTGAACAGGTACACCACCGTCAGCAGCGCGAAGCCCGACATCCAGGTGGAGTACGACTCCCAGTAGAACCAGTGCAGATGGTCCGGCAACTGCTTCGGTGCCAGCAGGTACTTCTGCGGGTTGTAGAACCCGCCGCCGTGCACGGCCCACAGCTCGCCGTCGACACCCTTGTCCTTCAGATCCGGCGCGGTCGGCTTGGTGAGGCTGTTATCGAGCCAGACGAAGTAGAACGACGACCCGATCCACGCGATCGCAACGATCACGTGCAGCCAACGCAAGAGCAAGTTGGCCCAGTCGAGGATATAGCCTTCCATGATTGCCCCGCTCCTTAGCTACCGCGATAGGTCGAATACGACCACGGCGACACCAGCAGCGGCACGTGGTAGTGCGCGCTCGTATCGGCCACGCCAAAGCGCAGCGTCACCACGTCCAGGAACGCGGGCTCGGGGAGTCTGACGCCGGCGGCGCGGTAGTACTCGCCCACGCCGAAGTCCAGCTCGTACACGCCGGTTTGCAGCGCGTCGCCTTCAAGCAGCGGCGCATCGCAACGGCCATCGTGATTGGTGCGAACCGATTTGATCGGTTGCCGCTGATTGTCGACAATTTTGAACAGTGCAATCGCCAGGTTTTGACCCGGCGTGCCTGCAGCGGTGTCGAGCACATGGGTGGTCAAGCGTCCCATTTGTCTTCCTCTGTAGTTCGAATTTTCAGAAGCGCCGCTGCCTCCACTTGCACCTCGCGCCAAACCCTTGTGGGACAAGGGCTGGCGTCGGGGCCCGCTCGGTACGTGCTGTGCACGCATCCCGGCGCGCGTCCAGCCGGTTTACGCCTGCCGTCCATCGGGGGAAGACATGCCAAACCGGCAAAGCCGTCGCTCGTTCTGGGCCCGACTCCTTGTCTTCGCCGTGTCTCTAGACCAGGCTCCAAACAGGGATTTCCCTAGTTTGTCGGATTCCCGAACGCATTTTGTTGACAATATTGAAGGCGGCCACGAATAATTGTCAACATATTTTCGCAGTGGCTGATGCCGCGGCGCACTAATGAAAGGCAGGTCTGCCATGTCCAAGAATCTCAAGCTGGTCTCCACGGAAGCGGTGTCAAAGTCGGGCGCCAAAGCATCGGGGGCAACACGCATGTCGGTCGAAGAACGGATGTATCACGAGATCTACGACGCGATCATGGAACACCGTCTGCCACCGCGCACGAAGCTGACGGAGCATGCGCTTTGCGAAATCTATGCCACCGCCCGTCATACGGTGCGCAAGGTTTTCTCCCAACTGGCCGCTGATGGCCTGGTTGACCTGGAGCCGAACCGCGGTGCGTTCATCGCCGCACCCTCCATCGACGAGGCCCACGCCATGTTCGAGCTGCGCCAGATCCTGGAGCGCGCGGTGCTCGACAAGGTGGGCCACAGCAGCAACCCCAAGGCGGCCATCGCGCCGCTGATGGAACTCGTCAAGCAGGAGCGCCAGGCGTTTGTCACGCACGATCGTCCGCGCTGGATTCGCCTGTCTGCGGAATTTCACATGGCGCTGGCCGAGCAATCCGGCAACCCACTGGTGGTCGAGATGATGCGCCGGCTGGTGTCGCGCACCACGCTGATGATCGCCAGCGTCGAGGCCCCGGGCAACAACGCCTGCTCGTTCGACGAACACCTCGACATCCTCAATGCCCTTGAGCGCGGCGACGCCAGCGCTGCCCAGGCCCACATGGCCCAGCACTTGCAATGTTGCGCCGATCGCGTGCGCCCCGAAGCGCCCGCTGATTTCGATCTGCGTTCGGTATTGGGCCCGCGCGGCGGGAAGGACAAAGTCTAGGACCGGTTTAGCTGTATCGGGCGAGCCGGCACGACAGAGGCCAGCCGCCACAAGCCGGACGCCGTCCGGCTTACCACCCAAAGGAGACCTTTATGGCAAGCAGCACCATCGCCGCCCCCACGGCGGATCTGACCAATGAGCGCGTGGCGTACGGACGCCTGCTCGCATTGGGCCTGCAACATGTATTGGTGATGTATGCAGGCACCGTGGCAGTGCCTCTGATTGTGGGCGGTGCACTGCATCTGCCCAAGGAACAGCTTGCGTTCCTGATCAACGCAGATCTCTTTGCCGCCGGCCTAGCCACACTCATCCAGGCCTTCGGTGTGTGGAAGTTCGGCATCCGCATGCCGGTCATGATGGGCGTGACCTTCGCGTCGGTGGGCCCGATGATCGCCATTGGCACCGACCCGAGCATCGGCCTGCTGGGCATCTACGGCGCTGTGATTGCGGCGGGGTTGTTCGGCATCATCGTCGCGCCGCTCATGGGGCGCGTGCTTGGGCTCTTCCCGCCGGTCGTAACCGGCACCGTCATCACGCTGATCGGCATGTCACTGATGGGCGTGGGGATCAACTGGGCTGCGGGTGGCCAGCCGACCATGAAGACGATGGTGGACGGCGTGCTCAAGACCGTGCCCAATCCGGCCTACGGCGACCTGAGCGGCTTGGGCATCGCGCTGGCCGTGCTCGTCATCATCCTGTTGCTGACAAAGTACGGTCGCGGCCTGATCGGCAATATCGCCGTGCTGCTGGGCATCGTGATCGGCACGTTCATCGCCATGGCGTTCGGCAAGGTCAGCTTTGCCGGCATCACCGAGGCCGATTGGGTGGCCGTGATCACGCCGCTGCATTTCGGCATGCCGACCTTCCACTTCGGCGCCATCGCTTCGATGTGCATCGTGATGTTGATCACGCTGGTGGAATCGACCGGCATGTTCCTGGCGCTGGCGGAAATCACCGGCAAGAAGCTTTCCACTGATGACCTGACCCGTGGCCTGCGGGCTGACGGTCTTGGCACGGTGATCGGCGGCTTGTTCAACACGTTCCCGTACACATCGTTCTCGCAGAACGTGGGGCTGGTGACGGTCACGGGTGTGCGCTCGCGCTTTGTGGCAGCCATGGGCGGCCTGATTCTGATTGCGCTGGGCCTGTTCCCGAAGATGGCCCACATCGTGGCGTCCGTCCCGTCCTTCGTGCTGGGTGGCGCGGGCATCGTGATGTTCGGCATGGTGGCCGCCACGGGCGTGCGCATCCTGGGCTCGATCGATTTCAACAAGTACCGCCACAACCTGTTCATCGTGGCGATCTCGATCGGCTTCGGCATGATCCCGACGCTGGCACCGACCTTCTTCCAGTATCTGCCGCATTGGCTGGAGCCGGTCACGCACAGCGGCATCGTGCTGGGCACGCTGGTCGCCGTCATCCTGAACCTCTACTACAACGGCATGCAGTCCGCCGAGCACGCAATGCGCGACGCTGCCGCCAACACCCACGGCACGGAGTAATTGCATGACCGCCACTGTCGCGCACAACGACCCGCTTCTGATCGCCCGTCATGCCGACGTGCTGGTCACCATGGATGCGCAACGCCGCGAGATCCCCGACGGCGCACTGGTTGCGCGCGGTGGCGTGATCGAATGGATCGGCGCCACGGCGGATCTTCCCTCGCAGTATCGCGAGGCCATCGGTCAGCCGAATGTGCGTGTGATGGAGCTGCGCGACCACGTGGTCACGCCGGGCTTCGTCAACACGCACCATCACATGTATCAGAGCCTGACGCGCGCCCTGCCGGCCGCCCAGGACGCCGAACTGTTCGGCTGGCTGACCAACCTGTATCCGGTGTGGGCAGGTCTCACGCCGGAAATGGTGCGCGTGTCGACGCTCACGGCGATGGCCGAACTGCTGCTGTCGGGTTGCACGACCTCCAGCGATCACCTGTATCTCTACCCGAACGGCAGCCGGCTCGATGACTCGATCGAAGCCGCACAGCAGATCGGCATGCGTTTTCACGCGGCGCGCGGCAGCATGAGCGTCGGCCGCAGCCAGGGCGGTTTGCCGCCGGACCGCGTGGTCGAAGGCGAAGAGGCGATCCTCAAGGAAACGCAGCGCCTGATTGAAACCTGGCACAACGCCGATCGCCATTCGATGCTGCGTATTGTGGTGGCACCGTGCTCGCCCTTCTCTGTCTCGCGCGACCTGATGCGCGAATCGGCCAAGCTCGCGCGCAGCTACGGCGTGTCGATGCACACACACCTGGCCGAGAACGATAACGACATCGCTTACTCGCGCGAGAAGTTCGGCATGACGCCCGCCGAGTACGCAGAAGACCTCGGCTGGGTCGGCCGCGACGTCTGGCATGCGCACTGCGTAAAGCTCAACGCGCATGGCATCGACGTATTCGCGCGCACCGGCACCGGCGTTGCGCATTGCCCGTGCTCGAACATGCGGCTGGCGTCGGGCATTGCGCCCATCCGCACCATGCGCGACGCCGGCGTACCGGTCGGCCTCGGCGTGGATGGCAGCGCGTCGAACGATGGCGCGCACATGCTCGGCGAAACGCGCCAAGCCATGCTGCTCGCGCGTGTCGGCTTCGGCCCCGCGGCGATGAGCGCGCGCGAGGCGCTGGAGATCGCCACGCTCGGCGGCGCGCGCGTGCTCAACCGCGACGACATCGGCGCGCTCGCACCCGGCATGTCGGCCGACTTTGTCAGCTTCGATCGTCACCAGGTCGGTTTTGCCGGCGCCGACCACGACCCCGTCGCGGCGCTGGTGTTCTGCGCCCCGTCCAACGTGGCGCACAGCGTGATCAACGGCCGCGTGGTCGTCGAAGACGGCCGCCTGACCACGCTGGAACTCGACGCCCATCTCACGGTTCACCGGAGGCTCGCGCTGGAACTGGCGCAGGCTGCCCGGGCAGTCCCGGCCTGACGCGATGGCGCCTTGCCTTGTTCATGACGCCGCTGTGATGTCGTGAATTTGGAAAGCTGCATTCCACTGTCTGACCGGTGTTGTATGAAGTCTCCTCGACATGAAAAAACCATGACAAACAATAACTATCCGCGCGATCTCATCGGTTACGGCAAGAACCCGCCCAACGCCAATTGGCCGGGCGGCGCGCGCGTAGCACTGCAGTTCGTCCTCAACTACGAGGAAGGCGGTGAAAACTGCGTCTTGCACGGCGACGCCGGCTCCGAGCAGTTCCTCTCGGAAATCATTGGCGCCGCGGCCTACCCCGACCGCCACATGAGCATGGAGGGCATCTACGAATACGGCTCGCGTGCAGGCGTGTGGCGCATCCTGCGCGAGTTTGAAAAGCGCGGCCTGCCGCTGACGATCTTCGGTGTGTCGATGGCCCTGCAGCGCCATCCGGACCTGACCCAAGCCTTCGTTGACCTGGGCCACGAAATCGCCTGCCACGGCTGGCGCTGGATCCATTACCAGAACATCGACGAAGCCACCGAGCGCGAGCACATGCGCATCGGTGTGGAGATCATTCGCGAGCTGACCGGCAACGCGCCGCTGGGCTGGTACACCGGCCGCGACAGCCCCAACACGCGCCGCCTGGTGGTCGAGCACGGCGGCTTTGCCTACGACGCCGACTACTACGGCGACGACCTGCCGTTCTGGACCGAAGTGCAAACCTCGTCGGGCGAGAGCAAGCCGCACCTGGTGGTGCCGTACACGCTCGACACCAACGACATGCGCTTTGCCAGCCCGCAAGGCTTCAACACAGCCGACCACTTCTACCAGTACCTGAAGGACGCCTTCGACGTGCTGTACGAGGAAGGCGATCCCAACGGCCTCGCACAGCCGAAGATGCTGTCGATCGGCATGCACTGCCGCCTGCTGGGCCGCCCGGCGCGCTTCCGTGCGCTGCAGCGCTTCCTTGACTACGTGCAATCGCACGACAAGGTCTGGATCTGCCGGCGCATCGACATCGCGCAGCACTGGATCCAGAACCATCCGTATGCCAAGCAACCCGTTTTGAGCACCGCAGCATGAGCCAGACCACCTATACCCTCTCGCAACTCAACGGCATGGACGCATCGCAGTTCGTGCAAGTCCTGGGTGGCATCTACGAGCACTCGCCCTGGGTTGCTGAACAGGCCGCCACGCAACGACCGTTTGCTTCGGCGGAGGCGCTCGCGGCTGCCATGCGCAATGTCGTCGACACCGCGGGCATCGAGCCGCAGCTCAAACTCGTGCGCGCCCACCCGGAGTTGGCGGGCAAGGCCGCCGTGCGTGGTGAGCTGACCGCCGAGTCGACGCGCGAACAAAGCGGCGCGGGCCTGAACCTGTGCACGCCGGAAGAATTTGCACGCCTGCAGGCACTTAACGCCCAGTACAACGAGAAGTTCGGCTTCCCGTTCATCCTGGCAGTGCGCGGCTATGACCGCCAAGGAATCATCGAGAACTTCAGCCAGCGGGTGGAGAACGACCGCGATACCGAGCTGCGTGCGTCGCTCGAACAGATTCATCGCATCGCGGGTTTCCGCTTGGCCGATTTGATTGCAGCACACTGATTTTTCAGGTTCATCAGCAAAAACAACGCTGTGGGCACGGTGTCATGGGGCATGGGACACCGATCGGCATGGAGCCTGACCAGCCGGCCTGTGACCGCATCAAAGAATGCGGCGCAACCCGCAGTGATCTTCAACAACAAAGGAGGTAGCAATGCAGTCGAAATTCAAGCGTGGCGTGGCCGCGCTGGCAGTGGCATCGGCACTGGGGGCAGCAAGTGCCGGTGCGCAAGCGCAATCGTCCGTCACGTTGTACGGCCAGGTGGATGCCTGGGCCGGCGCCACCAAGAGCCTGGGCGCATCGGACCGCGCCTGGGGCGTCAACTCGGGCGGGATGTCGACCTCGTACTGGGGCATGAAGGGCAGCGAAGATCTAGGCAACGGCCTGAAGGCGATCTTCACCCTGGAAGCGTTCTTCCGCCCGGACACCGGCAAGTCCGGCCGTTTTGACGGCGATACGTTCTTCGCCCGCAACTCGTTCGTGGGCCTGCAATCGAGCACGTGGGGCTCGATCAAGCTCGGCCGCCTGACGCCACCGTACTTTGTCTCGACGATCCTGTTCAACCCGTTCATCGATTCGTACACGTTCTCGCCGATGGTGTTCCACACCTACCTCGGCAACGGCCTGAGCGGCCCCGGCGGCATCTCGGGTCTGGTTGGAGATTCGGGCTGGAACAACTCGATCATGTACTCCACGCCGGACTTCAACGGCCTGACCGCCAACTTCATCTACGGCGCGGGTGAGCAAGCCGGCCATAACGGCCAGAACAAGTGGGGCGGCAACTTCCTGTACTTCCATGGCAACTTCGCGGCCACGGCAGCCTTCCAGCAAGTGCGCTTCGACGGTGCGCCGGGTGACCTGAACGCGCTGGTGGCAGGCTTCTCGCGCCAGACGGCCGCGCAACTGGGCGCCACGTACGACTTTGGCGTGGTCAAGCTGTACGGCCAATACCAGTACATCAAGAACGCCATCAACTCGGGCGACGCGAAGAGCAACGGCGGCCAACTGGGCGTGTCGGTGCCTGTGGGCCCGGGCAGCATCCTGGCGTCGTACGCGTACACGAAGACCTCGGGTGCGGCTGACGTGAAGCGCAACACGTGGGCAGTCGGCTACGACTACTCGCTGTCCAAGCGCACCGATGTGTACGCCGCGTACATGCGCGACAAGGTGACGAACCTGAGCTCGGCCGACACCTTCGGCGTGGGCATCCGCGCAAAGTTCTAAGCAGTCGGCAGCAAAGAAAAACGGCGCCTGGACTTTCCCCAGGCGCCGTTTTCTTTTGGGCCGCCAACCCTCAGCGGCCCAAATACCGGATCAAACGATCAACGCGTAGCCGACACGTCTGCCACCGCCAGCGCCGTCATGTTGACGATACGGCGCGATGTGGCCGACGGGTTCAGGATGTGCACCGGCTTGGCCGCGCCCAGCAGGATCGGGCCCACCGTCACGCCCTGCCCGCCCGTGATCTTGAGCAGGTTGAACGCGATGTTGGCAGCATCGAGCGACGGCATCACCAGTAGGTTGGCGCTGCCCGAGAACGCGCTCTTCGGCAGGAAGTGGTGGCGGATATCTTCCGACAACGCCGCGTCGCCCTGGATCTCCCCTTCCACCTGCAGATCCGGTGCTTCGGTCTTCAGCAGGTCATACGCAGCGCGCATGCGGCGGGCCGAGGCGTTTTTCGACGAGCCGAACATCGAGTGCGACAGCATCGCCACCTTCGGCTCCTGGCCGAAACGGCGCACTTCTTCTGCCGCCAGCTTGGTGATGTCGGCCAGCTCTTCTGCGCTCGGCATCTCGTTGACGAACGTGTCGGTGATGAACAGCGTGTGCTTCTCCAGCATCAGGCCGTTCATGGCCGCGAACACCTTGGCGTTCGGGGCCAGGCCGATCACGTCGCGCACGTGTTCCAGATGGGCGTCAAAGCGGCCAACCGTGCCGCACAGCAGCGCATCGGCATCACCCAGACGCACCAGCAGTGCGCCGATCAGCGTGTTCGAACGGCGCAGCGCCGACTTCGCCATGTCCGGCGTCACGCCGTTGCGGCCCATCAGCTCGTGGTAAGCGGTGTGGTACTGGTGATAGCGGCGATCGTCTTCCGGGTCCACCAGCTCGAAGTGCACGCCCGGCTTCAGGCGCAGGCCGGCCTTCTGGATACGCATTTCAATCACATGCGGACGGCCGATCAGGATCGGCTTGGCCAGGCCTTCATCGACCACCGTCTGCACGGCGCGCAGCACGCGCTCTTCTTCACCTTCGGCATACACGACGCGCTTCGGGTTGGCCTTGGCGGCCGAGAACACCGGGCGCATGGTCAGGCCCGTGTGATACACGAAGTCGCTCAGTTGGGCGCGATACGCATCCAGATCCTTGATCGGGCGCGTGGCCACGCCGGATTCTTCCGCAGCCTTGGCGACGGCCGGCGCGATCTTCTCGATCAGGCGCGAATCAAACGGCTTCGGGATGATGTAATCGGGGCCGAAGGTCAGGTCCTGCCCGGCGTAAGCCTGGGCCACGGCGTCGTTCGTTTCGGCTTCCGTCAGTTCCGCGATGGCCTTCACGCATGCCAGCTTCATCTCTTCCGTGATCTTGGTGGCGCCGCAATCGAGCGCACCGCGGAAGATGTACGGGAAGCACAGCACGTTGTTGACCTGGTTCGGGTAGTCCGAACGGCCCGTGGCGATGATGCAGTCCGGCCGCGCGGCCTTGGCCACTTCCGGGCGGATTTCCGGCTCGGGGTTGGCCAGCGCCAGAATGATCGGCTTCGGAGCCATGGTCTTGACCATGTCGGCGGTCAGCACGCCGGCGGCCGAGCAGCCCAGGAACACGTCTGCATCGCGCACGATGTCGGCCAGCGTACGGGCCGAGGTGTCCTGCGCGTAGCGCGCCTTGTTCGCCTCCATCTTGGCGTCGCGACCAACGTAGATCACGCCCTTGGAATCCACCACGTAGACGTTCTCACGCTTGACGCCCAGGCCCACCATCACGTCCAGGCAGGCAATGGCCGCGGCGCCCGCGCCCGACACGGCCACCTTCACGCTGCCGATGTCCTTGCCGACGACCTTCAAGCCGTTGAGCAGCGCCGCCGACGAGATGATCGCCGTGCCGTGCTGGTCATCGTGAAAAACGGGAATGTTCAGGCGGTCACGCAGCTTCTGCTCGATGTAGAAACACTCCGGGGCCTTGATGTCTTCAAGGTTGATCCCGCCCAGCGTCGGCTCCAGCGAGGCGATGATGTCGACCAGCTTGTCCGGGTCACGCTCGGCCAGTTCGATATCGAACACGTCCACGCCGGCAAATTTCTTGAAGAGGCAGCCCTTGCCTTCCATCACCGGCTTGCTGGCCAGCGGGCCAATGTCGCCCAGGCCCAGCACCGCGGTGCCGTTGGTAATCACGCCGACGAGGTTGCCGCGCGAGGTGTATTCCGCCGCCAGCGACGGATCTTGCTCGATCGCGGTACACGGATACGCCACGCCCGGCGAATACGCCAGCGAGAGGTCGCGCTGATTGATCAGCGCCTTGGTCGGGCGAACCTCGATCTTGCCGCGCGTGGGTGCGCGGTGGTATTCAAACGCCGCGCGGCGCAGTTCGGCCTCGGCGCCTTGGTCTTGGGAATCCGGCGAGGCGTCGTGAAGCTTGTCGTTCATAGCAATGCATCCTGATGGGGAGTTCCGCGGAGAGGCGCTCAGGCGCTCAGGCAGAAACTCCCTGAGACGAAGTGGCGAAAAACAGTGGGAACAGAGAGAAACCGGGGGTGAGGCCGCACGCGTTGCGCAGCACCGTCAGGAGGGTAGCGACGGGGCGGAGGCGGCGCCGGCCAGGGGTGGCGGTCGGCGCGAGACGGGATGAAGTGACAACGCTCAAGCGAGGTACGGCTGGCGGCCTACAGATTAGGTCACGCATTCTAACGTAGACAGCCGGCCAAAACCCACCCTGGCGCCTACTTGGGTGCCGGCCCGGATGCCGGTTTCGCTGCCGGTTTCACCGATGGATCAACCGGCAGCTCTACGACGATGGGCTGCGCGTTCGGCGCCGGGAAATTGGCAAAGGCGCTGCGTACCAGATACGGCATCACCGCCGTCAGCGATCCATCCCCACCCTGCGTTTGCGCCGTCACCTGATAAACGCGCTTGCCGGTGGCTGCTTCGTCAATTTCCACGTGATAGGCATAGAACGGCACTTGAACGGTGGTATCGACGTATTGCGGCCCCCACGGGCCCCAGGGTCCCCAAGGGCTGCGCCATGGCCCCCATGGCCCGGGCCCCCAGTACGGATCGGGATACACCGGCTGCCGCACCTGTACGAGGCGCGTGGCGGTCGAGTAGTCCAGGCGGACCAAATAGCGTGCGCTGGCACGGGGCACGCTGGAAAAGCCGTGGGCGGCCAGTTGGTCCGATGTCCAGGTCTCGTAGGTCTGACGTTCGAGATCATTTTGCTGCGCCGCAGTGTGCTCGAAGGCATAGGTGCGCGGCGGGTTGTCGGTCCAGCCGGGTTGCCGGAACGCCGTCACCTGGCTGGTGACCGTGCTCGCGCAGCCCGCCAGCAGGCTGGCCGCCATCAGGGCGCCAGCCATCGGCCAGACGCCCGATGTCTTGATCCATTTCCACATAGAAGATCCCTCTACTCTCAATCAGACAGATGGTCGCGGGCCCCGGAAGCGGGCTGCGCGCGCTCTGTTACTCAGAGTGACGCCCCGCGCGGAAGATTCCCGCCAAGGGCCTGAGTACAATGGCCTTTTGCGACCGCAGACAACGCAGATAAGGATGTTACCGATGTTGCGCACCGATACCGCCGTCACGATTTACCGCAAGGACTACACCGCGCCCGCTTTCCGCATTGACGAAGTGGCCCTGGAGATCGATCTCGTGCCCGAGCGCACCCGTGTCGTCAACCGCATGCGCATGACGCGCACGGACGCCGGCAGGCCGCTCGTGCTGGTGGGTGAGGGGCTGGAACTGGCCGCCGCAACCGTCGACAGCAAAGCGCTTTCCGGCCTGCAAGCCTCGGGCGACACCCTCACCATCGACGCCGTGCCGGCCGATGTTGGCACCAGCTTCACGTTGGAACTCACCACCTACTGCAATCCCGCAGCCAATTCGTCGCTGATGGGCCTGTACGTTTCCAACGGCAACTTCTTCACGCAGTGCGAGGCCGAGGGCTTTCGCAAGATCACCTACTTCCTCGACCGCCCGGACGTGATGACGGTCTACACCGTCACGCTGCGCGCATCGAAGGCGGACTACCCGGTGCTGCTGTCCAACGGCAATCTCATGTCGGAGCGCGACCTGCCGGACGGCCGCCACGAAGCCGTGTGGCACGACCCCTTCAAGAAGCCGTCTTATCTGTTCGCGCTGGTGGCGGGCAAGCTGGAGTGCATCGAAGAGCGCATTCAATCCGCCTCGGGCAAGGAGAAACTGCTGCAGGTCTGGGTCGAGCCGCATGACCTCGGCAAGACCCGCCACGCGATGGATTCGCTCATCCATTCGATCCATTGGGACGAACGCCGCTTCGGCCTGGAGCTGGATCTCGACCGCTTCATGATCGTCGCCGTGGGCGACTTCAACATGGGCGCGATGGAGAACAAGGGCCTGAACATCTTCAACACGAAGTACGTGCTGGCCAATGCGGAGACGGCCACCGATGTGGACTTCGCCAACATCGAATCGGTGGTCGGCCACGAATATTTCCACAACTGGACGGGCAACCGCGTCACCTGCCGCGACTGGTTCCAGTTGAGCCTGAAGGAAGGCTTGACGGTGTTCCGCGATCAGGAGTTTTCCGCGGACATGGCCGCAGCCGCCGGCAACGAAGCCGCCGCGGCCAGCGCCCGCGCCGTCAAGCGCATCGAAGACGTGCGCGTGCTGCGCCAGGCGCAGTTTCCGGAAGATGCCGGCCCGATGGCCCACCCGGTGCGGCCCGACAGCTACGAAGAAATCAACAACTTCTACACCGTCACGGTGTACGAAAAAGGCGCGGAAGTCGTGCGCATGTACCAGACGCTGCTCGGCCGCGACGGCTTCCGCAAGGGCATGGACCTGTACTTCCAGCGCCACGATGGCCAGGCCGTCACCTGCGACGACTTCCGCGCTGCCATGGCCGATGCCAACGGCCGCGACCTCACGCAATTCGGCCGCTGGTACAGCCAGGCCGGCACGCCGGTCGTGGCCGTTGACGGTCACCACGATGCGGCCACGCACACCTACACGCTCACGCTGCGCCAGCGCTGTGAGCCGGTCGGCATCGAAGTGAACAGCGGCATCCAGAAGCAACCATTCCACATTCCGTTTGCGATCGGCCTGATCGACAAGAACGGCCGCGACTTGCCGCTGCGTTTGCGTGGCGAAACCGCATCGGCCTCGCCCGTGACCACGCGCGTGCTGGACTTTACGGAAACCAAGCAGACCTTCGTCTTCGAAGATGTGGCCGAAGCGCCGCTGCCCTCGCTGCTGCGCAATTTCTCGGCGCCGGTGATCGTTGAATACGGCTATACGACCGAGCAGCTCACGTTCCAGCTCGCGCACGATTCCGACCCGTTCAACCGCTGGGAAGCCGGCCAGCGCCTGGCCACCGACACGCTGCTGCGCATGGTGACGGACATCCAGCACGGCCGCGCGCCGGTGGTGGATCCGGCGCTGGTCGAAGCCCTGCGTGCCGTCGTCGCCGACGCCTCGCTTGATCCGGCCTTCCGCGAGCAGATGCTGATCCTGCCGGCCGAAGGCTATCTGGCCGAGCGCATGGACGTGGCTGATCCGGCTGCCATCCACACCGCACGCCGCACGCTGCGCCGCACGCTGGCAGAAAAGCTCAACGCAGAGTTGCTGCACGCCTATCAGGCCAACCAGACCGAAGGCGCCTACTCGCCCGATGCGGTGTCTGCAGGCAAGCGCGCACTCAAGAACATTGCCCTCGGCTATCTCGTGGAAACCGAAGCCGCCGAGGCGCTGGCCCTGGCCGAACAGCAATATGCCGGCGCCACCAACATGACCGACCGCATGGGCGCCCTCTCCGCAATGGTCACCAGCTATGCCCCGGGCCGCGAAGCGGCGCTGGCTGATTTCTACACGCGCTTTGCCGACGACGCACTCGTCATCGACAAGTGGTTCTCGCTGCAGGCCATGCAGCCGGGCGCTGCCGGCAAGCCGACGCTGGCGACCGTGCGCGCGCTGATGGCCCATCCGGCCTTCACGCTGCGCAACCCGAACCGCGCGCGCTCCCTGATCTTCAGCTTCTGCTCGGGCAACCCCGCGCAGTTCCATGCCGCCGATGGCTCGGGCTATGCCTACTGGGCCGAGCAGGTGCTTGCGCTCGACGCCATCAACCCCCAGGTCTCTGCCCGCCTGGCACGCGCGCTGGACCGCTGGCGCAAATACGTGCCCACGCTGCGCGACGCCATGCAGGACGCGCTCAAGCGCGTGGCGGCGCATCCGAGCCTCTCGCGCGACGTGCGCGAGATCGTCGGCAAGGCGCTGGCCTGAATGTCACCGCTTGTATCGTAAAATCGCGCCCGTCTCAGGAGAACCCATGAAGCGCATCAACCTCACCCGCTACCTGATAGAAGAGCAGCGCGAGCACAACACCATCCCGGCCGAGCTTCGTCTGCTGCTCGAAGTCGTGGCGCGCGCCTGCAAGGCGATCTCGCACAGCGTCAACAAGGGGGCCCTTGCCGGCGTGCTCGGCTCGGCTGGCACCGGCAACGTGCAAGGCGAAACCCAGCAGAAGCTGGACGTGATCGCCAACGAAGTCCTGCTCGAAGCCAACGAATACGGCGGCAACCTGGCCGCCATGGCCTCGGAAGAGATGGAATCGTTCTACGAGATTCCGCACCGCTATCCGAAGGGCGAATACCTGCTGCTGTTCGATCCGCTCGACGGCTCGTCCAACATCGACGTGAACGTGTCGATCGGCACGATCTTCTCGGTGCTGCACATGCCCAAGGCCGGCGAGGCCGTGACCGAAGCCGATTTCATGCAACCCGGCGTCAAGCAGGTCGCCGCCGGCTATGCCGTGTACGGCCCGCAGACCACGCTGGTGCTGACCGTCGGCAACGGCGTGCACATGTTCACGCTCGACCGCGAAGTCGGCAGCTTCGTGCTGACCCACCGCGACGTGAAGATTCCGGTCGATACAAAGGAATTCGCCATCAACATGTCGAACATGCGCCACTGGGCCCCGCCCGTGCGCCGCTACATCGACGAATGCCTGGCCGGCTCCGAAGGCCCGCGCGGCAAGGATTTCAACATGCGCTGGATCGCTTCGATGGTGGCGGACGTGCATCGCATCCTCACGCGCGGCGGCATCTTCATGTACCCCTGGGACAAGCGCGAACCGGGCAAGGCCGGCAAGCTGCGCCTGATGTACGAAGCCAACCCGATGGCCTTCCTGGTGGAACAGGCCGGCGGCGCGGCCACCAATGGCGAGCAACGCATTCTGGACATCCAGCCCGAACAGCTGCACCAACGCGTGGCGGTGGTCCTGGGGTCAAAGAACGAGGTGGATCGCGTCACGCAATATCACCTCGAAGCCAAGAAAACGGCGTAACGCCGCCATGTGAGACTGTTGTTCCAGCGGTTCTTGCGGAGCGACAAAAAGTTCTGTTAGAATCTCTGTTTCCGACGCCGCTGTAGCTCAGTCGGTAGAGCAGCGCATTCGTAATGCGAAGGTCACCAGTTCGATTCCGGTCAGCGGCACCAGAATAAAAAAAAAGGGTTACAGGTTCTGCCTGTAACCCTTTTTGCATTTCTGCCTCGCCGAGGGTGTCCCCCGGCATCTCCCCCGCAAGTAATCCAATTCGTCCCCACCCAAGGCAACTAACTGGCGCCCTTCCCCCTCCTAGCGCGCCCAGCCTATTGCTGATTCGGCGCAACAATCCCGAACCGTTCCATCTGCCGATAAACCGTCGCGCGCGCGATGCCAAGCTCGTGCGCAACGTGGGTGATGCGCCATTTGTTCCGGCGCAGTGCCGCCAGCAGGATTTCCCGCTCGTTGTCCGGTGCGGCATCGGCCGCGACTGGAGCTGCGGCAGCCGTCGCGTCCGTCGTGCTTTCGAGCACCTCCGGCGGCAATGCGTCGACATCGATCAGGCCGTCGTCGCTCATGGCCAGCGCAAAGCGCAGCACATTGCGCAACTGCCGGACGTTGCCCTGCCACGGGTAGCTGCGCAGCACCGCCAGCGCGGCCGGCGCGAGTTGCGCGTGCATGTCCAGCTGGCGCGCTTCTTCTTCGACGATACGGGCGATCAGGTAGTCCTTGTCGCAGCGCTCGCGCAGCGTCGGCAGGTGCAGCGTTGCGCCGCATAGCCGGTAGTAGAGATCTTCACGGAAGCGCTGCTCGGCAATCAGTTGGCGCAGATCACGATGGGAGGCGGCAATCACGCGCAGGTCGACCGGAATCGGCTTTTCCGAGCCTAGCGGCATCACCTCGCGCTCGGACAGCACGCGCAGCAGCCGGCTCTGCAGATGCAGCGGCATGTCGCCAATTTCGTCGAGGAACAGCGTACCGCCGTCTGACTGGGCGATCAGGCCACGCATGCCCTTGCTGCGTGCGCCGGTGAAGGTGCCGGGCGTGTAGCCGAACAGTTCGCTCTCGATCAGCGATTCGGGAATGGCGGCGCAATTGACCGCGACAAACGCCTTGGCGCGACGCTCGCTCGCCGTGTGCAGCGCCTTGGCCAGGACTTCCTTGCCGGTGCCGGTCTCGCCTTGTACCAGAATGTTGAGCGGCTTGTTGGCCAGGCGCTTGGCCTGCAGGATCAGCCGCTGCATCTGGGGGTCGTCGGCGCCCAGCGCCTCCAGCGCAGCACTGGCCTCGGGGCTCGGCAACACCGACTGAGCCGCCGCTGCGGACGGCATAGACGGCTTGCCGGGCGCGCCGCGCGGCGGGATCCCCGTCGCGTAATACAGCCCGTGATCGAACATCCGAATCGCCGTGCGCTCGGATGACGTGCCAGCCCGGGCGATGCGCCACAGCTCGCTCATGTTTTCGCGAAACACTTCGGTCAGCAGGTGGCCACGCACATCGGCGTGCGGATCGCTCTCGAGCCGCAGCTTGCGCCGCCCGCCGCTGTTGATGCCGCGAATCACACCGTTGGCATCGAAGGCGACCATGATTTCGCTGTCCACATCCACCAGCGACCACGTTGACCCAAGCCGCAGGATCCACTGGTCGCGAAAGTAGCGCAGGAAGTTCGCGTCTTCGATCTTCTGCGCGTACATGGCGGTCATCTGCAGCGCGAGGTGTTGCCCTTCGCGCGGCGCCGGCGCACTCAGCGCAGACACATCGAGCACGCCCAGGAAGTTGCCCGTCGGGTCAAACAGCGGCGCGCTGTTGCAGGTGAGCGTGATGTGGCATGCGTCGAAATGATCGGTCTGATGGCACGTTACCGGGGCCTGCTCGACGATGCAGGTGCCGACCGCACAGGTGCCGGCGCGCGACTCACTCCAATCCGCCCCCAGGTACAGGCCTGAACGCTTGAGTTCGCGGTCGAGGTTGTCGTTACCGATGAAGTCGACCGTGACACCGTAGGCATCGGTCAGCAGCAGCACGTAGTCGAGGCCGGAGACGCGCTTGTAGAGCTGCTCCATGCCGGTACGCGCGACGCTCAGGAAGTCCTCGATCTGGTCCTTGTGTTCGCGCAGGCGCTGTGCCTCGACGATGTAGGCGGGTGTGGGGCGGCTCGGGTCGCGACCGTAGTCGTCCAGGCAGCGCCGCCATGAGCGCTCGATGACGCCCTGCGCCTCGCCCGGCTGCTGCGAGAAGGCGAGCAGCCGCTCGATATGTGCGCGGTGTGCTTTTTGCTGCACGACTGTCTCCTTAGCCGCCGCATTTGAAGGGTGCGATGCCCGCGCCGCCGGTCTTTTGCCGGCCTTTGGGGCGAGGGCGGATGCGGTTCTACGCTAATCGATTTACCCGGTTGCCGCAACGTAGCAGCGCTGCACAGGCAACCGGGCAGACTGGCTTAGATCTCCCTCCGGTTCAATGCCCCGGCAATGTATTCGGCCTGCCGGATCGCCAGGGCCACGATGGTGAGCGTGGGGTTGGCCGCTGAACTCGACGTGAACTGGCTGCCATCGGAAATGAACAGATTCTTTACATCGTGTGCCTGGCCCCAACGGTTGACCACGCCATCGCTGGCCTTCGCGCTCATGCGGTTGGTGCCCATGTTGTGGCTGGCCGGATAGGCAGGCATGTCGATCACGCGCGTCGCACCCACCGCCTCCGACACCTTGCGCCACTGCACCAGACCATGCGCGGTAATTTTTTCGTCGTTCTCGTGATAGGTCTTCGTGACGATCGGAATGGGCAGACCGTACTGGTCTTTCTCCGTGGGGTGCAGCGTGATGGTGTTCTGCTCGCGGGCCATGTCTTCACCGCAGACCCACACGCAGCTCATGTGGTCGTACATCTCCATGGCCGATGTGAAGTCGCGCCCCCAGCCGCCCGGCTTCATGAATGCGGCCGTGTACGGCAGATGAATGGCCAGGCCTTCGAGATAATAGCCGCCGACAAATCCGCGCTTGGTATTGAGCGGCACCTCATCGGCCACCACCGCCGCAATGTCGAAGCCGCGATACATGTAGACCGGCTTCTTGTGGATCGACACCGCCGCTGCCGTCGCGTGGTTCATGTAGTTCTTGCCCACCTGCCCTGAAGAGTTTGCGAGCCCGTTGGGGAACATGCTCGACGCCGAGTTCAGCAGCAGCCGCGGCGACTCGATGGAGTTGCCTGCCACGCAGACCACCCGTGCCTTTTGCAGTTGCTTGCGGCCCTTGCTGTCGACATAGAGCACACCATTGGCGCGACCCTGCTTGTCATGCTGGATCTGAAGCACCATCGACTCGGGCCGCAGTTCGACATTGCCCGTGGCCTGGGCACGCGGCACTTCGGTGTAGAGCGTCGACCATTTCGCGCCGATCTTGCAGCCCTGCATGCAGAAGCCGATCTGCATGCAGCCCGGGCGACCGTCGTACGGTTCGGAGTTCGACGCCGCCGGCCGCACGATGTGCTTGTAGCCGACCTTCTTTGCCCCCGCCTCGATCACCTTGTAGTGATTGTTGGGCGGCATGGGGGGCAAGCCGCTGGCCTTGGTGCCGCACACGCCCATCTTCTTCTCGGCCAGTTCGTAGTACGGCTCAAGCTCGGACAGCGTGATGGGCCAATCCAGCACATTGGCCCCGTCGATGGCGCCGTATGTAGTTTTGGTGTGGAAGTCGTGCTCCTGAAAGCGCAATGCCACGCCCGACCAGTGCACCGTAGAGCCGCCCACGCCCTTCACGATCCACGCAGGCAGGTTCGGATACGTCTTGGTGTGGTGCCAACCGCCCGCCGAGATGCGTTTGTCCAGCCACGAAATCTTGTTGAACATGGCCCATTCGTCGTTCTCGAAATCGGCCTGCGTGTAGTGCTTCCCCGCTTCCAACACCACGCATTTGACACCGCGCTGCGCCAGCTCGTTGGCCAGCGTGCCGCCGCCCGCGCCCGAGCCGACGATCACGACGACGCTGTCGTCGTCGAGTGAAAACTTCGCCTGATCCGTCATGATGGTTGTCTCCGTTTTTTTATGTGCCGAGGCTTAGAGCCAGTCGATGTCGTCAAAGCCGCGGTGCAGGTAGCCGCCCTTCTGCCACGACGAGCCCTCGTAGCCGAACAGGGGCCAGAGCTTCTTGTTGTTGTAGAGGCCGGTCACCAGATCGCCCTGGACTTTCTTGAAGAAAGGCGTGGACTCGATGTCCTTGAGCAGCACCACGCGTTCGTTCTCGGTCTTCACCTGGGCATAGGGCACGCCATAACGTTGCTTGGCGCGTTGGTCCAGGTCGCGCACCCCATCGATCAGCAGCGCCTTCACTGCGGGGTCCTTGCCTGCGGCCGCGTCATAGGGCGCGACTGCCTCCACGTAGAACTTCTCGGCCAGCTTGTCGTGCGGATAGATGTCGCGCGCCATGCGCACCAGCGTCTTGCCGGTGACGGTGCCCAGACGAGGAAAGCTCTGCTCGACCACCACATCCTTGGTGACCGCCATGGCCGCGGGGACGACCGTGACGCTGATGGCGGCCAAGCCGCCACCGCGCAGAAAGCCGCGTCGCGACACCTTGGGTTGCTTGTCCAAAACACGCATGGCAGCGCCAGCGGCTGGCGTGGGTTTCATGTTGGTTGCCTCCGTTATCGGGCGTGCACAGCGCGCGCCTTATCTTGTTGAAATGCACAACGTTGACCGCCAGCTCACGGGCCTGCTGTGGCGGACCGAGTTACCTGCGCCGAATGCGGCACGCGGCGGGAATGACGGGATTCACTCGTGGGCTCATGCTCGCCAAGCACATCGACGAGCATGTGGTGCAGACCTTCGGCCAGCACCGTCGCCAGCAGCGGCGCACCCAGCTGCTCGGTACAGGACGTCGTGCAGGCCTGCAGGCGCTGGGCATCCGCCGGGTTCGCCCCCAATGCAGCGCACAGCAGCGGCCAGTCGGGCGACGAGATGAGCGTGCCGCACGTCAGCAACACGCCCGTGCGCCGGCGTACCTGCGCGAGACCGACGATCTTGCGTTGCCCGACCACCACCTCCCATGGCGACAGCGAACCGAAGCAGGCCCACCTGAGCGATCGGGCCGGCGGCGTCATCTGCAGTTCCTCGGGCGGCACCGCGTAAGCGGGAATGCCGAGATCTCGCAGCAGCCCTGCGTGCAGCACGCCCAGCCATCGGTAGCTCGACACCGTGCCGGTGCCCGCCACCAGCGGATGATCGGCGGGCAGCACGATCGACGCCGACAACATCCAGGGCCCGGCCAGCACCGCGCCACCCCCCGCGTCCCTCACAACTACTGGCGTGGCACCGCCTGCCATGCCCGGATGCAAGGCCGCCTGCGCGCGGCCCAGGACAACACCGGGCCCCGCATACGTCCACAGCCGCACCGCAGGCCGCTGGACCGGCTGCGCAAGTTGCGCGCGGTTCCAGTCCTGCTCTTCTGCGCAGTGGATTCCGTCGGAGAGAAAGTCAGGCGCGAGCATCACAGGCCTTCGAGGCTTTCCAGCCGCGTCTTCAGATCGGTCAGGAAGCGTGCGGCCGGGTAGCCATCCACCGCGCGGTGATCAAAGATCAGATGCAGGCCCATCATTGGCGCGATCACGATGCTGTCGTCCTTGACCACCGCCCGCTTGGCAACACGCGTCACACCGAGGATGGCCACCTGCGGCACGTTGATGATGGGCGTGAAGCTGTCGATGCCCGTCATGCCGAGGTTCGTCACGGTGAAGGTGCCGTGCTGATAGCTGCCGGCCGACAACGTGCCGGCGCGGGCGCCCGCCGCCAGGCGGCGACTTTCGGCGGCAATGTCGGCCACTGACTGCGTATCGACATTGCGCAGCACCGGCACCATCAGCCCTTCGCCCAGGCTGACAGCCAGGCCGATGTTGACCTCGGGCATCAGCTCGATCTCTTTCTCCTGGAGGCGTGCGTTCAGGCGCGGATGCTCGCGCAGTGTCAATGCCAACGCACGCAGCACGAAGGCCGTCAGCGTGACCTTGCACTGCGGCCCGAGCTGATCCTGCAGAGCCTGCACGGCGGCCTCCAGCCGTGTCGCCTCCACCTCGATCGACTGCGCCACGCGTGGCACCTGCCAGGCGGCGCTCATGGTGCGGGCGATGGCACCGCGCATGCCGGAAAGCGGCACGACACGACGCTCGCCGGCATCCGGCACGAAAGCCAGGGCCTGACTCATGCTTTCGGCTCCAGCCGCGCGAGCACAGCGCCGCGCCCGAAGGTGTCCTGGGCAGCCACCTCCAGCGCAGCAACAACGCCATCTGCAGGCGCTGCCACCTCGTGCGTGGTCTTGACTAGCTCGACCACCGCCAGTGCCTGGCCCGCGCTCACCACATCGCCGGGCTTGACCAGCCAATCCTGCAACAGGGCCTCGGTGCCGTCTTCAACGTCCTGCCAGACGGCGTCGGACATCACGATGTCGATCATGCTGCTTCTCGCTTGAGTGAATAGGAAACGGGTTGGTGCTGCACCAGCGCACGCACCTGGGCGACGATGCTGTCGACCTGTGGAATGACGAACTGCTCGAGCGGTCGCGAGTACGGGATGGGCACGTCGGGCACCGCCAGCCGCCGCACGGGCGCGCGCAATGCCACGGTGTCGAGGTTCTCCGCGACGATGGCGGCAATCTCGCCCGACAGGCCGAAACTCAGGTAATCCTCGTCGGCCACCAGGAGACGCCCGGTCTTGGCCACCGAGCGCAGCACGGCCTGGCGGTCGAGCGGCACGATGGTGCGCAGGTCGATCACTTCGACATCGATGCCCTCGGCCGCCAGTTGCTCGGCTGCCAGCAGCGACTTCTGCACCATCTGCGAGAGCGTGACGATGGTCACGTCGCGGCCTTCGCGTGCCACGCGGGCCTGCCCGAAGGGAATCGTGTAGGCCTCTTCTGGGACCGCGTTCGTGCTGCCCTCGAAATAGGACATCCACGACAGGCCCATGATGCCCTTGTGGTAGCAGAAGATGACCGGGTTGTCGTCGCGGATGGCCTGGATCATCAAGCCCTTGGCGTCATAAGCGTTGGACGGCACGACCACCTTCATGCCCGGCATGTGGGCAAAGCTGGCGTACAGGCATTGCGAGTGCTGGGCCGCATCGTTGTAGCCCCCGCCGATGCCGGTCGTGATGACCGCGGGCAGCGCGACACGGCCGCCGGACATGTAGGTGTTCTTCGCCAGGTGGTTGTAGATCTGGTCGAAGCACACACCGAAGAAATCCACGAACATCAGTTCTGCAATGGGGCGCAACCCTTCTGCCGCCGCGCCGAGCGCAGCGCCGATAAACGCCGTCTCTGAGATCGGCGTGTCCATGATGCGATCCGGCCCGAAGCGGTCGAGCAGCCCGGTGGTGGCGCTGAAAATACCGCCGTACTTGCCGATGTCTTCGCCCATGACGAAGACACGCGGGTCGCGTTCCATTTCCTGGCCGATGGCTTCGGAAATGGCCTGCGCCATGGTGAGGGTGCGCGCGCCCTGCGCCGCGCCTTGTGAGGCTTGCATGGTGAGTCTCCTGTGATGGCCGCAGGGGCTGCTTAGTGAACGAAAACGTGATCCAGCGCTTCGCCGGGTTCCGGGTACGGGCTGTTGCGGCCGAAGTCGTAGGCCGCGTCAATGCGTGCCGAGATGGCGGCCCGCAGCGCGGTGTCTGCGTCGCCGTCGAGCAGCCCCGAAGCCCGCAGACTGTTTCCGAGCAGGTTGATGGGATCGGACTCGCGCAGATGCTTCGCTTCGTCCTTCGGGCGGTAGGTTTCCGGATCGCCCTGGAAGTGCCCGAGGTAGCGGTCGGTCTTGACCTCGATGAGCGTCGGCCCCTCGCCGCGGCGCGCGCGGGCGATCGCCTCGCCGGCTGCGTGATACACGGCCACCGCGTCGTTGCGGTCCACCAGCACGCCAGGCATGCCGTAGCCGGCAGCTCGTACATCGTTGGAAGGCACGGACGTCGAATCGGCTTTCTCGACAGAAATGCCGTACTTATTGTCTTCGCAGATGAAGACGACGGGCAGCTTCCAAAGCGCGGCCAGATTCAGCGATTCATGAAACGCGCCCTGGTTGGCCGCGCCCTCGCCAAACACCGCGATGGCCACCCAGTCCTTGTTCAGCTTGCGCGCGGCCAGCGCAGCGCCGCAGGCCTGCGGCATGCTCGCGCCAACGATGCCGCTGCACGAGAACTTGGTCTCCGGGTGAAACAGGTGCATGTGGCCGCCCTTGCCGCGGCCAAGACCGGTTGCCTTGCCGAAGATTTCGGCGGTCATTTCATCCAGGGGCACGCCCTTGGAGATGGCGAAATGGTGGGCGCGGTGCGGGCCGACCACGGTGTCTTCGGGCCGCAGATGCACACACACACCCACCGCTACCGGCTCCTGCCCCGCCGACAGGTGCATCTCGCCAGGCACAGGGCCTGCGCCAATATCAAAGGCCAGTCCCTTCTGGATTTTCGGCGGCAGCTTGCCTTCCAGATAGACCTTCGCCATGGCCTCTTCATACTGGCGAATCTCGATCATCTTCTCGTACATCCACAGAAGATGTTGCGGTGTCGGGTCCATGCAAAGTCTCCTCTTGCTCTCGTATCGGTGTCCGGCTGCGGGGCCGGCTAACCGGGAATTGCAAGAGGGGTGCCAGGTGCATGCGCAAACAGGATGCGTGCGTGGGAACTACCCGCAAAGCCTTTCAGCACAAGGATTTGCGACGATGCAACCGGAGATGGCCGGGCACCTGAAGACGTCTCGGAAAAGCGCGGCCGAACGAGACAGACGTCGCAATGAATGCGACAGGTGTCTCACTCAACCGTCATGCGTGAGCAAAAGAAAAGGGCCCGAAGGCCCTTTGTCTTGATGCAACCGCCAGACAGATCACGCGGCCGGAATGCGCAGCTTCTGCCCGGGATAGATCTTGTCCGGATTCGACAGCATCGGCTTGTTGGCTTCGAAGATGGCCGGGTACTTGTTGGCATCGCCGTAGAACTTCTTGGCGATGGCCGAGAGCGTGTCGCCGCGCTCCACCGTGTGCCATTGAGACTCTTCCGACTCGGTGTTGACCGACATCTGGTCGTCCACCGACTTGATGCCCTCGACGTTGCCACAGCACAGGATGATCTTTTCGCGCGTGGCCTGGTCGGGCGCTACGCCGAACACCTTGGCAGCATCGCCTTCCACCTGCACTGACAGCGCCGTGGCGCTCAGGCCCTGCTGTGCGATGTAGTCCTGGATGGCTTGGCCCTTGGCATCGTCGGCCGCCTTGGCGGCATCGGCATCCGCCGACGCATCGGCTGGCGCAGCTGCAGCGCTGCCGTGGAACAGCTTCTCGCCAGCCTCTTTGATGAAGTCAAAAAAACCCATAACGACCTCCATAAGTACACAACGGGGAACGGGAAAGCAGAAAGGCGTGCCCCCATGGGGCTTGCCCGTCGCGGCAGTGTAGCCGCTCACCCACGGTGTCTCCATGACAGTCGCGCGCGCAATTGCAAACTTTGCCGCCCGCTTGGGCGACCATGAGGCGCTTTGCCCACTTTGAATGCTGCGTTGCAACAAAATCGCTGGCACACTGTCTTATCAACATCGAAACCCCTTGCGACCTCTCGGAGAGCACGGGCACCATCGTCCTCCCGAGCCACTTTGCCGCCGCCATGCACCGTAATTGGATGAAATCCATCACCCGGCTGGTCGACGCCCTGACCACACCGGGCTTTGGCCGCCAGTCATGGCCGCCCAAACCGGTCAAGCCGCTCAAGCCAACCACCCGCCGCGACAGCCCGCGCCGCGTACGCCCCACACCCACCCAGGGCACCTTCGTTCGCGAACAATTCATCTACGAACCCGAGTCGCCCGTCGTGGTGGCGCGCCGGCCGGAATACTGGCTCTACACACCGCCCACACGCGGCAGCAAGCCCCCCGCATTGATGGTGATGCTGCATGGCTGCAAGCAATCGGCAGAAGTGCTCGCGCATGGCACGCGCATGAACGCACTGGCAGACCGCGAGGGCTTTATCGTGCTGTATCCGGAGCAGCCGCGCCGCGCGCATCCGCAATGCTGCTGGCACTGGTATGACCCCGAGCACGCCGGCGCGCGCGAGGCGGACGGCATTGCCCAACTGATCGAGCAAACCCTCGAACAAACTGGCGCCGACCCTTCGCGCGTGTATCTGGCAGGCTTGTCAGCCGGCGCGGGATTGGCCGGCCTGATCGCATTGCGTCATCCGAAGCTGTTCGCCGCGTTGGCGCTGCATTCGGGCCCGGCGTTGGGCGTGGCGCGTTCGCCGGCGTCTGCACTGAACCTGATGCGCCGCGGAGCCCGCGTCGACGCTGTCGAGGCGCTCTCAAGCGTGGTGAACGTGGCCACCTACCCCGGCATGCCGACGATGCTGTTGCACGGCCTGCGCGACGAGGCCGTCAACTCCGCCAACCAGGCGCAGTTGGCCGCGCAGTTCCGCGCGCTGAATCATCTGGGCGATGGGGGCAACGTCTCACGTCAAACGACGCGCGGCGAGGGCTATGTCCTGCGCAACGACATGCGCGACGGCGAATGCATCGTCAGCCTGTGCCAACTCACCACCACGGGCCACGCCTGGAGTGGCGGCGACCCGCGCTATGCCTTCCACGCGCCGGGGCCCGACTCGACGTGGCTGTGGTGGCAATTCGCACGCCAGCACGTTCGCGACACAGCGCTGGCGGCGTAAGCGCGCCTCAGAGATCAATCGACTGCTGGACGGGGCTACGCCCCAGCAATTCATCGATCAAGCCATAGCCCCGCGCGAGCCCGGCCTCTTCGGCGGCCTCACGTGTGGGCAGCGGGCGCTCGTCGTGCGAGTGGGCGACGAGGGTTTCGACCGCCGTCGGGTCTGCACCCGACTCGCAGATGCGCACGACAAAATCCCACTGCGTGGGCCCCTGCCCGCCCTTGTCCGATTTGCGCTCGGCACGCGGAATGGCCAGTACGTAGACGTCGAAGTCCTTGTACAGCTCGGTGCGCCAATTCGATTCCATTGTCATGTTGCCTCCCGGAAGACGCCGCAACTTCTCACTTGGCGGTTGCGACATCGACAGACTTGCCTGCAAAAAAACAGGCCGGTACATGACCGGCCTGTCGTTGCATCGTCAGCATTCGCCCTTGCGCGCGTGGCCCGGGGGGCAGTGGTAGCGGTCGTCGCGATCCCGGCCACGGCCATGCCAGCGGCCGTCGTCGCCTCGGTCCCAGCCGCCGTCACGCATTTGCCAGCCGTGCGGCCCCTGCTCCCAGCGCGGCTCGCGCCAGTGGTAACCCGGCCGTCCATGTTCACGATAGCCGCGACGCCAGACATAGCGGCCGTCGCGCCATTGCCAGTAACCCGGTACCCATACGTAGCCCGGCTGCAAGACTGGCACGGGCTCATACTGGGGCGGCGGGGGCGCGTAGGTCGGGCCGATCTGCACGCCGATCGACACCTGGGCCTGCGCCGGCAAGGCGATCGAACCAGCGACACCGGCAGCCGCCAAGCATGCAGCGAGAATCCATGCGTTCTTCTTCATGTGGGGACCTCCTTTTCAAAGCAATCGAGCGTGAGTGCATCGTAGCATCGCGTTTCGCCCCCGCCTCTAGGGTGTTACGCGGCGTTACCTCCGTTACCGGAGACCGGAAATGTATTCACGTTTGCGTGACGTTGCGGTCGTTCCTCCCCCAGCCACGCGCAAAAGGCCTGCACCACCTCGTCACCGAGATTGCGGGCAGGGCTGTACCAGTAGTAGCTGCGCGCGACCAGCGCGAGATCGGGAAACGGCGCCACAAGACGCCCCTCCTCCAAATCCTCCGCGATGAGCGCCGATGGTCCCATCGCGACACCCAACCCATCGATGGCGGCTTGAATCGACAGATAGAAATGCTCGAACGTGAGCGCATGCGCTGGCCGCAGGTTCGGCACGCCTGCCAGCACCAGCCAGCTGGGCCACACCGAAGGCAGCGTGTCCGAATGCAGCAGCGTGTGATGCCGCAAGTCGGACGGCGTCGATAGCGGCAAGCGCTCCAGCAACACCGGGCTGCACACCGGAAAGCGGCTCTCGTCCAGAAAGCGCCCGGATTGAAAACCCGCATGAATCTCCGGCCCGCCACGGATGATCACGTCGAAATGATCAGGCAAGTCTTCGATCTCTTCGATGGAGGTGGTCAGCCGCACCTCCACGCGCGGGAAGCGCATCTGAAACGTGGAAAGCCGCGGGATCAGCCAGCGCATCGTGAACGTCGGGATGCTGTTCACACGGAGAATGCGCACGGCATCGCGGTCGCGCAGCGCCTGGCTGGCCATGCTGATGCGGTCAAGCGCTACGCCAATCTCGCCAAGGTAGCGTTGGCCCGCATCGGTCAGTTCCACACGCCGATTCAGCCGACGAAACAACGACACACCCAGCCACGCCTCCAGCGCCTGGATATGACGGCTGATCGCGCCATGCGTGACGCTCAGTTCTTCGCCCGCGCGCGTAAAACTGAGATGGCGCGCCGCCGATTCAAAGGCGCGCACGGCATTCAGAGGGGGCAGCTTGCGCATATCGCGTGAGTTTTTTGCACAGATCGAGTCAGTATATATCGATTGTTGATCACACTTTGCGGCGTTACGCTGGCGTCTTCTTGCTCTCGCTGCCACGGCATCGAGTGAGAAAAATCGACCCGATTCTCGCTTTCGCACATCGCGCACATCGTCATCGTGACCGCCGCCGTCATCGCCCTGGTTCTCTGCGCCGCCCTGCTCCACGCCTCATGGAATGCCTTGCTGAAAAGCGGCTCCGACCGCCTGCGCGCCATTACGCTGATGACGCTGGCCTCTGGCGTGACCGCAATACCGATGGCGATTGCATTGCCGTTGCCGGCGCCGGCCGCTTGGCCTTATGTGGCGCTGTCCGTGGTGCTGCACGTCGGCTACAACGTGTTCCTCGCGCGCGCGTACCGGTTTGGTGAATTCGGGCAGGTGTACCCGATTGCGCGCGGATCGTCGCCGCTGCTGGTAACGGTGGGCGCCGCACTGTTTGCGGGCGAAATGCCCGGCGCGATTGCGCTCGCGGGCGTGGTGCTGGTGAGCGGCGGCATTCTGAGTCTGGCGCGCGGCCGCAAGGCCGACCTTGGCTCGACGCTGGCGGCCCTCACCACGGGCGTGTTCATCGCGTGCTACACGGTGTGCGATGGCATCGGCGCGCGGCTAGCCGGCAATGCGAATGCGTACTCGGCTTGGCTCTTCATGCTCGACGGTCTGCCGATGGTGCTGCTCTATCGCGTGTGGAAAGGCCCGTTAAACATCGATCTGCGAGACGCCGCTACGCTCAAGACGTTTGGCGGCGGCGTGGTCTCGCTCATCGCATACGGCATCGTCATCTGGGCCGTGACGCTCGCGCCGATGGGGCCCGTGTCGGCCCTGCGCGAAACGTCGGTGGTGTTTGCCGCGCTGCTCGGCCGACTGTTCCTGAAGGAGTCGCTCACGGCGCGGCGCCTCTCGGCGTGCTCTGTCATCGCTTTCGGCGCCTACTGCCTGGGGCACCCTGCGTGAGGACACAACTCATGCAGAGCGCGGCGGATATTTGACTTCAAGGATCTCGATCTGCTCGACGCCCGTGGGCGTACGCAGCGGCACCGTATCGCCCTCGCGCGCTTTGATCAGCGCTCGCGCAATCGGCGAGATCCAACTCACGTGCCCGATGTCCAGATCGACCTCGTCCATGCCGACGATGGTGACGGTGGTCTCGTCACCGCGCTGGTTGGCGTAGGTGACCGTTGCACCAAAGAAGATCTGATCGTTGTCGCCCTGCAAACTGGCGTCGACCACCTCGGCCTTCTCGATACGGCGCGTGAGAAAGCGGATGCGGCGATCGATCTCGCGCAGGCGCTTCTTGCCGTAAAGGTAGTCGCCGTTCTCAGAGCGGTCACCATTGGACGCAGCCCACGACACGATGCTGACCACTTCGGGCCGCTCCGTGTCGATCAGGTGCATCAGCTCGGTGCGCAGGCGCTCGCAGCCCGCTGGCGTGATGTAGTTCTTGGAACCCGGCGGCAAGGGCGCAGCGCCCTCGGGCAGATCGTCTTCGTCATCGCCGGAATCTTCCCGGACGAAAGCCTTGTTCATGATGGAAGCCACGGTGGATCAAGGCTCCATTATAGAAAGTTGGCCCCACTCGAAGAAAAAGTGAAGAAGGGGGTTCACAAGACGGAAAATCTCTGTATAATCTCATTTCTCGGTTGCGGCTGTAGCTCAGTTGGATAGAGTACTTGGCTACGAACCAAGGGGTCGTGGGTTCGAATCCTGCCAGCCGCGCCAACCTAATACGAGAACGAAAAGGGCTTCCAGAAATGGAAGCCCTTTTCTTTTGTGCGCATCCGTCTCGCATACGGCGCAATGTCCCAGCGCTCTTGGGTTCGCTGCAAGCGGCTACAAGCAAAAAAGGCGAAGCCCCTGGCCTCGCCTTTTTTGCTTGTGCGTGGAGCATCAATCTCCGCCGCGATCTCGCGCAATGCGAATCACATCCGGGTTGCGCCGCAGCGCGCGCATCACATCGGCAAGGTGCACGCGGTCGTGCACCTGAATCAGGAACGTCATGTATGTCGCTTCCTGATCGCCCTCCTGCTCCATCGACACGTGTGCCACGTTGGCGTCGGCCGAGGTCAAATCCGCTGCTACGCGCGCAAGAATGCCCTTCGTATTGCGCACCAGGACCTTGATCGACACGTCGAACGCACGCGTCGTGTGCTCCGCCCACATGACGTCGATCCAGTGCTCCGGATCCTTGCCATGCAGGCGCTTTGCCACGCGGCATTCCTGCACGTGGATCTGCAAGCCTTCGCCCTTGCCGATATAGCCGACGATCGGATCGCCGGGAATCGGGCGGCAGCACGACGAGAACACCATCGCCATGCCTTCGTCGCCGCTGACGGTGACGGCAGGCGCTTCTTCACCAGCAAAGGTATGCACGGCCGCCATCAAGGCTTCGTCGCCCTCGTGGCCACCTTCTTGCAAAAGGATTTCCAAACGGCGCGCAACCACGGCAGCCACCCGGCGGCCGAGCGCGAGATCCGCAAAGACATCTTCACGCGCCTTGTTGCCCGTCCACTGCACGATGCGTTCCCACACCTGGGCGGACACGGCCTTCATGTCGATGCCGATCTGACGCAGCGCCTGTTCGAGCAATCGCTCGCCCAGTTGAATCGCCTCATCCAGCTTGGCCGTCTTGAGGAAATGCCGGATTGCCGCACGCGCTTTGCCCGTGCGTACGAACGTGAGCCATGCCGGGTTCGGCTTGGAGTACGGCGCCGTCACCACCTCGACGATGTCGCCGTTCTTCAGCTCCGTGCGCAGCGGCAGCAGCTCGTTGTTGATCTTGACCGCCACACACTGGTTGCCCAGGTCACTATGCACCGCGTAGGCGAAGTCCAGTGCCGTGGCGCCGCGCGGCAGCGCGCGGATCTCGCCCTTGGGCGTGAACACGTAGACCGCATCCGGGAACAGGTCGATCTTGACGTGCTCAAGAAACTCCTGCGAATCCCCAGTCTGGCTTTGAATGTCGAGCAGCGATTGCAGCCACTGATGCGCTTGTTGCTGCGCCCGATCAGGCTCATCGTGGTGCTGCTTGTACATCCAGTGCGCGGCCACGCCGGCCTCCGCGATCTGGTTCATCTCGCGCGTGCGGATCTGAAACTCGACCGGTGTGCCGAACGGGCCCACCAGCGTCGTGTGCAGCGATTGATAACCGTTGATCTTGGGGATGGCGATGTAGTCCTTGAACTTGCCGGGCATCGGCTTGTACAGGCTGTGCAGCGCACCCATCGTCATGTAACACTGCATCTGCGTGTCGACCACCACACGGAAGCCATACACATCCAGCACCTGCGAGAACGACAACTGCTTGTCGTGCATCTTCCGGTAGATGCTGTAGAGCGTTTTTTCGCGGCCAGTCATCTCGGCCGGGATGCCTGCGTCGGCCAGCGCACGCTGAGCCGTTTCAAGAATGCGGCTCACAACCTCGCGTCGATTGCCGCGCGCGGCCTTCACCGCCTTCTCAAGCGTGGCGTACCGGAACGGTGAGCCGATGCGGAAGCTCAGTTCCTGCAGCTCACGATAGGTCGTGTTGAGCCCAAGGCGGTGCGCGATCGGCGCGTAGATCTCCATCGTCTCGCCCGCAATGCGGCGGCGCTTTTCCGGCGGCACGTGGTCGAGCGTGCGCATGTTGTGCGTACGATCGGCGAGCTTGACGAGAATCACGCGCACATCGCGCGCCATCGCGAGCAGCATCTTGCGGAAGCTCTCCGCCTGCGCCTGCTCGCGGCTCTGGAATTCGAGCTTGTCCAACTTGGTCAGGCCATCGACCAGCTCGGCGACTTTGGGGCCGAACTTCTCGGCCAGCTCGCTCTTGGTCACGCCCTGATCTTCGATCACGTCGTGCAGCAGCGCCGCCATGATCGATTGCACATCCAGCTTCCAGCCCGCGCATATCTCTGCCACGGCCACGGGATGCGTGATGTAAGGCTCGCCGCTCTGGCGATACTGCCCGAGGTGCGCCTCGTCGGAGAAGTGAAACGCTTCCTTCACCAACTTGAGATCGGCCGGCTTCAGATACGAAAGCTTTTCGGTCAGCCCCGAAATGGAAACCACTTGCTGCCGAGGCGGTGCCGCCGGCTGCGAGGTCGGGCCAAACAGATGGCGATAGGTTTGCTCCAGCACCGCATCGATGAAGAGCGTGTCCGCGCCTTCGGACTTGGCCGTCTCCTCGGGTGCATCAGCACTTGCGCCCTTGTGCGATTTTGGCGGCAGCGCTGCACGCTCCCCGACCAGGTCGGCACCACGCGGATCAGGCAAGTTCGGCGCGCCCGTACGAGGCGACGCAGGGCCGGAGCCGGAAGCGGAGGACGGCATGGAAACGATGGAAGCGGTGGAAGACCCGGAGGGACCCGTGGAGACGCCCAGCGCAGGACCGGACGACCTCGCGGACGATTCCACCGACGGCACGTTGTATTCGTGCGTGGCGGAATGTTCGGTCCTGGGCGAAGAAGCGGGCGAGGTAGGCATGCCGGGGTCTAGTGCGTTCGCGGCTTTTACATCCACGAAAGATCGCAATAACGATCAGTGACCGAGGCAGCGTACCACGCCAGGTAATGCCAAGTAACGCGTGTCAGCTCAGGACGGAACCTTCTTGAGCATCTCGATACCAACCTGGCCGGATGCGATTTCGCGCAATGCGGTCACGGTCGGCTTGTCCTTGGCATCGACCTTGGGCGTGTGGCCCTGCACCAACTGACGGGCGCGGTACGTTGCGGCCAATGCCAGTTCGAAGCGATTCGGAATCTGTTTCAAGCAATCTTCGACGGTAATACGCGCCATGAAAACTCCACCTGGTGGCAAATCTTGTTGATCTCGATATTTTAGCAGCAGCGCAGCACTTCCCTCGGACAGCGCGGGGAAGCGGGCGCTACCACACTTTCGCAATCGCGCTGAAAAACGCGATTGCGCTGCTTGCTCAATGAATACCCAGCTCGACGAACAGCTCGCCGTGGCGCGCCTTCTGGGCACCGAAGCGCAGACGCGTGGCCTGCACCACGGTGCGCAGCTCGGCCAATGCGGTATCGAACACTTCGTTGATGATCACGTAGTCGGCCTCGGGTGCGTGCGCCATCTCGGAGCCCGCCGCCAGCAGGCGGCGCACGATCACGTTAGGCTCGTCCTGACCGCGCTTCTTCAGACGCTCTTCCAGCGCCGTGAGCGACGGAGGCAGGATAAAAATTTCGACCGCGTTGGAGAAACGCTGGTGCACCTGCTGAGCGCCCTGCCAGTCGATTTCGAGCAGCACGTCGGTGCCGGCGCGCATCTGCTCTTCGATCCACACGCGTGAGGTGGCGTAGTAGTTGCCATGCACCTCGGCCCATTCGAGAAACTCGCCGCGATCCCGGCAAGCCTTGAACTCCTCGACGGTCATGAAGTTGTATTCGCGGCCGTGCTGCTCGCCCGGACGCGGCTTGCGCGTGGTCGCCGAGACCGACAGGCGGATCGAGGAATCCTGTGCCAGCAGCGCATTCACCAGCGTTGACTTACCGGCGCCGGAGGGCGCCACGACCATGAACAGGCTGCCCGGAAAGTGATTCTCGATGGGCGTATCGACGGCAGAGTGCGCTTGAGAGGATGGCATGTTCTAGTTCTATCGTTTCGAGTTATTCGAGGTTCTGGACCTGTTCACGCATCTGCTCGATGAGCAGCTTGAGTTCCATCGATGCATCGGCCAGCTCCTTGGCGGCGGCCTTCGAGCCGAGCGTGTTCGCCTCCCGGTTCAGCTCTTGCATCATGAAGTCCAGGCGCTTGCCGATCTGGCCGCCCTTTTCCAAGATGTGGCGCGTTTCGCGCAGGTGCGCCTGCAGGCGCGAGAGCTCTTCGGCGATGTCGATGCGGATGCCATAAACGGTGGCTTCCTGGCGAATGCGCTCGGACAGCTCGTCGCGCGTCAGTGCCGGAGTGCCTTCGGGCGCTGCCAGGCCAAACGCCTCGCGCAGGCGCTCGGTCAGCTTGTCCTGATGCTGCTGGATCAGGACCGGCACCATCGGCGTGAGTCTGTCGACGATGCCGAGCATTGCGTCCGCACGGTCAAGCAGCACAGCCTTGAGCGCATCGCCTTCGCGGCGGCGCGATTCGAGAAGTTGCTTGAGCGCCTCTTTGGCCGCCTCGATCACGGCGTCGCGCAAGGCGTCCTGTGTCAGTTGCGGCTCGGCCAGGACACCCGGCCAGCGCAGGATTTCGCCCATGCGCAGCGAACCCGATGCCGGCAGGTGGCGCGTGACCGCCTGCTCCAGTTTGGCCAGTTGTTGCAGCAGGTCCACATTGAGCGCCGCGACATCGCTCGCGGCTTCCTGGCGCTGCAGGTTGATCCGGCACTCCAGCTTGCCGCGCGACAGTGCGCTCATCAGCATTTCGCGCAGGGCCGGCTCGAAGGCGCGGCATTCCTCCGGGGCACGGAACAGCAGGTCGAGAAAGCGTGAGTTGACGGTGCGGAATTCGACCGAGACGGTAGCGACGCTCCCGCTGGGTGCGCCATGGGCGTCGGTAAAGGCTGCTTGGCGTGTGGCAACGCCGTAGCCGGTCATGCTGTGGATCATGGAATCGTGGTGTGTTGTTCTTGGTCGAATCAGGAAATCCGGCGGCGGTTATTTAACGCCCGGAATTGGCGGGGAATCCCCCACCTTTTGTCGCTTTACAACGTGTGGACTGGTCAGGGAGAATCCGACAGCCATTTCGCCACACAAACCCATGACAGAGTCAAAAGGCTCAGGACAGCCGCGCAGTGCCCCGTTGCCGGTCGGTACCTTGCTGTCCAATTATCGTATTGTAAAGAAGTTGGCCAGCGGGGGGTTCAGCTTCGTCTATCTTGCGACCGACGAACATGGGACGCCGGTGGCCGTGAAGGAATATTTGCCGTCTTCGCTGGCGCGTCGTGCACCGGGCGAATTGATTCCTGTCGTGCCTGAAGAAAGCGGGAGTGCATTCCGCCTCGGGCTGAAATACTTCTTTGAAGAAGGCCGGTCGCTGGCCAAGATTTCTCACCCTGCCATCGTGCGCGTGCTCAATTTCTTTCGGGAAAACGGCACCGTCTACATGGTGATGACGTATGAGCAGGGTAAAACGCTGCAGGAACACATCCTCACCGCGCGCCAGCAGGGCAAGCTGAAGATGCTGCGCGAGCGCTTCATCCGCCAGGTCTTCCATGACCTGATGAGCGGCCTGCGCGAAGTCCACATCCACAAGCTGCTGCACCTCGACATCAAGCCCGGCAACATCTACCTGCGCGAAGACTTTTCACCGATCCTGCTCGACTTTGGCGCCGCAAGGCAGACGCTCACCGCCGAGGCCTCGCGCTTCCAGCCGATGTACACGCCGGGCTTTGCCGCGCCGGAGCTGTACCGCAAGCACAACGAGCTCGGCCCGTGGACGGACATCTACAGCATCGGCGCCACCATCTATGCCTGCATGGCCGGCACGCCGCCCCAGGAAGCCACGCAGCGCGAGAAAGACGACAAGTTGGAAGAAGGCCTGGAGCGCTTGCGCAAGGTCTATACGGCCAGCCTGATCGATCTGGTTGGCTGGTGCCTGAAGATGAAGCCGGAAGAGCGTCCGCAGAGCGTGTTCCGCCTGCAAAAGGTGCTGCGTGAAGAAAGCAACGCGCTGACAGAGTTGCAGGCATTGACCGCCGTCACGCAGGGCGGCCCGGTGCCAGAAGAGAAAGAGGCGTTGACGACACGTTTCATGAGCCGCCTGTTGCGCCGCCGGGACAGTTGACCGCCCAGTCGCCGCCCATAGGCGGAGTATGATTCCAAAACGGTGTAACACCAGGCGCGACGTGCCGGTGCACCGCATCCCTCACCGAATATTTATTTAGCCGCAATGCGATTCTCGGTTTATCAGGAAAGCAAAAAAGGCGCGCGACGCGTCAACCAGGACCGCATGGGCTACTGCTTCACGCGCGATGCCATGCTCATGGTGCTGTGCGACGGCTTGGGCGGGCATTCCCTGGGCGAAGTTGCGGCCCAGCAGGCTTTGCAGACCATGGCGCGCCAGTTCCAGCGCCACGCCCGTCCGTCGATTCGCAATCCGCGTGATTTTCTGCATGAGAGCATCATGCTGGCGCACCGCGACATCCATCGCTATGCCGAGACGAACGGCTTGCCGGATGCGCCGCGCACGACGATCGTTTGCGCACTGGCCCAGCGCGGGTCGCTGCATTGGGCGCACGCCGGTGATTCGCGCATGTATCTGATGCGCAAGGGCGAGCTGGTGACGCGCACGCGCGATCACTCCAAGATCGAAAACCTGCTGCAACAAGACCGCGTGCTGCCGATGCAGGTCGCGAACCACCCCGAGCGCAACAAGATCTACAACTGCCTGGGCTCGCCCAATCTGCCGCTGATCGACATCGGCGGGCCGGTCAACCTGGAACCGGGCGACGTCGCCATGCTGTGCTCCGACGGCCTGTGGGGCAGCGTGCAGGAAGACGAACTGATCGACACCTGCACCAGCTTCTCGGTCACGCAGGCGATTCCCGAACTGATTGCCCGCGCGCTGCGCAATGCCGGCGACACGGCCGACAACACCACCGCCATCTCCATGATGTGGGAGCTGGACGCCGTGACCACCACGCAGGATTCGGTGCAGACCGACACCCTCCCCCTGAACGCCTTCACCACGTCCATCCTGGACGCGCCGCAAAGCGAATCGGGGCTGATGTCGGAAGAGGAAATCGAGCGCTCCATCGCGGAAATCCGCGCCGCCATCGACAAGACCAGCAACCTGACGCGCTAAGCACGTCGCGCAGTCCTCATCCGGCCCGCCCTGCCGAGCGCAGCGCGGGCCGGTATCATGTCGGGCTAACCGTTTTCCTCAGCGAGACCCCCACATGCGACCCAGCGGCCGCCAGCCCGACCAACTCCGTCACGTCACCCTCACCCGCAACTTCACGCGCCACGCCGAAGGCTCGGTGCTGGTCTGCTTTGGCGACACGCAAGTGCTCTGCACGGCCAGCGTGCTGCCCAAGGTGCCGCCGCACAAGAAAGGCAGCGGCGAGGGCTGGGTGACGGCCGAATACGGCATGCTGCCGCGCTCGACGCACACGCGCTCCGACCGGGAGGCCGCACGCGGCAAACAGACCGGCCGCACGCAAGAAATCCAGCGCTTGATCGGCCGCGCGATGCGCTCGGTGTTTGATCTGCGCGCGCTGGGCGAGCACACGCTGCATCTCGACTGCGATGTGCTGCAGGCCGATGGTGGCACGCGCACGGCCAGCATTACCGGCGCGTTCGTCGCCGCATATGACGCTGTCTCGGTCATGCGCGAAAAGGGCCAGTTGGTGGGCAACCCGGTCCGCGACTTCGTGGCCGCCGTATCGGTGGGCGTGGTGGATGGCGTACCGGTGCTCGACCTGGACTACCCCGAAGACTCGGCGTGCGATACCGACATGAACGTCGTCATGACCGGCAGCGGCGGCTTTGTGGAAGTGCAAGGCACGGCGGAAGGCACGCCGTTCTCGCGCGCTGAAATGGACGCACTGCTGAATTTGGCCGACCAAGGCATCCGCACGCTGATCGGCCTGCAAAAGCAGGCCTTGGGCCTGTGAACGACACTGCCATGCGCAAGATCGTTCTGGCATCGAACAACGCCGGCAAGCTGGCCGAGTTCAACGCGCTGCTGGCCCCCCTCGGTTTCGACGTGACGCCGCAAGGCGCGCTCGGCATTCCCGAGGCGGAGGAGCCCTATGCGACCTTCGTTGAAAACGCGCTCACCAAGGCACGCCACGCGAGCCGTGCCTCCGGCCTGCCCGCGCTGGCAGACGACTCAGGCATCTGCGTGCATGCGCTGGGCGGCGCGCCGGGCGTGTATTCAGCGCGCTATGCACAACTGGTGGGCGAGCCCAAAACGGATGCCGCCAACAACGCCCGCCTCGTCCGTGAACTGGCCGGCAAGGCGGACCGCGGCGCGCACTATGTTTGCGTGCTCGTCTACGTGCGCCATGCCGATGACCCGCAGCCGATCATTGCCGAAGGCAACTGGTTTGGCGAGGTGATCGACACCCCGCGCGGCGACGGCGGCTTCGGCTACGACCCCCACTTCCTGCTGCCTGATCTCGGCAAGACCGCTGCCGAGCTGACCAAGGCCGAGAAGAACAGCGTGAGCCATCGTGCACAAGCCCTCGCGCAGCTTGTCGAACGGCTGCGCACCTTTGAAAACGCCTGAAGTTCCGATGATCCCGATTCACCCCGCCGGCGCAGCCAAGACGCCTTCCGCAACTGCCGCTGAGACTGGTGACAAGGTCACCTCCGTCTTCCTGCAGCCGGGCAAGATCAGCCTGCCCGCTTCGCCGCCGCTGTCCTTGTACGTGCACGTGCCGTGGTGCGTACGCAAGTGTCCGTACTGCGATTTCAACTCGCATGCGGAGCCGGACCAGGGCATCCCGGAAGAGCGTTTTCTCACTGCCGTGCGTCAGGATCTGGAGGCCGCGCTGCCGATGGTGTGGGGCCGGCATGTGCATACGATCTTCATCGGTGGCGGCACGCCCAGCTTGTTGTCGGCGCAAGGGCTGGACCGCCTGCTGTCGGACATCCGTATGCTGCTGCCGGTCGACGCCGATGCCGAGATCACGATGGAAGCCAACCCGGGCACGTTTGAGGCAGAACGCTTCCGCAGCTACCGCGCCAGCGGCGTGAACCGCCTGTCGATTGGCATCCAGAGCTTCAACGACGCGCACCTGCAGGCGCTTGGCCGCATCCACAGTGCCGCCGAAGCGCGCGCCGCGATCGACATCGCCCGCGCGCATTTCGACAACATCAACCTCGACCTGATGTTCGCCCTGCCGGGCCAGACACTCGCCGAATGCGAGGCTGATGTGGAGGCCGCGTTGTCGTGCGATACGAACCATGTGTCGCTGTACCACCTGACACTGGAGCCGAACACGTACTTCGCCAAGTACCCGCCCGCGCTGCCGGATGACGACACGGCGTTTGCGATGCAGGACTGGATTCACGCGCGGCTGGCGGCGGCGGGTTACGAGCACTACGAGGTATCGGCGTATGCCAAGGCGGGCAAGCGCTGCAAGCACAACCTGAATTACTGGCAATTCGGCGATTACCTCGGCATCGGGCCAGGCGCGCACGGCAAGCTGAGCTTTCCGCACCGGGTCATCCGCGAGATGCGGCACAAGCATCCCGACACGTATCTGCGTCAGGCTGAGACGGCCGGCGGTGCGGCGGTCATGCAGGAGCAGCGCGAAGTCGACGCCGCCGACCTGCCGTTCGAATTCATGCTCAATGCGCTGCGTCTGACCGACGGTTTCCCGGTCACGCTGTTCCAGGAGCGCACCGGCCTGCCGCTGCGCTCCATTGAGCGACAACTCGACGCCGCCGAGCAGCGCGGCTTGCTGACGCGCGACCATGTCGCCATCCGCCCGACCGAGCTGGGCCAGCGATTCCTCAATGATTTGCAGGAATTGTTCTTGGCTGACGACGAAAACTGACGGTAACCGGTGCCAAGTTGCGCCAGGTGCCGTTACAATGGCGCCCTTGCTCGCAACGAGCAGCGCAGTACGAAGGAAGCGTGGCCGAGTGGTTTAAGGCAGCAGTCTTGAAAACTGCCGATGGGGTGACCCATCCGTGAGTTCGAATCTCACCGCTTCCGCCAGTCTTTGCCTTGCCACAGGGCGCTCCAGATTTCTCCAGCCCCCCTCGCCGCGTCGATTGACAACGCCGTGCCGCGGGCATTTCCGCTTTTGCCAGTTCCGGGTCTTCAATAGCGCATGCCGTGTTAGTGCCGCGCCATTGGCCAAAGCGCATCAGGATCTTCTCCAAGCGCTTTGGCAATGGCCAGACGAACGCGCTTGGCCCCACTGCCCGCAATGGAAGACGACAGCAGTTGCGGAGTGACGTCGTCCAAACCCAGCTTTTCTGAAAGTTCACGCAAGGTGGCTTTGCCGAAACGCTCGTTGAGGAGGCGTTTTACGGTGGGTATGGCGCGGGGAAATTCGCGAGGAGCGGGCGTGCCGCCGCCTGCCTGGCTAGCGCTCTTGCGCTCCTTCGGCTCTATCGACAAATCGGCCGACTGAGGCAGAGAATTCTCGGCCATTGAACGGCCTAAATTGGTCAAAGCTTCAGCTGCGTCTCGCCCTGTGCTGGAGCACATCGTGTCCGGTGCGACCAACACCGCAAAATAGCGTCCACGGTCTTGATACAACCTCACCTTGCAAATCAAATCCATAGTATTCGGGCGCTAAATAAAAACCGGCTTATTGATTATTCTTTTTTTAAATGGAATAACCTGACCGCGACTGCTATGCGCCGTTAACCGAAGGCAAAAACGCAAGCGCCGCCCCAAGCCCCCCCGGGCTTGGAGCTGGTCGAGCGCATGAAGACTCTTCCCCGTTCTTCAAAAAA
Source organism: Ralstonia sp. VS2407 (assembly GCF_052950655.1). Taxonomy (NCBI): domain Bacteria; kingdom Pseudomonadati; phylum Pseudomonadota; class Betaproteobacteria; order Burkholderiales; family Burkholderiaceae; genus Ralstonia; species Ralstonia sp. VS2407. The sequence goes on from NZ_JBRFVG010000004.1 coordinate 143,451, forward strand.
GGTACAACTCTTTTTATTTTTTTCTCACCAATAAGCTTATTGGTGAGGACTTGCGCATCAATGCCGGAGCAATGTCGCCGGATCGCCAACTCGAAAAGACCCGGAAGAATCCGCTTACCCCCGTGTCAACGAGTCGGGCTTGGCCTGTGACGGCCAGACGACTTGCTGTTTTCCCCGTTACCCGCCCCGCATCGATTCCATGGAATCGAGAGGGCGCTGAACATTGTTATTAGGCATGATGCTGACACCGCATATTGTGGGCAACGATAGCAGACGCTATTCTGAGTGGCACCCTGCTAATTAGAGGGCATGAACCTGCCAGCAGATGCCGTTCGTGCCTGCTGCTTTTTGGTGCAACGGGCTTGAATCAGCATATTCCGGGACGCCGTAAACGCTGGCAGCGCTGTCAATGATCACTGCCTTGTGCACTGTTTGTTGCTGCCTGGGATTGCGACCCAGCTTGGTCATGCACATCGGCGCCGGCCACCACTTCTTTTGTATTGCAACCAAACGCGGCAGACCATGGAAGTCCTCAATGATGTGAGCGCGATCGCTTTGGCCAATAGCCTTCCGGATGGCGTCTTCCTGGTCGACGAGCGGGGGCGTATCCGTCACGCCAACGCGGCCTGGCAAGACCTCCTGGGTTATCGGCCATCTGAGCTGGTCGGGCAATGCATGCTTGAACTCGTAGCGCCGGACGACCGCGACAGAACCCGAAGGGAGGCCGGTCGCGTTCAGGCGGGTGCAAAGTGCACCGGATTCGAAAATCGCTATCGCCACCAGCTTGGCACCGATGTCCAGTTGTCATGGTCGGCGCAGTGGAGCGTCGAGCACCGACTGCGCATTGGCGTGGCGCGTGACGTCACCGCAACGCGGGCCCTGGCCGAGCAGAGCCAGCTGGCGCAACTGCAAGCGCGTCTGGCGCCTCACGAATCCCGGGTATTGCAGTTGTTGTTGACGGAGGCTGCGGAAAAGCAGATCGCGGAACAGCTCGGCCTGGCCACGTCGACAACGCACTCTTACATCACGAATATCTATCGCAAATTCGGCGTGCGTGGCCGCGCTGGGCTGATGAGCCTGTGGCTCAAAGAGATGCAGAACCGCTGATACCCGCTTTGTTCATGGCCGGGCCTTGGTAGAGGAGCGCTTGCGCTCACCGGTTTCCTGTATCGCCGGTACGCCAACTCCACCTTGTGCCCGGCCACCCGTCGATATCACAACACCATCTGGCACAAATGGCCCACGCACCCTGGGCTATACTGCCGCCCGTCACGCACACAACGTGACCTCGGATTGGCGTCCGGGAATATCGCAGGCGGGTACGACCGCCGGTTGGCGGTTTTTTTACGCCCGTACATCAAGCGCCTCCTCTGGTCGGGCCTTGGTGGGGGAGCGCTCGCGCTCGCCGGTTGCCTGCGATACCGGTACGCCAACTCTACCTTGTGCCCGGCCACCCTGATTGGCGTCAGGGAGCGGGATACCAACCCATCGCAGGAGGCCACAACGTGCGCCATGCCATCGCTCGCCCCGAGCAATCGCAATCCCCCTCCCCAGACGGCAGCCGCAAATTCCAGCGCGAGATTGAATCGCTTCAACAGCAACGTGCCGACCTCGTACGAGCCCTGGCAGCGGCCGAAGCATCCGTAAGAAGATTTCCCCTCGGCTCATTGCAACAGGCCAACGCGCGGGCCCGTGTCACGCGTTTGCAGAGAGAATTGCGACGCTTGAAAGCCGCGCTTGGCACGCCAAAGCGGCATCAGGACGTGGGCGACTTCCTGATCGAGATGTTCCGCGAGCGCGTCTCCTTCAGCGAGTGGCAGTGCATCGTCGCCGAAGCCCGACGCCGCCACGACTCAAAAGCGACGGAAGGTCAAATCGGTACGCTCCCTGCGGGGCTGGGCGCGCAAAGCTGATATAGTCGCGTCGCCTCCGATTTCTGAACTTTGCGATGTCTCTCGTACTCCGCCGAACCGTCCTCACGTTCGTTGCCGCAGCCTCGGTTGCAGGCGCCGGCTTGGTCCACGCGCAAGCCAGTGCGCCACAAGCGCCAGCAGCGTCCACGGCTGCATCGGGCGGTACCGTCGCTGAGCTGCAGCAGTTGCTGGCGCAGAAACGCCTGACCGAACTGCGCACGACCTACAACGGCGACTACGGCACCAGCCTGCTACTCGTCAACGAGGACACCACGGCCTACGTTGCCCTGTCGTATCGCAAAGAATTGTGGCGCGTGTACAAGTTTGCGTCGGTCGCTCCGGCAGAAGGCGCATACGACACGCTGGCCAGCCAGACTCGGACGTGGGCCGAAGATGATCTGCGCCGCGCCGTCACGGCGGGCCAGAAGGCGCAACTGGAGCGCGAAGCCCAGGCGGCGCAGCAGCGCGCCGAATCGCTCAGCCAGGAAGTGCGCATCATGCAGGCGCAGCGTCAGAAGATGCTGACCGAACAGCAGACCATGCGCCAGGAAACCAAGGCGCTGGACATTGAGCGCCGCGCGTATCAAACCCAGGTTGAATCGCTGCAGCAGCAGATCCGCCTGCTGGAAAAGCAGTTGAATGATCCGCACTGGTCGCCTGCGCCGTAACGTTCTTTGACGCCACCTCCCTGGCCTGCGCGAGAGCGGCGGGCCAGCGACCTCTCCGCGCTAGATGCAGCACGCATCGACTTAAGACCAGTCTGATCGACCACCGTCCATCTGCCGCTTAGCATGGCGCCTGCTTGCGCAGCCGGCCTGGATGTCCGCTGCGGCCATCAGCGGAGACGGCCTTGGAATCCCCCAACTTCATCATCGACGGACACCTGCGCCTACCGGGTCTGGTGCGTATGCCGCCGCCCTTCGGGCCAACGCTCGATAACGTGCAGGCCAACGCCGCTACACAGGTCAGCGCGGCGACCGATCCCGCAGCCAACACGTGGGGGGGCGCTGGTGCTGCGGGCCATGGGCAGTGGCGTCGACGCGTGTCTGTGCTGTCGATTGGCATGGCGTGCACATTGGCGGCCGCGCTGCTTGGCTGGCAGACCGGGCAGCATCGGCAGCCCGCCGCACAGCTTGATCAAACAACCGTGGCCGCCCTGCCCCCGCAGGCCGCATCGCCACGTTCACTCGATCATTCCCTTGCATTGCCGGCGGCACCCGTGGAAACCAACAAAGCCACGGAGCCGCAAGCCGCCACCACGGCAGCAGCCGCAGCCAACGTTGCCCAGGCGACCGACATGACTTTCGACGAAACGGAAGTTACCGCGCCGGTCATCGCTGCAACACCGCCGGCCGCGACGCCATTGCCGGTGAAGCCGCGGCCTCGAGCGCTGACGCTGGCCGTCGCGCACTCGCCGACGACGTCCGAATTGCAGCACACACCCGTGTTGCACGACGAAACGCCAGCGTCCATCGAAGCCGAATGGGCCACGGCCGACACGGCGCCGATCACCTCAGCCTATGCAGCGCCGGGCACACCGGTGCACATCGAACTACAACGGCATAAGCGCTTCACGGACTGAACAGCGCGCTGCGCCGTCGCGCTAGCTCAGTGCAGCTGGCCGCCCGTTTCGCGTACGTCGTGCAGCGTGCGCAGCGTTGTCTCGATGGCGATGCGCAGGCCTGTGACGATGGTGTCGTGCGCCATGCTCGGTTGCCCCGGGTGCTTGGCTGCCTGCGACGGCAGATACGGGATGTGGATGAAGCCGCCGCGCGTGGGCAGCTTGTGACGGGCGATGGCATGCATCAGCCCATAGAAGACGTGGTTGCAGACAAAGGTGCCCGCCGTCTGCGACACCGACGCAGGAACACCGCCGGCACGCAACTCGCGCACGATGGCCTTGATCGGCAGCGTTGAAAAATACGCGGCCGGTCCGTCGCTTGCGATTGCGATATCGATGGGCTGTTTGCCGGCGTTATCGGCAATGCGGGCGTCGTCGACATTGATGGCGATGCGCTCGATGGCCATCTCGGCGCGGCCACCGGCCTGCCCCACGGCGATCACCACATCCGGCTGCAGTGTCTGCAGCAACTTGCCGAGCACTTTGTTGGATTCACCAAAGATGGTCGGCAACTGGCGCGCAACGATGTCGGCGCCGGCGATTCCCTGGCCGTCGAGGGTGCGCACGGCTTCCCACGACGGATTGATGGGTTCGTTCTCGAACGGATCGAAACCGGTGACGAGGACGGTAGGCATGACGTTCTCCTGCGTGCTGCGTAAGACTAAAACGATGATAAACGTCCGTCGAACATCATGCCCAAGCGCGTTGCGGCGTCAGTTGGCCTTGCTGCGCTTGTTCTCGAAGTTCAACAGGATGTCGACTTCTTCCGTGCCCGCGGTGTGCAGCCATTCACGCGTCAGGCGTTCGCCCAGGCGGCGCATGTCGCCCTGCAAGGTCACGTCGGGATTGAGCACGCGCACGCCGGTTTTGGCGAGCTCGGCTTCATCGCGCTCATAGGTCTGGCGGCTGGCGTCCCAACCCCGCGTCTCGTAATCCTTGGCGAGCTTGAGCACGGTCTGCTGCATCGCCGGCGGGAGCTTGGCGAAGCGCGCCTCGTTGACGAACACGGCGTTCTTCGGGATCCACGCGTTGACCTTGTAGTAATAGGTCATGCGCTGGCCAGCCTTCGTTTCCAGACCGGTGGACGGCGAGGTGACCATCGTGTCGATCCGCCCGCCGGCAATCGCGGCGGTCAGATCGGCGGCTTCCACCTGCACGGCCTGGGCACCATACAACTCGGCAATGCGCTTTTGCGCCGCGTTATAGGTGCGCAAACGATGTCCCTTCAGGTCGGACAAACGGGCGATCGGTGTTTCGGAATACAGGTTCTGCGGCGGCCAGGGTACGGCGTACAGCAGGCGCAATCCGTTGGCCTTCATCAGCGCTTCGATGTGGCTGCGCGAGGCATCCCACAGCAGGCGCGCATCGTTGTAGCCCGACACCACGAAGGGAATCGAATCCACGCCGAAGAGCGGATCGCGCTGGGCCAGCGTCGAAAGCATCACCTCGCCAGCCTCGGCTTTGCCGTCCTTGACGCCGTCAAAGATGGCGGCCGGCTTGAGCAGCGTACCGTTCGGATAAACCTCAAGCTTGAGCCCGCCGTTGGTGGCGCTGCTGACGGCGCTGGCGAAGGCCTGCAGGTTTTGCGTATGGAAATTGAGGGCCGGATACGGCGTGGCCACTCGGAGCGTTTCCGCGCTGGCGTGCGCGGCGGAAATCAGCGACAGGGCACTGACTGCGAGAACACAAAGAAAGCGGCGTCCCGACATGGAACGGCCGCTCGTCATCTGGCTGCTCATGAATCCCCCCGGAGAAAGAGCACGATGCGAGGTCTACGACCGCATGCCCTTGTCTCGCGGGCAGCGATCGCGCTTGGTGACGTCGGCGGGGGAAGAACCGCCCGCGTGACGCACACCGCACGCGACGCATTAAACACGATTAGTGGAGCATCAGGAAGTACAAGAGCAGGATATTGGCTGTAAGCAACAGCAGCGCGGTCGGGACTTGCGCTTTGATCACAGCGTTCTTATCGGACAACTCCAGCAGCGCAGCCGGCACGATATTGAAGTTGGCCGCCATCGGGGTCATCAGCGTGCCGCAGTAGCCCGAGAACATGCCGATGGCCGCCATCACCGCCGGGTTGCCATGGAACACGCCCACCAGGATCGGCACCCCCACGCCGCCCGTCATGACCGGGAAGGCTGCAAAGCCGTTGCCCATGATGACGGTGAACAGCGCCATGCCCACGCAATAGACAACGACCGCAACGAGGCGATAGTCCATGTTGATGTAGGCGGTGGTCAGGTGCGCAACAGCCTTGCCCACACCGGCATCGGCGAAGACGAGACCCAGCATGGCCAGCATCTGCGGCAGCACCAGCGCCCAGCCCAGCGACTCCGTCAGCCGGCGCGATTCACGCATGGCTTGCACCGGCGTGTCGCGCGTCAACCAGCACGCCAGCGCGAGCGAGATGATGCAGCCCAGGCCCAGCGAGACGAAGGTCTGGTTCTTCGGATCGAGCAGCAGATCGCCGCCGATCTTGATGTCCTTCAGGAACACGCTGCCGATGACGGTGACCAGCGGAATGGTCAGTGCCGGAATGAACAGTCGGTTGCCCAGGCGTTTGGCGGATGCACGGCGCTCTTCTGCCGGCAGTTCGCCATGCTTGCCCAGCGTTACACCGCCCGTGCCGGCCAGCAGCGCCATCACCACGGCGCCGATGCCCACCGCGATCGGCGGGATCTTGTCGCCAACGAGAAAGATGACGGCGAAGATCGCCCAGAACAGGCCCGTGGTCCAGCGACGCGGGTGGTTCTTGTCGGCAAAGGTCATCAGCGCGGTGATCGTCAGGATGATCCCGGCCAGCCAGTACAGATAGTTGATTGACAGAATCATGGCTTACCCCTGCTTGGCCGCGGCCGCGTTGGTGTTAGCGGCGGCACCCATTTCACGGGCAAGCCAGCCATCCAGGCGCTTGAGGCGCACCGAGTGGATCAGGAACGCGCAGACCGCGGTCGGGATGCCCCACACAGCGATGTGCAGCGGTTCCACGTCGATGCCCGAGCCGAGCAGGAACGTGTGCATCAGCGCGATGGCGCCAAAGGCCACGAAGATGTCTTCGCCGAAGAACAGGCCGACGTTGTCGGTGGCGGCGCAGAAGGCCAGCAGGCGTTCGCGCACCGGCGCCGGCAGTTTGCCGAAGCGGTTTTCGGCGGCACCTTCGGCCATTGGGGCCAGCAGCGGACGGACCATCTGCGGATGCCCACCGAGGCTCGTCAGACCGGCGGCCGCCGTCAGCTCGCGCACGGCGAGGTAGACGATCAGCAGACGGCCCACCGTGGCCGATTGGATGCGCGAGATCCAGTTCTGCGCGTGCTCACGCAAGCCGTGGCGCTCAAGCAGGCCCACCACCGCGAGCGGCAGCAGGATGATCAGCGGCAAGGTCCGCGTCTTGATGATGCCCGTCCCGATCGCCGTCAGGATCTGGTCGATGGACATCGATGCCGCAAAGCCGGTGGCGATGGCGGCCACGGCCACCACCAGCATCGGATTGAATCGCAGGATGAACCCCGCGATGATGACGGCCACCCCGATCAGCGGCCATAGATTCACTGCCGTACCCATGTGGTGCTTCCCCCCAAGTTAATAAAAAGCCCCGCTGGAAGGACGGGGCCGTGGCTCAGGCGCCGGCGCGAACAGCGATCCCTTCGCTGCCCAGCCGTTCCCGAATGCGTCGCGCGAACGCCAGCGCATGCGCGCCGTCGCCGTGCAGACAAACCGTTTCCGCGCGGATCGGAACCCACGTGCCATCGATGGCCTTTACGCGCTGCTCGCGCACCATCGTCAGCGTCTGGTCGAGCGCGGCATCTTCGCTGTCGATCAGGGCACCCGGCGTGCCGCGTTTGACGAGCGAGCCGTCCGCGTTGTAGCCGCGATCGGCAAACACCTCTTCCTTGGCCTGCAGGCCAAGCTCGCGCGCGGCCTTGACCAGCTCACCGCCCGCCAGACCAAACACCACCAGCGACGGATCGAAATCACGGATCGCGCGCACGATGGCGACGGCCAGAGGCCGGTCACGCGAAGCCTGGTTGTACAGCGCGCCATGCGCCTTCACGTGGGCGAGCTTGCCGCCCTGCGCGCGCACGATGGCCGACAGCCCGCCGATCTGGAACAGCACGCCCGCGTAGATTTCATCCGGCGGGAGGTGCATTTCAGTGCGGCCGAAGTTTTCGCGATCAGGAAAACTCGGATGCGCGCCGATCGATACGCCCTGGCGTAGCGCCCAGCCGACGGTCTGGCGCATCGTGTTGACGTCGCCGGCGTGCCAGCCGCACGCGATGTTGGCGGAACTCACCAGCGTGAGGAGCGCCTCGTCGGTATCGCAGCCCTCGCCGAGGTCGGCGTTCAGATCAATTGCAGTCATGGTGTTGTCTTCCGGTGCATCAGGCGTTCAGTCGCGTCTTGGCGGTGCGGTGCGCGCTCGACAGAATGCCCTGGCGCTGCCAATCCAGCGCGGTTTCAATTTGCTGCAGATACCGTGCCACGTCGGCGCGGGCGGCTTCGGCCTGCTCCAGCGTCACGCGCTCGAAGCGCACGCGCGTGCCAAGCGGAATCTGCGCCAGCCGCCATTGGTCGGCCAGGATGACGGAGCCGATCTTCGGATAGCCGCCCGTGGTTTGCGCATCGGCCATCAGCACAATGGGCTGGCCAGACGGCGGCACCTGGATCACGCCCGGCACCACGCCGTGCGAGAGCAGATCGCCGCTGCGCTGCTTCTTGCGCTTGAGTTCCGGCCCTTGCAGGCGAAAGCCCATGCGGTTGCTGTTGGGCGTGAGCGTCCAGTCTGATTCCCAGAACGCGGCTTGCGCATCGGCAACGAAATCGTCGTATTCGGGACCCGGCAACACGCGCATGACGGGCGTGTCCTTCTGCGCGCGGTCGAATGTCCAGCGGGCTGCCTTCACGGCAACGGTATCGCCGCTGATGTCGGGGGCATACGTCGTATCGGCAGGCAGCACGGGCAGCCTGTCGCCATCCTTCAGCGGGCGCCCTTCAAGGCCGCCGAATCCGGCTTTCAGATCGGTGCTGCGCGAGCCCATCATCTCTGGCACATCAATGCCGCCGGCCACGCAGAGATACGCACGCACGCCGCCCTGTGCCACACGCAAGGTCAGCGTCTGACCGCGCTGCACGGGAATGGCGCGCCATGCATGCACCGGTGCGCCGTCAAGCGTGGCGCGGCAATCCGCACCCGTCAGCGCGATCAGGCCATTGGCGTGGAAGCGCAGCGTGGCGTTGCCCAGCGTGAACTCGATGCCCGCCGCATCGCTCCGGTTGCCGACCAGGCGGTTGCCCACATACAGCGATAGCGGATCGAGCGCGCCCGACGTGCATACGCCAAAGCGGCGATAGCCGGTGCGGCCCAGGTCTTGCACGGTGGCCAGCACGCCGGCCCGCACGATCTCGATCATGGGTTGGGGTTTCGAACTCATGCGCGCACCTTCGAGGCAACAAAACGGATGCGGTCTCCAGGCGAGAGCAGCGTGGGGGGATTGCGCTGCGGCATGAAGAGCGCCGCGTCTGTACGGCCCAGCAGTTGCCAGCCACCGGGGGATGCGGCCGGGTAGATGCCCGTCTGCTCACCGCCGATGCCCACCGAGCCGGCCGGCACGGCCATGCGCGGCTCGGCGCGGCGCGGCGTGGCGAGCGACTTGTCGAGCCCGCCCATGTAGGCAAAGCCGGGCTGGAAGCCCAGGAAATAGACGATGTATTCGGGCGCGGTGTGACGACGCACGACTTCGGCCGTGCTCAGGCCAGTGTGCCTGGCCACTTCGCGCAGGTCGGGACCTTCGTCACCGCCATACGCGACTTCGATGTCGACGAGTTTGCCGTCAGCCACCAGCGCCTGGCTTTCTTCCCAGGCTTCGCGCAGTTGGGTGGCCAATCGCTGCGCATCGGCCATTGGGCCGAACACGAGCGTGAGGTTGTTCATGCCGGGCACCACGTCGACCACGCCCGTCCAGTTGGACGCGCGCGAAGCCATCGCCCAGATGCGCTGCTGACAAGTCAGGGTGGCCGGTGGCGGCACTTCGCACAACAGCGCCAGTTCTCCCAGCCGGTGAATCGTGCACTGCAACTTGACCCCCGTCTCGTGTGCACCGTTGGCGGGAAGATCCCAGCAAAACGATGCGCGATTGAAAACGAAAGCGATACGTTAATAAATTGTCGATAAATTCTGTATAAGAAGTAACCCTTAGTCACTCAGGGCCAACTCGCGGCGGAACGCGGTCCGGCTGCACTCATCATAGGTGCCGAACACGGTCAGCGTGACGGGCATGTTATTCCCGAGTCACATGAAAAGAGGAAGACGCCTCTAGAACAAGTGGCGTTAAGGAACAGCGGGAAGCGCGAAGATCAGGCGCTGGGCTCTTCGCGCGTGATGCGCAGGCCCAGAACCAGCGCGGCAACGGCGCACACCGCCATCATGCCCAGCAGCGGCAGCGCGGTCTGGCCAATGGCGGCGACCACCGTACCCGTCACCATGCCGAGGCCGAATTGCATGGCGCCCATAAGCGCCGAGCCCGTACCCGCACGCGCGCCCTGCCCCGCCATTGCGAGCGCCCCGGTGTTGGGCGAGATGCAGCCGATCGACGCGATGTAGCAGAACAGCGCCGCCAGCACGAGCGGCAGCGGCGTATAACCCGCCGCGGCGGCTGCAGCAGCCAGCACGCTGGTGATAACCGGCACCCACAGCGCCCGGCGCAGCACGCGCGCCGGCGAGTACTTGCGCACCAGCCGCACATTCACGCGCGATGCTGCGATCATCCCCGCCGCGTTGCTGCCAAACACCCACGCATAGTGCGAGGGCGTCAGCCCATAACCGTCGATCAGCACGAACGACGACACGGTGATGTACGCAAACATGCCTGACAGAAACACCGCGCCGCACCACATATAGGCGGCGTAGTGGTGATCGCGCAGCAGCTCCCAGTAGTCGCGCAGCACATGGCTGACTGCCAGCTTGCGCGCCTGCTCGGGCGCCAGCGACTCGCGCATCAGGTAGTGCACGGCCACCAGCGACAGCACGCCAAATGCTGTCAGCAATGCAAAGATGACCCGCCACGTTGCGAACTGCAGCACCGCGCCGCCAATCATCGGCGCGAGGATGGGCGCCACACCCATCACCAGCATCAGCGTCGAATAAGCCTGCGCGGCGCCGGCCGGGTCCATGCGATCACGCACGGCAGCGCGTGCGATGACCATGCCCGCGCAGCCGCCAAACCCCTGCACGCCGCGCAGCACGGCCAGCATCGTAGCGTCCTTGGCAAATGCGCAGCCAATGGATGCCGCCACGTACATCGCCAGACCGATATAGAGCGGCGGCTTGCGGCCAAACCGATCGCTGGCCGGGCCGTAGATAAGCTGGCCGATCGCCAGGCTGATCAGGAAGACGGTCAGCGTGAGCCCCGCCGCGGCCGACGACGTATTCAGATCGCGCGCGATGGTCGGCAGACTCGGCAGGTACATGTCGACCGACAGCGGGCCGATGGCCGTGAGCGCGCCAAGCAGCAGGAGCCAGCCTGGAATCGGGCCTGGCATGCGGGATCGTGCGGGAGCGGGAGCAGTCATGAGGGGAGAGCGGGACGCGGCAGCTGACGTGCGGCCCGCGCCGAAGCAAACCGAGGACTTTAGCGCAAAGTGGCGCCCCACGGGCGCGCACCGGTCAGGTGCAACTCAGCTCGTGCGCCCCACCCGAGGGCTGCGCTTGCAACCTGCATACGTCGGCATGACAAGCTGGAACCCGCAAATGGGCCCGATGAGCCCGGCACGGGATTTGCACTCTGCCACCCCTCGTACGAGGCAGTCGCAAGCGGGCTGAAATCCCCGTCTGGAGCGGTGCCGGACGATATAATTTGTGGTTGATAGCAAGCATCACGCAACCATGATGATTGCTGCGATGCGTCGGCGCGAACCTGCATCGGCGTTACCTGTTGTGAAGTGTCGTCAACACCCAAAAAGAGACCGCCTCCGTTGCGCATCCGCACGGTGAGCGGCACGGAAACCACGAGCCAACCTGTTGTGACACCACTCCCACCACGCCTGTCGCTGACGGGCATGACCAAGCGCTACCCGAGCGTGGTCGCCAACGACGGCGTCAGCCTGACTGTCGCGCCGGGCGAGATCCATGCCGTGCTAGGCGAAAACGGCGCCGGCAAGTCGACGCTGATGAAGATCATCTTCGGCGCCGTGCAGCCCGACGCCGGCGAGATGCTGCTCGACGGCCAGCGCGTTGAGATCGCCAATCCGCACCAGGCCCGCGCGCTGGGCATCGCCATGGTGTTCCAGCACTTCTCGTTGTTCGACACGCTCACGGTGGCAGAGAACATCCTGCTCGGCCTGCCCGCTGGCACCGACCTGCGCGACGTGGCCGATCAGGTGCGCAGCACGGGCGAGAAATACGGCCTGCCGCTGGAGCCGCATCGCCATGTGCACACGCTGTCCGTGGGCGAGCGCCAGCGCGTGGAAATCGTGCGCGCGCTGCTCACCAAGCCGCGCCTGCTGATTCTTGACGAGCCGACCTCGGTGCTGACACCGCAGGCCGTCGAGAAGCTCTTCGTCACGCTGCGCCAGTTGGCGGCAGAAGGTACGAGCATTCTCTACATCAGTCACAAGCTCGACGAGATTCAAGCCCTGTGCCACGCCGCCACGGTGATGCGCATGGGCAAGGTCACGGGCGTGTGCGACCCACGCCAGGAAACGGCGGCGTCGCTGTCTCGCATGATGATCGGTGGCGAGCCGCCGCGCGAATTGCGCCCGCAGACCACACCGGGCGAGGTGCGCATGGAGGTGGCCGGCCTGTCGCTGCCCAAGTCGCACGCCTTTGCGACGGAACTGCGTGACATCGCCCTGCAATTGCGCAGCGGCGAGATCGTCGGCATCGCGGGCGTCTCGGGCAATGGGCAGCAGGAACTGCTGGCCGCCCTGTCGGGCGAAGACACGCGCGCCCCCGCGCAGACCATCACGATCGGCGACGAGCCGGTCGCCAAGCTGGACCCACGTGCGCGTCGCAAGCGCGGACTGTCATTCGTGCCGGAAGAGCGCCTGGGGCGCGGCGCCGTGCCATCGCTGTCGCTGGCCGCCAATACGCTGCTGACGCATCAGCGTGCGCCGCAGGTGCGTGGCGGGCTCATCGACAAGAAGGCTGCCGCCAAGCTGGCTACCGGCATCATCAGCCGCTTTGGCGTGAAGGCCGGCGGCCCGGACGCATTGGCTAAGAGCCTGTCGGGCGGCAATCTGCAGAAATTCATCGTCGGCCGCGAAATCGAATGCGCGCCGCGCGTGCTCATCGTCGCGCAACCTACCTGGGGCGTGGACGTGGGCGCGGCGGCGCAGATCCACAACGAAATCCTCGCGCTCAAAGCCGGGGGCTGCGCCATCCTCATCGTGTCGGAAGAACTCGACGAACTCTTTGCGCTGTGCGATCGCCTGCACGTGATCGCCAACGGGCGCCTCTCCCCTTCCACCCCCACGCACGCCACCGACCGCGAACAGATCGGCCTGTGGATGAGCGGCATGTGGGACAAGACCGCTGCTTCGGCGGCAGCAACCTCGGAGGCGGCCCATGGCTGACGTCATGCATGGCAGCCGCCTAGCGCTGCCGGTTTCGCTGGAGTTGCGCGCAATCCCGTCGCGCACCATGGCCTATGCCTCGCCGCTGATCGCGCTGGTGCTGACGATGGTGTTCGGTTTGCTGCTGTTCGCACTGCTGGGCAAGGACCCGGTGGCGGGCCTGCGCGTGTTCCTGGTCGAACCGCTGGCCAGCAAACGCGCGATTGGTGAAGTGCTGCTCAAGACCGTGCCGCTGGTGCTGTGCGCCCTCGGCTTGTCGGTGTGCTATCGCGCCCACGTGTGGAACATCGGCGCGGAGGGGCAGCTCATCGTCGGCGGTATCTTCGCGGCGGCCACGATCATTTACTTCGATACGCCCACGCCCGCCATCCCCGGCGGCTTTGCGCTGGTGCTGGCCGTCGTTGCCGGCCTGATCGGCGGGGCACTGTGGGCCGCCATTACTGCGCTGCTGCGTGATCGCTTTCATGCCAACGAGATCCTCGTCTCGCTCATGCTTACGTACATCGCGCAGTTGCTGCTGCTGTACGTGGTCAACGGGCCGTTGAAGGACCCGAACGGCATGAACTTCCCGCAGTCGATCGTGTTCGACAGCGCATTCGTTCTGCCGACGCTCGTAGCCGGCACGCGTCTGCACGTCGGCTTTCTGTTCATGCTCGTGATGACGGCGGCGATGACGTTGTTCGTGTTCCGCAGCTTTGCGGGTTACCGGCTGCAAGTGGGTGGGCTGGCACCGCAGGCGGCGCGCTACGCGGGCTTCTCGTCACGTGCGGCGCTGTGGACGGCGCTGCTGGTGTCGGGCGGCCTGGCAGGCATTGCCGGCGCCTTCGAGGTCACGGGCCCGATCGGGCAGCTGCTGCCGTCCATTTCCCCGGGCTACGGCTTTGCCGCCATCGTGGTGGCATTCGTCGGTCGGCTGAATCCGGTTGGCACCGTGCTGGGCGCGATCGTGATGTCGCTGTTCTATATCGGCGGCGAGCTTGCGCAATCGCGCCTGGGCCTGCCGTCGGCCATTACCGGGGTGTTCCAGGGCATGCTGCTGTTCTTCCTGCTCGCCTGCGACACGCTCATCGAATACCGCCTGCGCTGGCGCGCGCATCACTGATCAGGCCTCACACATGGAAAGTCTCGCTCCCCTGATCGCCGCGTCGATCAACGCCGGCACCCCGCTGTTGCTGGCCGCCCTGGGCCTCTTGATGAACGAGCGTTCCGGCGTGCTCAATCTCGGCGCCGAAGGGATGATGCTGGTGGCCGCCGTGGTCGGGTTCATGGTCGGTTACCAGACGCAGATTCCGCTGCTGGGTTTTGCAGCCGGCGCGATTGCCGGCATGGTGATGGCGGCCCTCTTCGCGTGGCTGGCGCTGGTGCTCGTCACCAACCAAGTCGCAACAGGCCTCGCCTTGTCGATCTTCGGCACCGGGCTGTCCGCCTTCATGGGGCAGCGCTTTGTCGGCATGTCACTGCCGGCGCAGGCGCACGGCATTCCGGGGCTGGAGTCGATTCCGTTCGTCGGCCCCGCCCTGTTCGCGCACCACTGGATGGTCTATTTCAGCCTGCTGCTGTGCGGCGCGATTGCCTGGTTCCTGTTCAAGACGCGCGCGGGGCTCACGCTGCGCGCGATCGGTGAATCACCGGAGTCGGCTCACGCGCTCGGCTACCCGGTGCGCACCATCCGCTTTGGCGCGCTGCTGTTTGGCGGCGCATGCTGCGGGCTGGCCGGCGCATACCTGTCGCTCGTCTACACGCCAATGTGGGTCGAAAACATGGTCGCCGGCCGCGGCTGGATTGCCCTCGCGCTGACCACCTTTGCGACCTGGCGGCCCATGCGCATCCTGTTCGGCGCGCTGCTGTTTGGCGGTGTGACGATCCTGCAGTTCTACCTGCAGGGGATGGGCGTGTCGGTGCCGTCGCAGATTCTGTCGATGGCGCCGTTTGCCGCAACCATCGTCGTGCTGGCCATCATCTCGCGCAATCCGGATTGGATCCGCCTGAACATGCCCGCTTCGCTCGGCAAGCCGTTCCGCCCAGGGGCTGCCTAAACTGCTGCCCAAGGCTTCTGCATTCCCGTCTTTTGCTTCAAGCTTCAACACAGTCAACGAGCCACACAACAGGAGAAATCGATGAACGTTACCCGCAGGATCACGCTGGCCGCCCTGGCCGCCGGTGCTGCCCTGACCCTCTGGGGTTGCGGCAAATCCAACGAAGGCGCAGGCGACAAGACCGCCGCGCCGGCCGCTTCCTCGGCACCCGCCGCTGCCGCGCCGGCACCGGCCAATGAGCCGCTGAAGGTCGCGTTCGTCTACGTCGGCCCGGTGGGCGATGCGGGCTGGACATACGCTCACGACGCCGGCCGCAAGGAAGTTGAAGCGAAGTTCGGCGACAAGGTGAAGACCAGCTTTGTCGAAAACGTGCCCGAGAGCGCTGCTGACGCCGAGCGCGTGTTCCGCGACCTGGCCACCCAGGGCAACAAGGTCATCTTCGGCACGAGCTTCGGTTTCATGGAATCGATGCTCAAGGTCGCCAAGGAATTCCCGGACGTGAAGTTCGAGCACGCCACCGGTTTCAAGACCGCAGACAACCTCGGCCAGTACGACGTGCGCACGTACGAAGGCGCGTATCTGGCGGGCGTGGTCGCCGGCAAGATGAGCAAGTCGGGCAAGCTGGGCGTGGTGGGTTCGGTGCCCATTCCTGAGGTGATCCGCAATATCGACTCGTTCACGCTGGGCGCGCGTAGCGTCAACCCGAAGGCCACCACCCGCGTGGTGTGGGTCAACAAGTGGTTCGATCCGGGCAAGGAGCGTGAGGCTGCCACTACCCTCATCGGGCAGGGTGTCGACGTGCTGATGCAGAACACCGACTCCGCAGCAGTCGTACAAACTGCACAAGAGAAAGGTGTCTACGCGCTTGGCTGGGACAGCGACATGACCAAGTTCGGCGAGAAGGCCCACCTGGCCGCCTCGATCAACAAATGGGGCGTGTACTACACCAAGGTCGTCGGCGACGTGCTTGAAAACAAGTGGAAGCCGGAAACCGTGTGGTGGGGCCTGAAGGAAGGCGCAATCGATCTGGGCGCGTACAACGCCGTGGTACCGGAAGACGTGAAGGCGCTGGTCGAGACCCGCAAGAAGGGCATCATCGACGGCTCGGCACCGATCTGGAAGGGTCCGCTCAAGGACAACACCGGCAAGGAAGTCCTGCCCGCCGACAAGGTCGCCGACGACGGCTTCCTGCACGGCATCAAGTTCTACGTGGAAGGCGTGGAAGGCAAGATTCCGGGCTAACCTGCCCACGGTCCTACTGCGCGGGCCGATCTTGGCTCTGTGATGCTCGCCGTACCCATGTACGGCTGCGCTTCTCAAGCCAACTTCGGACCGCTCGCTACGAACCGTGAACAGGTTCGTTGCGGCAAAAAGCCGGCACCTCGCGAGGGGGGGCCGGCTTTTTTTATGGACGATCGCGCCTTACCTTGAAAACCGGGCCGCCTCCCCAAGCTGATACGATGGTCCGCCGGTCAAACGCTCTCATGTGACGCCGGCTTTTCATCAAGGAGCCCACGATGTTCGGACGCCTCATCCGCCTGTGGAGCGTGGTGCGCAACGATGCGCGCCTGCTGTGGTTTGCGCTGCGCCATCCGGACAAGCCGTGGTGGCTCGCCCCGGCTGCGCTGCTGCTGGTGGGCTATGTGGTATCGCCAATCGACCTGATTCCGGATGTCATCCCGGTGATCGGGTGGGTGGACGACATCGTACTGGTGCCGTTCGCGTTGCACATGCTGCTGCGCGGCCTGCCCGACCGCGTACGCGAGGATGCGCGCTTTGCCGCCGCCCGGCGTGTGAAGCCCTCCGGGCGGTAACGTCCCACCTTACGGCAAGAGGATCGTCGACCCGGTCGTCTTGCGCGCTTCCAGATCGCGGTGCGCCTGCGCCGCGTTCTGCAGTTCGTAGCGTTGGTGAATTTCGATCTTCACCTTGCCGCTGCTCACTACATCAAACAACTCTGCCGCCATCGGTTCCAGCAGCTCGCGCCGCGCCGTGTAGGTCATCAGCGTCGGGCGCGTGATCTTGAGCGAGCCTTTTGCGCTCAGCACACTGAGGTCAACCGGCGGCACGGGGCCAGATGCGTTGCCGTAGGTCACCATCATCCCGCGCGGCGCGAGGCAATCCAGCGAACCCGTAAACGTGTCTTTGCCAATGCCGTCGTAGACCACCGGCACGCCCTTGCCGCCGGTGATTTCGCGCACGCGTTCGGTAAAGTTCTCGCGCGTGTAGACGATGGTGTGATCGCAGCCGTGCGCGCGGGCAAGTTCAGCCTTGGCATCGCTGCCGACGGTGCCAATCACCGTGGCGCCGAGCGCCTTCAGCCACTGGCACGCAATCAAACCCACACCGCCAGCGGCTGCGTGAAACAGCACCGTATCGCCGGGCTGCACGCGGTAGCTGTCGCGAAGCAGGTACTGCGCGGTCATGCCCTGCAGCATCATCGCGGCGCCGGTTTCAAAGTCGATCGCATCCGGCAGGCGCACGAGGATGTCGGCCGGCATTGTGCGCACCGCAGCGTAGGCGCCGGTGGGGCGACCGGCATAGGCGACGCGGTCGCCGGGCTTGACGTGCGTGACGCCCTCGCCCACCGCTTCCACGACACCCGAAGCTTCCATGCCGATGCCGCCCGGCAGCGGCTGCGGATACAGCCCGGTGCGGAAATAGACGTCGATGTAGTTCAGGCCGATGGCGTGCTGCTTGATGGTGGCCTCGCCGGGGCCGGGCGCGGGCACGTCGACATCGACGTACTGCATCACTTCCGGACCGCCGGCCTCAAAGATGCGGATGGCTTTCGCTTGCGTCATGCGTGGATCTCCTTCGGATCGGGCGCCACCCGTTGCAGGGCAGACATCACCAGGTCGGCGGTGGCCAGGTTGGTGGCGCAAGGGATGTTGTGGACGTCGCAGGCGCGGACGAGCGCGTTGATATCGGGTTCGTGCGGTTGCGGCGTCATCGGGTCGCGCAGGAAGATGACGGCGTCGACACGGCCTTCGGCCAACTGCGCGCCAATCTGCAAGTCGCCGCCCCACGGGCCGGACAGCATGCGCTGCACGGTCAGGCCGACTTCTTTCTCCAGGCGGCCACCGGTGGTGCCAGTCGCCAGCAGATCGCATTGCGACAGGAAGGCTCGGTGCGTTTGTGCGAAAGCGACCATGTCGTCTTTCTTGTGATCGTGTGCGATCAGGGCGACGCGGCGTTTGCGGGCTGCGCTTTCGGGCGTAAGAGTGGTCATCGTGATTGGCTTAGAAGGTGCCAGGGAAGCTGCCGCCATCCAGCAGGATGTTTTGCGCATTCAGGTAGCCAGCATGCTGGCTGCACAGGAAGGCACACACGGCGCCAAATTCGGCCGGTTGGCCAAAGCGTCGAGCCGGATTGCCCTGCCGCTTGCGGTCGAAATTTTCTTCTGCGCTGATGCCGGCGGCCTTGGCGCCCGCTTCCAGCGTCTTGGTCAGGCGATCGGTCTCGAACTGGCCCGGCAGCAGATTGTTGATGGTCACGCCGTGCTTGGCGACTTCACGCGCCAGGCCCGCCACGAAGCCCGTCAGCCCGGAGCGCGCGCCGTTGGACAAACCCAGCACGTCGATCGGCGCCTTCACGGCACCGCTGGTGATATTGACGATGCGGCCCCAGCGGCGCTCGATCATCTTGTCGACGGTGGCTTTGATGAGATCGATGGGCGTGAGCATGTTGGCGTTGAGCGCGGCATTCCAGGCGTCGCGGTCCCAATCGCGGAAGTTGCCTGGCGGGGGGCCACCTGCGTTGTTGATGAGGATGTCGGGCGAGCCGCCCAGGCGTTCGCACGCGAGTAGCGCCTCAGCGCGGCCTTCCGGCGTGGTGATGTCGGTGGCGACGGCTTCCACGCGCACGCCGTGCGCCGTGCGGATGCGCTCGGCGGCTGCCGACAACGCTTCGGCACCGCGCGCGACGATCACCACGTCCACGCCTTCGGCGGCCAGCGCGTCGGCACACGCAAAGCCCAATCCCTTGCTTGCGCCGCACACCAGCGCCCGCTTGCCTTTCAGCCCCAAGTCCATCCTGTCTGACTCCTTGTGATTGTTATTTCGATTGGCCGCCCGTCAGCCGCGACGGCGTGACAGCAGCGCCATCCCGGCAAGCACCAGCGCGCTGCCGGCAATCTGCCAAATCGTGATCGGCTCGCCCAGCAGCCACCAGCCCAACAGCAGCGTCGACACCGGCCCGATCATGCCCGCCTGCGACGCCACCGGCGCACCCACACGCGCCACCGCCATCATCGTCATCGTGACCGGCGCCACCGTGCAGAACACCGAGTTGATGGCCGACAGCCCATATACCTGCCAGGGCAGCACCAACGCTGAAACCGGCCGCAACATCAGAAACTGGACGATACAGGCCGCGGTCGACACGCACATCGCATAGGCAACCAGCCGCATCGACCCAACACGCTTGACCAGCTCACCGCTGGCCAGCAGATAGATACCGTAGCTGATGGCGCTGGCGAGCACCAACCCGCCGCCCAGCCACACGTTGTTACCGCCCAGGTTCAGGTCGTGCGCGAACACCAGCACGATGCCGGCATAGGCCAGCGCCAGCGACACCCACTGCAAGCCGGTGATGCGCCGCTTGAAAACCGTCGATGTAATCAGCAGCACGAACGACGGCGTCAGAAACAGGATCAGCCGCTCCAGCCCTGCCGTGATGTACTGCAGGCCGAGGAAGTCGAGAAAGCTGGAGAGGTAATAGCCGATGAGCCCCAAGCCGACGATGCGCCAGCGGTCTGGCACGGTGAGCGGCTCGGCCCCGCGCGACTGCCACCACCCCATCGCCATGAACAGCGGCGCGGCCAGCAGCATGCGCAGAGTGATGACCATGACGGCGTCCACCTGATAGCGGTACATCAGCTTGGCGACGATGGCCTTGGCGGAAAACAGGACGGCGCCCGCGGAGGCAAGCAGCAGGCCGCCGGTGTCGGTGGTTCTTGCGGAACTGGAAGACGCAGAAGACGCGGTGGTCACAGCGGGGCGCGGGAGAGAAGCGAGCGGCGTTGGAGAGCGTCGTCGATTGTATTGGAATTCAACAAAACGTTCCGGCGCGGGGTGCGCTGCGCGTGGCACAGGTTTCGCTTGGATACGCCCGGGGCCGCCGTACAATCGCGCCTGCATTCCGAAAATCTACAACGACAACGGATCCCACATCGACATGAGCCAAACCACCTCTTCCGCGTTCCCCGCGGGCCCCGCCGGGGCACCCGACCCGACCCTCTGGAACGAAGACCTCAACCCCACCCCGCAGGCTGCCCGCACCTGGACGGCGACCAACTACGCCGCGCTGTGGGTATCGATGGTGGTGTCGGTGCCAGCCTACATGCTGGCGTCGGGCCTGATGAGCGAGGGCATGAATTGGTGGCAGGCCGTGCTGACGGTGTTTCTCGGCAACCTCATCGTGCTCGTGCCGATGGTGCTGGTGGGCCACGCTGGCACCAAGTACGGCATCCCGTTCCCTGTGCTGGTGCGGGCATCGTTTGGCGTGCGCGGCGCGCAGTTGCCGGCCATCCTGCGGGCCATCGTCGCATGCGGCTGGTTCGGCATCCAGACGTGGCTTGGCAGCCAGGCGATCTACACGATCCTCAACGTCGTCACCGACAACATGCTGGTCGGCAGCAACATTCCGGGGCTGGGCATCAACCCCGGCCAGGGATTCTGCTTCCTGCTGTTCTGGGCGCTGCACATCTGGCTGATCACCAAGGGGCTCGAATCGATCAAGCGCTTCCAGGCGCTGGCCACGCCGCTGTTGATCCTGGCGGCGCTGGGCCTGGTCTGGTGGGCGTATATCAATGCGGGCGGCTTCGGGCCCATGCTGTCTGCGCCGTCGGCGTTTGCGGCGGGCGGCAAGCGCGCCGGCGAGTTCTGGGGCTTCTTCTGGCCGTCGCTCACGGCCATGGTCGGCTACTGGGCCACGCTGGCGCTGAACATTCCCGACTTCACCCGCTTCGCACGCAGCCAGCGTGATCAGCTGGTCGGCCAGGCAATCGGCCTGCCGCTGCCGATGGGGCTGCTGGCACTGGTGGCCGTGCTGGTCACGTCGTCCACGGTGGTCATCTACGGCCAGGCCATCTGGGATCCGGTCACGCTGGCCGGCAAGATGACGGGCCCGTCGGTCATCGTGGCCCTGCTGGCGCTGATCACCGCCACGCTGATGACGAACATCGCAGCCAACGTGGTCTCGCCGGCGTATGACTTCTCGAACCTGGCACCGCACCGCATCTCGTTCCGCATCGGCGGCTACATCACGGCGGGCATCGGCCTGGCGATGATGCCGTGGAAGATCCTGGAAACGACCAAGGGCTACATCTTCACGTGGCTGGTCGGTTACGGCGCGCTGCTGGGCCCGGTGGCCGGCATCATGATGGTCGATTACTTCCTGGTGCGCCGCACCGTGCTCAAGACGGGCGAACTGTTCCGCGTGGACGGCCCGTACGGTTACGGCAACGGCTGGAACGGCCGCGCCATCGCCGCGCTCGTCATCGGCGTGCTGCCCAATCTGCCGGGCTTCTTCAAGCAGGCCGGGTTCGTCGCCAACGTGCCGGGCGTGTTCGAAGCGCTGTACACGTATGCATGGTTCGTGGGCCTGGCGATTTCGGCCGTGGTGTATGTGATCCTGATGCGCGGCCGCCGTTGAGCGCCTCCACAATCGGCGCGGGGCGCGCCGGTACAATGCGCCCCATCTGAGAATCCCTTGCCGCCATGAAACAAGATCCGCGCTTTCCGAACCTGTTCATCCTCAATCACCCGCTGATCCAGCACAAGCTCACGCACATGCGCGACAAGGACACGTCGACGCGCACGTTCCGCGAGCTCCTGCGCGAGATCACGCTGCTGATGGGCTACGAGATCACGCGCAACCTGCCGCTGACCAGCCGCCACATCGACACGCCGATGGGCCCGATGGAAGCGCCCGTCATCGCCGGGCGCAAGCTGGCCGTGGTGCCGGTGCTGCGCGCGGGCGTCGGCATGAGCGACGGGCTGGTCGAACTGATTCCGTCGGCGCGCATCGGCCACATTGGCGTGTACCGTGATGAGCAACACCGTCCGGTGGAATACCTCGTGCGGCTGCCGGACCTGGAAGACCGCACCTTCATCCTGTGCGATCCGATGGTCGCCACCGGCTACTCGGCCGTCCACGCTGTCGACGTGATGAAGAAGCGCGGCGTGCCCGACGAGAACATCCTGTTCCTCGCGCTGGTGGCGGCGCCCGAAGGTGTGGAGGTGTTCCAGAAGGCGCATCCGAACGTGAAGCTGTTCGTGGCCTCGCTGGATTCCCACCTGGATGACAACGCCTACATCATCCCCGGCCTGGGTGACGCGGGCGACCGCCTCTTCGGCACGAAAAACTGATCGCGCATTCCCAGTGCAAACAAAAACAGCCGGCAATGCCGGCTGTTGTCTTTGGTGCGTCGAATGCGCTCAGCGCTTCTTCGATCCGCCCAGAATGCTGCCCAGCACGCCGCGCACGATTTCGCGCCCGACAGTGGAGCCGATGGTGCGCATCGTCGACTTGGCCAACGTTTCGACAATCGAATCGCCACGGCCGCTGCGGCCCGTACCCTTGGTCAGGATCGAGCCGACATCGCCAAGCCAGCCGCCACTTTCCTGCTGGGCGGGCGCAGGCGCCGGTGCGGGTGCCGAGCCCGTCGATGCGCCGAAATCCGTGCCGATGGAACCCGGTGCCGGTGCGGACGCCGCCCCGCCTTTCGCCACGCGCCCGCTCAGGATTTCGTACGCCGATTCGCGGTCGATTGCCGCCTCATAGCGGCCGGCCACCAGCGAATTGGCCATCAGCTCGCGGCGCTCTTCGTCCGAGATCGGCCCGATGCGCGATGCAGGCGGCACGACAAACGCGCGCTGCGTGATCTCCGGGCGGCCGCCCTCGTCCAGCATGGAGATCAGCGCCTCGCCCACGGCCAATTCGCCGATGGCCTCTTCGATGCTGAACTCGGGGTTCGCGCGCATCGTGGTGGCCGCCGCCTTCACGGCTTTCTGATCGCGCGGCGTGAAGGCCCGCAGCGCATGCTGCACGCGGTTGCCGAGCTGGCCGAGCACCGTGTCGGGCACGTCGGCGGGGTTTTGCGTCACGAAGTACACGCCCACGCCCTTGGAGCGGATCAACCGCACCACCTGCTCCACCTTCTGCAGCAGCGACGGCGGCGCGTCATTGAACAGCAGATGTGCTTCGTCGAAAAAGAAGGCGAGCTTGGGCTTGTCCACGTCGCCCACCTCGGGCAGATGCTCGAACAACTCGGAGAGCATCCACAGCAGGAACGTCGCGTACAACTTGGGCGCGTTGAGCAGCTTGTCGGCCGCCAGGATGTTGATCACGCCCTGGCCGCGTACGGTCTGCATCAGGTCATTGATATCGAGCATCGGCTCGCCGAAGAACTGGTCGGCCCCCTGCTCTTCCAGCGCGATCAGGTTGCGCTGGATGGCCCCGATGCTGGCCGACGAGATATTCCCGTACTTGTTTGTGTAGTCCGAAGAATGCTCGCCAACGTGCTGAAGCATCGCGCGCAGGTCTTTCATGTCGAGCAGCGCAAGACCCGAGTCGTCCGCAATCTTGAAGACGAGGTTCAGCACGCCGGTCTGGATGTCGTTCAGCTCCAGCATGCGCGAGAGCATCAGCGGGCCCATGTCGGACACGGTGGCGCGCACAGGGTGGCCACGCTCGCCGTACACATCCCACAACGTGACGGGGCAGCTGGCCCATTGCGGCTCTTCCAGACCGCGTTCCTGCAGGCGGGCCTTGAGCTTGTCGTTCGGTTGACCGACTTGCGAAATGCCGGTCAGATCACCTTTTACGTCGGCCAGGAAAACCGGTACGCCGATCTTCGACAGGCCCTGGGCGATCGTTTGCAGGGTGACGGTCTTGCCGGTGCCGGTAGCGCCGGTGATCAAGCCATGCCGGTTGGCGAGCTGGGGCAGCAGCACCAACTCCGCTTTGGCGTTCTTGGCAATCAGGATGGGATCGGTCATGGCGTTTGGACGAGGATCAATCTGGGGGGATGACACACCAGCAAGTCGACCGGATGGACGGGGCGGCGGGCGTGTGCAGCATGCTAAAATCCGCGACCGATTATAGAGCGTGCAGGTGGCGTCAAACCGCCATCTGGGCGCCAGATTCCACTGCATTCCGCTCGGAGAGTTTCATGGCCGGTCATTCCAAATGGGCCAATATCAAGCATAAGAAAGCCGCTGCCGACGCCAAGCGCGGCAAAGTTTGGACGCGCCTGATCAAGGAAATCACCGTGGCGGCCCGTCTGGGCGGCGGCGATGCCGACTCCAACCCGCGCCTGCGCCTGGCCATGGACAAGGCCACCGACGCGAACATGCCCAAGGACAACATCAACCGCGCCATCCAGCGCGGTGTGGGTGGTCTGGAAGGCGCGAACTACGAAGAAATCCGCTACGAAGGCTACGGTATCAACGGCGCAGCCGTGATCGTCGACTGCCTCACCGACAACCGCACGCGCACCGTGGCCGAAGTCCGCCACGGGTTCGACAAGTACGGCGGCAACATGGGCACATCGGGCTCCGTCGCGTTCCTGTTCGACCACATCGGTCAGTTCATCTACGCGCCGGGCACGCCGGAAGACAAGCTGATGGACGCCGCGCTCGAAGCCGGCGCCGACGATGTCGTCACCCATGAAGACGGCTCGCTCGAAGTCATCTGCCCGCCCAACGATTTCACCAAGGTCAAGACCGCGCTGGAAGCCGCAGGCTTCAAGGCGGAACTGGCCGAAGTCATCATGAAGCCGCAGACCGAAGTCGAGTTCACCGGCGAAGACGCGGTCAAGATGCAGAAGCTGCTCGACGTCCTGGAAAACCTGGACGACGTGCAGGAAGTCTTCACCAACGCGGTCTTCGGGGAGTAAGCCCCGGGACACGCGCATAACGGCGATCGACCTCACGATCGCCGTTTTTGTTTTCCAGATTTCGAATTTTTGAGTAGGTACAGCATGAAAGTGATGGTGGTCGGTTCGGGCGGTCGAGAGCACGCCCTGGCATGGAAGCTGGCACGCTCGCCCAAGGTGCAGGTGGTATACGTGGCCCCCGGCAACGGCGGTACGGCGCTCGACAAGCGCCTGCAGAACCTCCCGATCACGGATCCGGAAGTGCTGGCAGCCTTTGCCGAGCGCGAAGGCATCCACTTCACGGTGGTCGGGCCAGAAGCGCCGCTGGCCGCCGGCATCGTCGACCTGTTCCGCGCCAAGGGCCTGCGCATCTTCGGCCCGACCAAGGCCGCCGCGCAGCTCGAATCGTCGAAGGATTTCGCCAAGGCGTTCATGCACCGCCACGGTATTCCGACCGCCAAGTACCAGACCTTTAGCGATGCTGCGCAGGCACACGCGTACATTGACCAGGAAGGCGCCCCGATCGTCATCAAGGCCGATGGCCTGGCCGCCGGCAAGGGTGTGGTCGTGGCAATGACGGCCGAAGAAGCGCACAACGCCATCGACATGATGCTGGCCGACAACCGTCTGGGTGACGCCGGTGCGCGCGTGGTGATCGAAGAATTCCTCGCCGGCGAAGAAGCCAGCTTCATCGTGGTGTGCGACGGCAAGAACGTCGTGGCACTGGCCACCAGCCAGGACCACAAGCGCCTGCTCGACGGTGACGCCGGCCCCAACACGGGCGGCATGGGTGCCTACTCGCCCGCGCCGGTGGTTACGCCCACACTGCACGCCCGCGCCCTGCGCGAGATCATCCTGCCGACCATCCGCGGCATGGAGAAGGATGGCATTCCGTACACCGGTTTCCTGTATGCCGGCCTGATGATCGACGCAGAAGGCAACCCCAAGACGCTCGAATTCAACTGCCGCATGGGCGATCCGGAAACGCAGCCCATCATGGCGCGCATGAAGACCGACCTGTACGACGTGCTGGACCGCGCCATCGACGGCAAGCTCGACGGCATGGAGCTGGACTGGGACCGCCGCACCGCACTGGGCGTGGTCATGGCCGCACACAACTACCCGGACACGCCGCGCAAGGGCGACGTCATCACCGGCATCCCGAAGGAAACCGAAGACAGCGTCACCTTCCACGCCGGCACCACACTCAAGGACGGCGTGTTGACGACCAACGGCGGCCGCGTACTGTGCGTCGTTGGCCTGGCCGATACCGTCAAGGCGGCCCAGCGTGCGGCGTACAACGCCATCGAGCAGATCCACTTTGACGGCGCACAGTACCGGACCGATATCGGCCATCGCGCCATCCGCCATTGAGCGATAGCCAGCCGCGCTGATGCCCCACCATGGGGCAGGCGCGGCATCCGTCACCCCGGGTGATCCCCGACTTGCCCCGGCTGCGCGCCCGCTACAATGGTGACAACCGTATGACTCGGCCTGACTCGCCCCTTCGAGCGGCCCCTTCTGATCGCATGGATACCCAAGTCGTCCGCGCCTACCTGCTGGACCTGCAGGACCGCATCACCACTGCCGCCAGCGCCCTGGACGGCGGCACGTTCGTCACCGACGCATGGGAGAAGCCGCCCACCGAGCGCCTGCGCGGCAGCGGTCGCACCCGCATTCTGGAAGGCGGCGCGCTCCTTGAGCGCGGCGGCGTCGGTTTTTCGCACGTGATGGGTGACACCCTGCCCCCCTCGGCGACCGCCAACCGGCCAGAATTGGCGGGGCGAGGTTTTGAGGCGATGGGGGTGTCGCTGGTCTTCCACCCGCGCAACCCGTACGTGCCGACGGTGCATATGAATGTGCGCTGCTTCGTCGCCGTGCGCCCCGACGCCGAGCCCGTCTGGTGGTTCGGCGGCGGCATGGATCTCACGCCTTACTACGGTTTCACCGAAGACGCGTCGCATTTCCACCGCACCTGCCAGGGCGCCCTGGCCCCCTACGGCGATGAGCTGTACCCGCGCTTCAAGCAATGGTGCGACGATTATTTCTATCTGAAGCACCGCAAGGAAGCGCGCGGCGTCGGCGGCATCTTCTTCGACGACTTTGCGGAGCTGGGCTTCGAGCGCAGCTTCGAGATGATGCGCTCGGTCGGCGACGCCTTTCTGCCCGCCTGGCTGCCTATCGCCGAACAACGCCACGCCACACCCTACGGTGAGCGCGAACGCGCCTTTCAAGCCTACCGCCGTGGCCGCTATGTCGAGTTCAATCTGGTCTTTGACCGTGGCACGCTGTTCGGCCTGCAAAGCGGCGGCCGCGCAGAATCGATTCTGATGTCGATGCCGCCGGTCGCCAACTGGCGCTACGACTGGCAGCCGGAACCGGGTTCGCCGGAGGCCGCGCTGTACACCGATTTCCTGCCGGCGCGCGACTGGGTATGACGCTTCCCACATTCGTGCGCCCCGATCTCGATCGCCCCTATCGACTTGGCTTGCTGGGCGGCACGTTCGACCCGCCGCACGTTGGCCACATCGCCCTGGCCGAACTGTGCATCACCCGCCTCGACCTGGATGAGCTGCTGTGGATTCCCACCGGCGTGTCCTGGCAGAAAGCCTCCGACATCACGCCCGCACCGCTGCGCTTTGCCATGACCGAACTGGCCGCCAAAGCGGTGCAGGGTGGCCGCGCCCGTGTCCATGTGAGCAGCATGGAAGTTGACCGCCATGGCCCCAGCTACACCATCGATACCGTGCGCGAGTTGCGCGGCGTCTACGGCCCGGACACCTCCATGGCGTGGCTCATGGGTGCCGACCAGCTCGTCGGCCTGGACACCTGGCACGGCTGGCAGGACCTGTTCGAATACGTCCACTTGTGTGTCGCCACACGCCCCGGTTTCGACCTTCAGGCGCTGCATGCGCCAGTGCAGCGCGAACTCGATGTGCGCCGGGGCGACACGGCATTGATACAATGCGCACCCGCCGGCCATATGTGGATCGACCAGACCCTGGCCGTCGACCTGTCATCCACACGCCTGCGCCAGCAGCTTGCCAGCGGCGCGCGCTGCGACGCCGACCTGCCCGCCGGCGTGGCCGACCTGATCCAATCGCATTCGCTGTACCGCCGTGCCAATGGCACGGTCAGTGCCTGACCGCGTGATTCACCACGCGCATTTTCGACCTTTTTTCTCGCCCTTTAAACGTTCTTCTCACTCAGTATGGATATTCGCAAACTACAACGCGTGATCGTCGACGCGCTCGAAGACGTCAAGGCGCAAGACATCAAGGTCTTCAATACGACCCACCTGACCGAACTGTTCGACCGCACGGTCATCGCCAGCGGCACATCTAACCGCCAGACTAAGGCCCTCGCCGCATCGGTGCGTGACGCCGTCAAGGAAGCCGGCGGCCACGTCATCGCCGTGGAAGGCGAAGACGTGGGCGAATGGGTGCTCGTCGACTGCGGCGACGCCGTGGTCCACATCATGCAGCCGCAACTGCGCCAGTACTACAACCTCGAAGAGATCTGGGGCGACAAGCCGGTGCGCATCGAGCTCGGCGGCACCGGCAAGCGCGGTCTGCCCAAGGCCAGCGAAGGTTACGACGACGAGGAAGACGAGCCTGAAGAGGTCACGCCAGCCAAACGCCGCACCACCAAGCCGAAGCTGGCAGGTGAGCGCCCGACCAAGGCCGCAGCACCGGCCAAGAAGGCTCCCGCCAAGACAGCCGCCAAGAAGCCGGCAACCAAGCGCGCAACCGGTACCGGCAAGACCACCGCAAAAACGGCGACCAAGACGGCAGCCAAGCGCGCTCCGGCCAAAAAGCGCGCAGCGTAACGTCGAGCACGCAGTCTCGCCATGCAGTTGCTGATCGTTGCCGTCGGGCACAAGATGCCGTCCTGGATCGAGGACGGCTTCTCTGAATATGCCAAGCGCATGCCGCCCGAGCTGCGCATCGAACTGCGTGAGATCAAGCCCGAGCAGCGCTCGGGCAGCCGCACCGCCGCCACCGTCATGCAACTTGAAGCCGCTCGCATTGAAGCCGCGCTGCCCAAGGGCTGCCGCATGATCGCGCTGGATGAGCGCGGCAAAGACCTCACCACCGTCGCACTGGCAGAATCCCTCACCGGATGGCAACAGGAAGGCGGCGACATCGCCTTCGTGATCGGCGGCGCGGATGGGCTGGACCCGGCGCTCAAGGCAAAAGCCCGTACGCTGATCCGCCTGTCGAGCCTGACGCTGCCGCATGGCATGGTGCGCGTGCTGCTGGCCGAGCAGC
Source organism: Ralstonia sp. VS2407 (assembly GCF_052950655.1). Lineage (NCBI taxonomy): Bacteria > Pseudomonadati > Pseudomonadota > Betaproteobacteria > Burkholderiales > Burkholderiaceae > Ralstonia > Ralstonia sp. VS2407. The sequence goes on from NZ_JBRFVG010000004.1 coordinate 172,745, forward strand.
TCTATCGCGCGTGGAGCATCACGCAGAACCATCCGTACCACCGCGTATGACCATGGATGCACCCGGCGCGCCACACCTCTATCTCGCCTCGCAAAGCCCGCGCCGGCAGGAACTGCTGCGCCAGATCGGCGCGCGATTCGAGCTCCTGCTGGCCGCCGACGACGAAGATGCCGAAGCGCTGGAAGCTGTGCTTCCCGGCGAGACGCCAGATGACTACGTCCAACGTGTCTGCGCGTTGAAGGCACAAGCTGCGGTGCGCCGCCGCATCGCCCGCACCCTCCCTGCCCTGCCGATCCTCACATCCGACACCACGGTATGCCTGGGCGGTGAGATCCTCGGCAAGCCGACCGACGCCGCCGATGCCCACCGCATGCTGCGCGCCATGTCTGGCCGCGAGCACCGAGTGCTGACCGCCGTGACGGTCGTCACCGCCAGCGGCACGCCGATGCACGCGCTGTCCATTTCCGACGTGCGCTTTGCCGTGATGACGGACAACGACATCGCCCGCTACATCGCCAGCGGCGAGCCCTTTGGCAAGGCCGGCGCGTACGGCATCCAGGGTCGCGCAGCCGCCTTTGTGGCCCATATTTCGGGAAGCTATTCGGGTATCATGGGCCTACCCTTGTTCGAGACAGCAGCGCTGCTCGCACAGGCGGGCATCACGCTGTGAACCACGCTGTAACTCGCGCTCTCTGACCGGCCATTGATGCACGCGCCGGACAGCGTGCGAGGGCCGGTTTCAAGACACGCTTCGGGCAACGCTGTCCGGCCCAGAGGCGGGTGCTGAAACCCGCTCTCCAGGTATCCCCATGTCCGAAGACATCCTCGTCAATATCACGCCGCAAGAAACGCGCGTGGCCATCGTCCAGCAAGCCGCTGTTCAAGAGCTTCACATCGAGCGCACGCTGACGCGCGGCCTGGTCGGCAACATTTACCTCGGCAAGGTGGTGCGCGTGCTGCCCGGCATGCAGTCGGCCTTTATCGATATCGGGCTGGAGCGCGCCGCGTTTTTGCATGTGGCCGACATCTGGCACCCGCGTGATGCCAAAGACGCGCCGCCTACACCGCAGGTCGCCATCGAAAAAACGCTCTTCGAAGGCCAGGCGCTGATGGTGCAGGTCATCAAAGACCCGATCGGCACCAAAGGGGCGCGGCTGTCCACGCAGGTCAGCATTGCCGGCCGCACGCTGGTGTATCTGCCGCAAGACCCGCACATCGGTATCTCGCAAAAAATCGGCAACGAGGCCGAACGTGAAGCGCTGCGTTCGCGCGTGACCGCCATGGTCCCAACCGATGAGCGCGGCGGCTTTATCGTGCGCACCATCGCCGAAGAGTCGACCGACGAAGAGCTTGCCAACGACGTTGCGTACTTGCGCAAGATCTGGGCGACCATCCGCCACAACGCGACGACCCTGCCCGCCCCGTCGATCCTGTATCAGGACCTGAACCTCGCCCAGCGCGTGCTGCGCGATTTCGTGACAGACGAAACGCGCAGCATTCAGGTCGATTCGCGCGAGAACCATCAGAAGCTCGTCGAGTTTGCGCAGGAGTACACGCCGGCCGTGGTCGAGCGCCTGACGCATTACACCGGCGAACGGCCGATCTTCGACCTGTACAACATCGAAGCGGAAGTGGAGCGTGCGCTGTCGCGCCGGGTCGACCTGAAATCGGGCGGTTACCTGATGATCGACCAGACCGAGGCGATGACGACCATCGACGTCAACACCGGCGGTTACGTGGGCGCGCGCAACTTCGACGACACGATCTTCAAGACCAACCTGGAAGCAGCCCACACCATTGCGCGTCAGCTGCGGCTGCGCAATCTGGGCGGCATCATCATCATCGACTTCATCGACATGGAGTCGGCCGAGCATCGCGATGCGGTGCTGGCAGAACTGCGCAAGGCGCTGTCGCGCGACCGCACGCGCATCACGGTCAACAGCTTCTCGCAACTGGGCCTGGTGGAGATGACGCGCAAACGCACGCGCGAATCGCTCGCGCATGTGCTGTGCGAGCAGTGCCCGGTATGCCAGGGCAAGGGCCAGGTGAAGACGCCGCGCACCGTGTGCTACGACATCCTGCGCGAGATCATGCGCGAGTCGCGGCAGTTCAATCCGCGCGAATTCCGCATCCTCGCGTCGCAGTCGGTAATCGATTTGTTCCTGGAAGAAGAAAGCCAGCACCTTGCGATGCTGGGGGATTTCATCGGCAAGCCGATTTCGCTGCAGGTGGAATCGTCGGCGGCCAGCCAGGAGCAGTACGACATCATCCTGATGTAGTGCTGCCCACAGGCGCCGGCAGTTACGGTTTGACCGGGCTGCCGTGCGAAACCGGCGCGGCTGCCAATGATGCTCGCGCACGCTCGGTCAGACGTGGAATTTGCTCGCGCATGGCGAGCAGCGCGGCCAACACCACCAACATCACGATCCCGAGCATGGCCAGATAGGCCGCCGACCCGCCGGCGGTGATGACCATCGCCCCGGCAAACGCGCTGAGAATCGCGCCCAGCCGACCGAACGCCACCGCCGACGCCGTGCCCGTTGCGCGCACCGCCGTCGGATAAACATAGGCACAGAGCGCATACATCGTCGATTGCACGGCGTTGACGAACAGCCCGTGCAGCCCAAGCCCGACGATCAGCAGGTTCGTGTTTAGCTTGGCGTCGACACCCTGCAACGCAAAGGCGCTCGCGGCCGCGCCCACGCAACACAGCGCCATTGGCCAACGCGAACCCCACCGTGCGATAGTCACCGCGCAGACCAACGCGCCGATCACCCCGCCAAGGTTGTACGCCGTGAGCCCCGAGCCCGCCACGCTCACGCTCAAGCCTTCTGAAGCAAGCATCGTCGGCAACCAGCTGAACGCTGCGTACACGGCGAGCAGACACATGAAGAAGGCCGCCCAAAGCGCCACCGTATCGCGCGCCTGCCCCGGGGCAAAAAGCGAGCGGAAGCTCGCGTGCTGAATGACCTTCTGACCCGCCACATCCGCAAACGCGGTATTGGCGGGCACATCGCGCCCCATCTTCGACAGCAGATGCGCCAGTTGTGGCCAATGCGATTGGCGACGCGCCAGGAAGCGCGGCGATTCTGGCAGCGCGGCCACCAACACAAAACCAAGCACGAGCGGCAGCGCACCGCCAATCCAGAACAGGCCGCGCCAGCCATAGAGCGGCAGCACGTGGCCCGCAAACAGACCTGCCACCATCCCGCCCAGCGGCACGCACACGATGGTGGCCGTCACCGCCAGCGTGCGGCGACGCGCAGGCGTGAACTCCGCCGTCATCGTCGTGGAGCTTGGCAGCGCGCCACCAATACCCAGACCGGCGATAAATCGCAGCGCGGCAATTGTCGCCACATTCGGTGCAAAACCGATCGAGCACGTCGCCACGCCAAACACGAATACGCTGCCGATCAACGCCCAGCGTCGCCCGAAGCGATCGGCAAACAGGCCCGCCAGCGCGCTGCCGAGCCCCATGCCAATCAGGCCCGCAGCCACCGCCGGTGCAAACGCGTTGCGCGTGATGCCCCACTCCTTGATGAGCACGGGGATGGCAAAGCCGATCAACTGGCCGTCAAAACCATCCATGACGATTGCAAAGGCTGCCAGCAGCACCGCCATCTTCTGCGCGAAGGAAAACGGTCCATCATCGAGGACCGTACCGATATCGAGCGTGGTCTGGTTCTGGCTCATGCCGGCCTCCGCGGGGGCGTAGAGCATGCGAACGCGCAACGCGATACCACCACTGCGCTCAACAATTTGGAACTGCACTTCATGGGGTTGTCTCCGTTGAGGTGGCGTCTGCGCGCCATCGAATGAATCCCTAGGTACCTCGTCCTGCTAGGGCGCCCGCTGGTGCACGGCGCTCGCCTGCACCAACCGCACCAACTGCATCAACGTCTCGGTGTGCGGCACGGGCACGCCATGCCGGCGTGCCGTCGCCACCACGGCGCCGTTGATGGATTCGATCTCGGTCTGGCGCCCGGCAAGCACGTCCTGCAGCATCGACGGCTTGTGCCCGCGATGCGCGACGATGGCGTGCCGCACGTTGTCGTTCACCTTCGCGGCGTCAACCGTAATGCCGCTCGCGCGTGCCACGGCCAGCACTTCGTCCACGATGGTCAGCGCCAGCATTGGGCCGTCTTCCACCGCGCCCAGCGCGTCGACGGGCTGATTCAGCACCGTGCACAGCGGGTTCAGCGCGGCGTTGAAGGCGACTTTCTCCCATACAGCGCCCCATACGTTCGCATCGGACTGACAGTTCAGGCCGGCGGCGCTGAGCGTATCGACCACGCGTGCCAGCATCGGACGCGGCGTGCCGTCTGCGGTCATCAGCCGGATCACGCCCGCGCCGTGGGAGCGCACGTGGCCTGGCCCAGCAAGATCCGCTGGCCACGTCGTCACGCCAACGAAGATGCGCTCCTGTGGCACGACCGACGCCAGCGCCTCCACATTGCCGAGCCCATTCTGCAGCGTCAGGACATGCGTTGATGCGCCGATGAGATGACGCACGCTCGCCAATGCCGCCCGTGTGTGCATCGCTTTGGTGAAGACGATCAGCACATCGGGTACCTCTGTCGCATCGCCCGGACGCAGCGCCTGCAGGTTCCGCACGTGACGATCGCCGCGATCGGTTTCCAGCCGCAAACCGTGCGCAGCAATGGCGTGCAAATGCGCGTCGTTGATGTCGAGCAGCGTGACGTGCTTGTCGGCTTCGGCCAGCAGCCCGCCAAACAGCGAGCCCATTGCGCCCGCGCCGAGGATTGCGATCTTCATCGGCATCGTGGCTCAGAACGGGTAATGGCGCGGCGTGGTCTGCACCGTCATCCAGCGCAGTTCGGTGAACTCCGCCACACCGGCGCGGCCGCCAAAGCGCCCGAAGCCGCTCGCCTTGACGCCGCCGAACGGCATTTGCGCCTCGTCGTGCACGGTCGGGCCGTTGATGTGGCAGATGCCGGATTCGATGCGGCGCGCAACGTTCATCGCCCGCGCCACATCGCGGCTGAACACGGCGGACGACAAGCCATACGCGCTGTCATTCGCGCAGGCGATGGCGGCATCGTCACCGCTCACGCGCACGATGCCCTTGACCGGACCGAATGATTCTTCCGCGTAGATCAGCATGTCGGACGTGACGTGGTCGAGCAGCGTGGCGGGCATCAGTGTGCTGTCTGCCTTGCCGCCGCACAGCAGCTTCGCGCCCTTGGCGAGCGCGTCGTCGATGAGGTGATTGCAGCGTTCGACCGTGCTCATGTCGACCACCGAGCCCAGCACCGCCGGCCCCTTGCGTGGATCGCCCAGCGGCAGCGCTGCAGCCTTGGCAGCCAGCTTCGCGACAAACGTATCGGCGATGGATTCGTCGACGATGATGCGCTCGGTGGACATGCAGATCTGGCCAGAATTGGCGAATGCGCCAAACGCCGCACCATCGACAGCGGCGTCGATATTGGCATCTGCCAGCACGAGCAGCGGCGCCTTGCCGCCCAACTCCAGCACAGCAGGCTTCAGATACGTCGCGCACATCTGCGCGATGAGGCGACCCACGCGCGTGGAGCCCGTAAAGTTGACGCGCCGCACGGCCGGGTGGGCAATCATCGCCTCCACCACGGCCCCCGCGTCGGCCGGCGCATTCGTCACAAAATTGACGACGCCGCGTGGCAAGCCCGCCTCCTGCAAGGCTTCGATGATGAGCCCGTGCGTGGCGGGCGAAACTTCCGAGCCCTTGAGCACGACGGTGTTACCGCACGCCAGCGGCAACGCAATTGCACGCACCGCGAGGATGACCGGTGCATTCCACGGCGCGATGCCCAGCACAACGCCTGCCGGTTGGCGCACGCCCATGGCGAGGCTGCCTGGCACATCGGACGGAATGATCTCGCCCGCAATCTGCGTGACCATGGCGGCAGCTTCCTGCAAACCGCTCGCAGCGAGATGCACGTTGAAGCCGGCCCACAGCGCGGAGGCGCCGGTCTCCGCGGCCATCGCCGCAGCAAAAGCATCGCCCTTGGCTTCGAGCGCTTGCGCAGCACGCATCAGCAACGCGCGGCGCTCCGTCGGTCCTATGGCTGCCCAGACGGGGAAGGCTGCAGCGGCGGCGTCGACAGCGCGACGGGCATCGTCCACGGTGGCGGCTGGCGCTCTCGTGGCCACGGTGCCGTCAAGCGGATTCCGCCGCTCGAACACCGCACCACTGGCGGCGTGCACGCGTTCGCCGTTGATGAGCATCGAGATGGTCAGCACCGCATCCGGCGCGGCAATGTTCGTATTCGTCATCAAGCGATCTCCACTTCAATCAAGGTTGGTCCGGCGGATTGCAGCCCTGTACGCAGTACGGATTCCAGCGCACGCGGGTCGCCCACGCGCTGGCCAGTGCAACCCATCGCGCGGGCCAGGCCTACGAAATCGATGCCGTGCAGATCCGTGCCCTGCACCGCGTCGGTTGGCGCAAAGCCGAATACCGGGGCGAAATCCTGCAGGGCGGCATAGCGGCGGTTGTTCAGGATCACGAACGTCATGGGCAACTTGAGCAGCGCCGCGCTCCACAACGCCTGGATCGAATACATGCTCGAACCATCGCCAATCAAGCCGATGACACGCTTACCAGGGGTGGCCAGAGCAACTCCCACGGCGGCGGGCATGCCGTAGCCCAAGCCGCCGCTGTCCATCGTGTAGAAGGCGCCGGAGCGGCGCATCGGCAGATAGGCCTGCATGGTCGCCCGGGCACTCGGGGCTTCTTCGACAACGATATCTGTGGGTCCGCGTACAGCGTCGAGCGTCTGTAGAACAAAGGCCGCCGACATGGGCGACGCCGGCTCGGCGCGCGGCGATTCGACGCGTGGCGCGGGCAGCGGCCGTGCCGGTGGCGCGGGGCGGGCGAGCAGATCCAGCACACCCAGGCGGATGTTGCCAACGGCGGAAATGCCCTCCGGCGTCCACGCAGCGGTCGCTGGATCGTCGATCAACTGCACGAGCTTCGCCCCGACCGGCACATGCGGCCCATGGCCTTCCACGTGATACGTAAACGCCGGGGCGCCGAGCGCGAACACCACGTCATGTCCCTGCAGGAGGCTGACGATCTTTTCACGCATGGCGGGAAGAAAACCGGCGAAAAGGCGGTGGTCTTCCGGAAACGCCCCGCGCCCTGCCATCGGCGCGGTGAACACGCGCGCGTTGTGGGTCTCGGCGAGTTGCACGACCGCATCCCACGCGCCAGCGCGATCGACCGCGGCCCCAACCACGAACGCCGGCCGCTGCGCCGCGTCGAGCAGGTCGCCGATGCGCGCCAGCATGACCGGATCGGGCCGCACCGCTGTCGCCACTTCGTGCACGGCAACATGCGCGGCAGGCTGGTCCCAGTCATCCACGGGAATCGACACCAGCACGGGGCCGCGCGGCTCCTGCATCGCAATGTGATATGCGCGGGCCAGCGCCAGCGGCACATCTTGCGCACGCGCGGGCTCAGCGCTCCACTTCACATACGGCTTGGGCAGTTCCGTCGCCTGGTTGGAAGCCAGGAACGGATCAAATGGCAGGATGGACCGCGCCTGCTGCCCAGCGGTAATCACAAGCGGCGTACGGTTCTTGAAGGCCGTGAAGATATTGCCCATGGCATTGCCGACACCGGCCGCCGAATGCAGGTTCACCAGCGCGGCATTGCCCGTTGCCTGCGCAAAGCCGTCCGCCATGCCGACCACCACGGCTTCCTGCAAGCCCAGGATGTAGCGGAAATCCTCCGGAAAATCGCGAAACATCGGCAGCTCGGTCGAGCCAGGATTGCCGAACACGTAGGTCATGCCGAGTCGGCGCAGCAAGTCGATCGTGACGTCGCGCACGGTGGTCAGCGCGAGCGAAGTGCGGGTCATACAGGCAGTCTCCTTGAAACAGGCTGCCAGTATGGAATCCGTAGCGATTAACGCGATATTGAATTATTTCGGAAAAGTCATTACCTTCCAGCATGACTTTCGATCTGCGCCAGTTGCGCGCCTTCACCACCATCGTTTCCACGGGCAGCCTCGGGCGTGCGGCAGAGGTGCTGCACGTCACGCAACCTGCGCTCAGCCGCATCGTCAAGCGGTTAGAAGACGAAGTGGGCGCCCCGCTGTTCGAGCGGCATTCCAAGGGAATGCAACTCACGGCCATCGGGCAGGCGCTCCTGCCGCACGCGTCGCTGCTCCAGCACGAGGCCAATTACGCACAGGAAGAGATCAACGCGATGCGCGGCCTTGCCAAGGGCACCATCCGCGTGGGTGCGGTGGGCAGCATCGCAAGCTATGTCTTGCCGCTGGCCGTCGGCACGGTGGTAGCCCGCTGGCCGAACCTGCGCGTAGAGATCTTGGAAGGCGTATGGGACCGGCTGGCCGAAGGGTTGGTCAAGCACGAGATCGACCTCGCGCTTTCCATGGCGATGGCGGACACCGATGAAATCATCGCCATCGCGGATTGCCGCTGGGAGGATGCGAGTTTCGTGGTCGCGTCGCCGGAGCATTCGCTACGCCATCGCCCAGGCCTGACATTGGCCGATACGCTGGATGCATTCTGGGCCGTTCCGCCGCGCGGCACCGGCCCGTACGAGCACATGCGTCAGGTGTTCGAAGCCGCCGGTCTTGGGCTTCCGAATATCGTGGTGGAAACGCGCTCGGTGACGGCACTCAAGAGCCTGGTGGCGCGCTCCGGCTTCCTGAGCTGGATGGCCGAACCGATGATCGATGCCGAGCGCCGCGCCGGCGTGATCGAGCCGTTGCCGATTCCCGGCCTGGTGGCACGCCGCACGCTCACCGCGTTCCGCCGCCGGCACGGCATTCTGCCGAGCCCGGCCGTCAAGCTGCTCGAAGCGTTGCGCGAGCTGACGGCGTAGGCGGCCTGCGCCCTACTTCTTCTCGCGCGGCACGCGGCCAAGCAGGAAGAATTCGTCATTGGGCCGCATCGAAATCACATTCGCCATGCGATTCGACAGGCCAAAGAAGGCGGTGATGCCGGTGATATCCCAAATGTCCTCATCATCGAAGCCGTGCGCGCGCAGTGCTTCATAATCGGCGTCATTGACGGTGTGCGATTCGGTGCAGACCTTCATCGCAAAGTCGAGCATGGCGCGCTGGCGGGGCGTGATATCGGCCTTGCGGTAATTGACGGCGATCTGGTCGGCCACCAGTGGCTTCTTCTCGTAGATGCGCAGGATGGCGCCGTGTGCGACCACGCAATACAGGCACTGGTTGGCGGCGGACGTGGCGACCACGATCATCTCGCGCTCGCCCTTGGTGAGGCTGCTGCCTTCGCGCAGCATCAGGGCATCGTGGTATGCAAAGAAGGCGCGGCACTCGTCGGGCCGATGCGACAGCGCCAGGAAGACGTTCGGCACAAAGCCGCTCTTCTCCTGCACCTCCAGGATGCGCGCGCGGATATCTTCGGGAATGTCTGCCAGTTCAGGAACGGGGAACCGGCTGATGGGCGGCGTTGTGGTCGTCACGATGTCTCCTTTGTTGTGAGCATCCTGAGCACGCCGCCCGAAAGGCAAGGCTTACTGGGTGGCGAACTGGATGCGATGCAGTCCAGCATACAACCCATCGCGCTCGATGAGTTCGCGGTGCGTGCCGGCTTCAGCAATCTTGCCGTGCTCCAGCACGATGATGCGGTCGGCGTTTTCGATGGTCGACAGACGGTGCGCGATCACGAGGGTCGTGCGACCTTCCATGAGCCGTTCGAGCGCGGCCTGCACCTGGCGTTCGGACTCCGAATCCAGTGCGGACGTCGCTTCGTCCAGGATCAGGATCGGCGCGTCTTTGTAGATCGCGCGTGCAATCGCCAAGCGCTGGCGCTGGCCACCAGACAGCTTCGAACCGTTGTCGCCGACATTGGTATCGATACCCTCGGGCAGGTTGTCGACCACATCGGTCAGGTAGGCTGCTTCCAGCGCACGGCGCACGCGGGCCATGTCGATCTCGGAGGCGTCTCGCGCGCCATAGGCCACGTTGGCGGCAATGGTGTCGTTGAACAGCACCACATCCTGGCTCACGAAGGCAATCTGGCGGCGCAGGTCGTGCAGCGCCAGATCCGCTAGCGCTTCGCCGTCGAGCGAGATCGTGCCCGAGGTGGGATCAAAGAAGCGCGGCAGCAGGTTCACCAGCGTGGTCTTGCCACTGCCCGACGGCCCGACCAGCGCAACGACCTCGCCCGGCTTGACATGCAGGTTGACGTTGTCAAGCGCTGCCCGGCCGTCTTCGCCATAGCGGAACGTGACGTTGTCAAAGCGGACGTCGCCACGGGCGCGATCAATCTTCTTGCCACCTTCTTGCGGTTCGATCGGTGTGTCGATCAAGCCGAAGATGAACTCGGCGGCGGTCAGGCCGCGCTGCAGCGGCTGATTCACGTCGGTCAAGTGCTTGAGCGGCGAGATCAACAGCAGCATCGCCATCACGAAGCCGGTAAAGCCGCCGACCGTGGTCTGGTTGGCCTGTGCCTGCATCATGGCAATGGCCAGGATGATCGACAGCGCCAGCGCCGCCAGAAACTGCGTCACCGGCTGGTTCAGGCCACCGGCCACGGCCACGCGCATGGCGTAACCACGCAGACGATTCGTCATGGCATTGAAGCGCAGCGATTCATACGCCTCGCCGCCATGCAGCTTGACGACCTTGTAGCCGCCCACGGCTTCCTCCACCACATAGGCGGCCTGGTTGGTCAGGTTCTGGCTCTCGCGGTTGAGCGAGCGCAGCCGGCGGTTGATACGCGACATCAGCAGCCCGATGATCGGCAAGATCACCGCCACCACCAGCGTCAGGCGCCAATTGGTATAGAAGAGGAAGATCAGCAGCGCCAGCACGGTCATCGAATCGCGCACCAGCGTGATGAACACGCCGGTGAGCACCTGCAGCACCTGGTTCACTTCAAAGATGACCGCGTTGATGATCGACGCCGCCGTATTGCGCTGATAGTACGAAGCGGGCGCCTGCAGCAGGCGCTCGAACATCTTCATCCGCAGATTCAGCAGCACCTTGTTCGACACCAGGCTCAACAGATACGTCGACGCAAACTGCGCGATGCCGCGCACCACGGCAATGCCCACCAGCATGGCCGGCACCTGCCACAGCCTGCCGGCGTATTCACCGCCGAAGCCCTGATCCAGCAAATCCTTTACGACCTTCGGGATGATCCCCTCAGTGGCCGCCACCACGCCCATGGCGACCATTGCCAGGATGAAGGCGGTCAATTCGGGGCGCAGGTAGCCCCATAACCGCTTGAGCATCGGCTTGGCGGGCGCTGGGTGATCAGACTTTGCTTGTATACTCACGGCGTTTTCAAATGAGGGTGGGCAGCTTGCGTCGCATGGCGGTCAGCGCCGCCGACATAAAGTGCGTTGCAGCAGCTGTCATCCGACAGACGGGCGACCCGGCATTTTAGCGGCAATCGACCACCCGGCCCATCCTGCTGCGCAATCCCAGGTCCAGACTGGCCTACGCATCATCTGACGCTTCTGCAATGAGTTCGCGCGTTCCCACGTTTTTCATCAATCTTGAGCACGACGCCGGACGCCGCGAGGCGCTGGAACGCCAGCTTGACGCGCTGGGCCTGCCGCACAGCCGTTTCCCAGCTGTGTACGGCAAGGCGCTCCCCGCCGACGAATTTGCGCGCCACTACGATCATGCGCGCGCGACGAGTCAAAGCCGCGAATTGACTGTCGGCGAAGTCGGCTGCGCGCTGAGCCACCTAGGTGTCTACCGGGCAATGATCGAGCAGAACCTGCCCTACGCGCTCATCCTGGAAGACGATGCAAAGCTCGGGCCGGATGTGCCAGCCGTGCTCGACGCGCTCGCACAGAGCGTGTCGCCCGACGAACCGGTCGTCACATTGCTCACGCACATCGACCGTTACTACAAACGCAGCGCCCGGCCGCTGACAGCTGACCACCGCACGGTCAAACTTGCCAACTACCAGTGGCTCGCGCATGGCTATTTCATCACGCGCGCGGCGGCCAAGCGCATGGTTGAGCAGCTCTATCCCGTGTGGCTGGCCGCAGACTATTGGTACAAGTTCGAGCGCGAAGGCATCGTGCAGATACGCGCGGTCGTGCCTTATGTGATTGGCGTGCAGCACTTCGATAGCGGCTCCAACCTGGAAGCCGATCGCGCTATCAAAAGCCGCGAAGCCGACAACCGTCTTGGCGTCGGCCATCACCTGCGCCAGATCTTCGTGCGCAAGTTCCTCTATCAGATTTTCGTGCGGCCGTTCCTCGGCATCGTTAAGCAGAAGAAGACTTGGTGAGCAGATGGCGCCCGCTCAGGCGCGCTGCCCTCGCAGTTCTGCAAGCCCAGCGTCTGCGCGGATGATGTCGGTATTGCGCCGAGCCATCATGCGTTGATAGTTGGGGCTTTCCTGCTCGCGCGATTGCTCGCGATGCCACAGGTGGAAGACCTCAGTCGCGCAGAAGCCGCGCTTGCGCCGCACACCTGCGTTGTACAGGCGGACCGCCAGATCGGCGTCTTCATGGCCCCACCCGACGAAGCTCTGATCGAAGCCGTTCACGCGCTCGAAATCGCTGCGCCACACGCCAAGGTTGCAGCTCTTGATGCCGCGCAGGCTGGTGTCCTTGAATGTACGCGGCACCGGCAAACCTGGCACCAGTAGCGGCAGGAACTTGTTGATGCGGCGCGCGCGCCAGGCGGCAAACCAATACGCGCGGTCCTTCAAGTGGATATCGATCTGCTGGGCGACGACCTCACGCGTCATCGCTTCATTCAGGAGGATGCGGCTGCCGGACAGCAGGCGCCCCCGCTCCGCCAACGCGCGATGCCGCGCCACGAAATCCGGACGCGGCACGCAATCGCCATCGAGAAAAACGAGGTAGTCGGCGTCTGTCGCCAGCACGCCGCGGTTGCGGATTTCGCCTGCGCGAAAGCCGTCGTCGGGATGCCAGACATGGCGTAGTGGATACGGCGCAGTCTTGACAGCGGCTTCGACCGCCACGCGTGTGTCATCGCGCGAACCGTCGTCAGCGACGACGACGTCGAATGCGTGGTCGGTCTGTGCGCCACAGCCGGCCAGTACGCGAGCCAGCGCATCTGGGCGGTTATACGTCGTAACGATGAGGGCGATGCGACGCGGCGGCTCAGCGCTTGCCATGACGATGCAGCATCATCAGCTTGATGTAGCGGTAGTACGTGCCCTCGGCGTTCGACACGGCGAGCATGAAGCCCTCCGCACCATCGAGGAAACCACGCTGGATGATGTACGTACGGATGAACGCCCACAGCCCGTGACCAATCGCACTGCCCAGCGACGCGCGCTTGCCCTTGGCATAGGCTGCGGCCGCACCGGCGGTCGAATAATCGTTCGCCTTGTCGAGCGCAGCCTTCAGGTCTGGAATCGAGTAGTGAATGATCGGCGCGCGGAAGTCGCCCACCGTACCCTCGAAGACCAGGTGCGAGTGCACCGGCGCATCGAAGAACGTCACCCGCTCGCGCTTGAAAAAGCGGCGGATGCGGTCCGGCCACCAGCCCGAATGCTTCATGAAGCGACCGCAGAAACTGGAGCTGCGCGGCATCGAATAAACAGTGTGCGAGCTGCCCGATTCCAGGACGGCGATCATCTCGGCACGCAACTCGGGGCTGATGCGCTCGTCGGCGTCCAGCGAGAGCACCCAGTCGGTACGCGCCTCGCGCAAGGCACGGTTGGACTGCTCGCCGTAGCCGGGCCAGTCGGTCTCGAACACGCGCGCACCTAGCTGGCGGCAGATATCTTGCGTGCCGTCTGTGCTACCCGAGTCGAAGACGATGACATCGTCCGCCCAGTCGCGCACCGAACGGATGCAGTCGCCGATATCAGCGGCTTCGTTCTTGGCGACGATGATGACGGCGAGCGTGGCTCGATTGGATGCGGACATGCGAAAGCGATCTCAGAGAACAGGAGCGGCGCCAAGCTGCTGCCGGCGCCGATGAATATGCGCGGTGAATATGGCCACCATCACGCTGTAAAACACGACCGTCTGCGCGATGATCAGCATCACTTCGGTCAGCCCGAACAATACGAAACCGACACATAACGTGAGGCCCATCGCTCCCGTGGTGCGTAGGATGCGATCGTCGCACAGCGCAGCGCGCAGAAAGTACGCGGCAGGCACCAAGTACAGCGCCAACAATGCGCCGATGCCCAGCACGCCAAGCGTGGCGCCATTGTATAGAAACTCGTTGTGGGCATGCTCGAAGGCAGTCGCTTCCTGTGTGATCAGCCCCTCCGCATGAATCGTCTTGAGAGCGGGCTCGAATTGGCCTCTTCCCACCCCGGCTATTGGATGGCGCGTCAACATCAGCGTAGCCGCCTTCCAAAGTTGGAAGCGGATGCCGACCGAGGTATTGGTTTGACCTGCCTGATAGGCATGCAAATCACTGACTGCCTGATCGAAACGCGTACGAACCATATTCGACGATACGCATACCGCCGCCAACAGCGCGAAGAACACCAGCAAGGCGGACAAGCGCTTCTTCCAGCTCACATGGCGCAGCGTCGCCACGGCGATCAGCAGTAGTACGGGGATTGCAATCCATCCACCGCGCGACTGGGACAGGTACGACGCATAGAGCCCAGCGCCGCCTGCCACTCCGCGCAAGATAACAAGCAGCCAGCCGTCCCCCTTGGACCAACCAATAGAAATCAGAGAGAACAGCCCCATCAGCAACGATAGATTGCCGAAAGGGATCGTGTTGGCGAACGCGCCGATCTTGTCTGGCCGCCCCACACGCAACTCAAGGTAGGCCCACACAACCGACGCCAGTGCGCCTGCAACACATCCCCACTGCACACTCTCCAGCTGTTTAGGCCGCAATTTCAACAGCGCAAAAAGCGCCAATCCGAACAACCAAAGCCTGCCATAGGCAAACGGCACAGTGCGCGGCGCGGCCGGGTTCAGCTGCGCACTGACCAGCATCGCAGTCGGCATGGCGGCCATGGCCAGGATCAGCCACCGATGTTCGCGCCACATCGCGCGCAGTCGGTTCATGACTTCTGCAGGCGCGGCCAGCATCGACCAGAACGCGGCCACCAGCAGCAGCAAGAACGACAGGAACGCTGCGCCGCGCACCGACAGCATGAAAGCCGGGAGGATGGAGATTCCGAACACGGCCAGCGCCGCCGGCACACTGGATATCAGCGTCCGGCCACGTTGCATCGAGCCGTTCATCGCAATGCCCCCGCGCCAGGTGCAAGCGCCAGCAAGGCATCGATGTGCGCAGTGATGCTGGGGTCATAGCGCAGATGCTCACGCGGATTCGCCAGGCGCGCCTGGCCGGCCTGCGCACGGGCAACAGCGGCTTCAATCGTGCGCGCCAGCGTGGCTGGATCGTCGAGATCGAAGGTGGGCGCCCCTTCTTCCGAGATCACCTCGGTGCAGGCGATGTTGGCTGCCAGCACGGCCGGCGTACCGCACAGCACGGACTCCACGCCAATCAGCCCAAACGGCTCGTAGTGCGAAGCAAGGATTGTGTAGTCCGCCGCGCGGTAGACGTTCTCGATGTCCTTGCGGTATCCCAGGTAGCGGATGTTGGGCGAGGACGACGACACCGGCCGTCCGATCACCGCCAGTTGCACCGGCAAATCCGTCTTGGAGAAGAACGCCTCCAGCAGCGGATAGCCCTTGCGCTTGTGGCTCGACGAGGGGAACACAAACGTGACGCGGTCCTTTGCAAAGCCCAGCTCATCGCGCAGCCGCTGACGCTCGGCTTCGCTCACCGGCGAGAACTTCGTCTCGCTCACCGGCGGGTACACCGTCTTCACCTTGGCCGCCGGAATGTCGTAATAGTCGAGCACTTCCTGCGCCATCAGCCGCGAGTGCGCAACGACAACGTGCGAGCGGACATAGTCTCTGCGCTCCAGCGCGATCTGTTGGCGGTCCCAGAAGGCGGCCTCTTTGGAAAAGCTCTTGAGATAACCGACGTGCGTACCGCCGCAAATGGCGATATCGGATGCCCCTGTGCGGTTGCAGCCGATCATCAGATCGATGTGCTCCCGCTTGGCCAGATAGCGCACTAGCCAGCCGAACGCGTGGTCATTGAATTTGCCGGGCAGTTTGCGCGTGGGCAATGCAACTGCCTTGACCTGGCGGTATTCGGGAAGCGCCTTGTCCACCATCTTGGCGAAGAACACGGGACGGATGGCGCGCTCATGCAGGCCGCGCACCAGGTCCATCGCGTAGCGCTCGCTGCCGCCGCTGTAGCCCAGCGCGTTGCACGAGATTCCGACGTTCATGGATGCTCTAGTAATAATCGTATTGAGACTGCAGTCCTGCCGAGCGTACGCCCGGCGATGGCGCCCCCTGCGCCATCATCAGACTACTCGTACACCGTTGCCACGTTCTCGGCGTCCAGCGCCTGACGCAGCGCGGCGATGGCGTCCTCGCTCGGAACAATGCGCCAGGCGTCGCCGAGCACGGCTTCGCAGCGGGCCTGCTCGCAGACGTAGTTGATGCGCACCGAGACGCCATTGCCATCCGCCGCCACATGCGGCGAGAGCAGGTCGCGCAGCTTGGCCGCCGTTGAATCGCCGTTCATCGACAACCGGATGGCCCGCGCAAACTTGGCGCGCGCCTGGGTCATGTCCATGACCGATTCGGCCGTGACGCGCACGCCGCCAGTGAACATGTCGTGGCGGGCGCTGCCCTGCACGATCAGCACTTCGTCTTCCTTGAACAGCGCGCGATTGGCTTCGAACACTTCGTTGAAGACCGTGACTTCGGTGGCTTCGCTGGCGGAGCCGTCGTCGAGCATGACGATCAGCATCTTGCCGCGCTGGGTCATCTGCGTGCGCTGCCCGACGATCACGCCTGCCACGGTCTTGTTACGTGCGTCGCGGTTGCCGTAACCGCCGCCATTGCCCTTGTCGGTCACTTCGCGAGCCAGCTCGGCCAGCGTCGTGCGCGCAAAGCGGCGCACTTCGTCACGGCATTCGTCGAACAGGTGACCGGAAAGATAGAAACCGAGCGCCTGCTTTTCTTCCTGCAGCTTGCGCTTGGTCGACCAGGCCGGCTCGTCGACGAGTTCGGGGCGATGCTGCTCGGCATCGTCACCGCTCATCAGATCGAACAGCGACACTTGGTTGGCGGCCGCTGCCTTCTGCTCGGCGGCTTCCATGGCCAAGCCGATCGAAGCGAGCAGCTGTGCGCGGTTGGCGTTGAGGCTGTCGAAGGCGCCGGCGCGCACCAGCGCTTCGATAGTGCGGCGATTCACCTGGCGGCGGTCGACGCGCTCGCAGAAGTCGAACAAGTCCTTGAATGGGCCGTCTTCGCGTGCACGCAGGATGTCTTCGATCGCGCCCTGACCGCTGCCCTTCACGCCGCCCAGGCCGTAGCGGATGGTCTTGGCGTCGGTTGGGGCGAAGCGGTACTGGCTCGCGTTGATATCCGGCGGCAGCACGGTCAGGCCGTTCTTGCCCCGGGCATCGTCGTAGAGGATCTTCACCTTGTCGGTGTCGTCCATGGCGAGCGACATGTTGGCTGCCATGAATTCGGCCGGGTGATGCGCCTTGAGCCACGCAGTGTAATACGCCAGCAGCGCATAAGCGGCCGCGTGCGACTTGTTGAAGCCGTAGCCCGCGAACTTCTCCATCAGGTCGAAGATTTCGTCGGCCTTTTCGGTAGAGAGCCCATCCTTGGCCGCGCCCGCGCGGAACAGCGCGCGGTGCTCGGCCATTTCTTCGGCTTTCTTCTTACCCATTGCACGGCGCAGCAAGTCGGCGCCGCCGAGCGAGTATCCGCCCACGATCTGCGCCATCTGCATCACCTGCTCCTGGTAGACCATGATGCCGTAGGTCTCCTTGAGCACCGGCTCGACGCGCGGGTCGGGGTACTCGACCTTCTCGCGACCGTGCTTACGCGCGCAGAAGCTCGGAATCAGGTCCATCGGGCCTGGGCGATACAACGCTACCAGGGCGATGATGTCCTCAAAGCGGTCAGGTTTGGCGTCCTTCAGCATGCCCTGCATGCCGCGGCTTTCCAGCTGGAACACAGCGACCGTGTTGGCCGACTTCAGGATGTCGAACGCCTTCTTGTCCGTCAGCGGAATGTGACTGCAATTCCAATCTGCCTTGGACGGATCGAGCATGCGGATATAGCGCTCGGCCCAGTCGAGGATCGTGAGCGTGGTCAAGCCCAAGAAGTCGAACTTGACCAGGCCGACGGCTTCCACGTCGTCCTTGTCGTACTGGCTGACGACGCCGGCGTCTTCACCGCCTTGTGTGTAGAGGGGGCAGAAGTCGGTCAACTTGCCCGGGGCGATCAGCACACCGCCCGCGTGCATGCCGACGTTACGCGTCATGCCTTCCACGCGCTGTGCGAGTTCGAGGAGCTGCTTGACCTCTTCTTCGTTGGCTTCGCGCTCGGCCAGCAGCGGCTCTTCCTTCTTCGCTTCTTCGAGCGTGACGAGCTTGCCCGGCTTGAACGGGATCAGCTTGGCCACGCCGTCAACGAAGTTGTAGCCGAGGTCCAGCACGCGACCCACGTCACGCACCGCGGCCTTGGCGGCCATCGTGCCGAAGGTGGCGATCTGCGAGACGGCATCCTTGCCGTACTTTTCCTTCACGTACTGGATGACGCGGTCGCGGCCGTGCTGGCAGAAGTCGATGTCGAAGTCGGGCATCGACACACGTTCCGGGTTCAGGAAACGCTCGAACAGCAGGTTGTATTTGAGCGGGTCCAGATCGGTAATGCCCAGCGCATATGCCACCAGCGAACCGGCGCCCGAACCCCGGCCCGGCCCCACCGGCACGCCGTTGTTCTTCGCCCAGTTGATGAAGTCCGCAACGATCAGGAAGTAGCCCGGGAAGCCCATCTTGATGATGGTGCCGGTCTCGAATTCCAGACGGGCGTAGTACTCGGCGCGCTTGGATTCACGTACCGCCTCGTCGGGGAATAGCACTTCCATGCGCTTTTCCAACCCTTCCTTGGCAAGCTGGACGAGGTAGTCATCCAGCGACATGCCATCGGGCGTCGGGAACAGCGGCAGCTTGGGCTTGCCCAGTTCCAGCTTGAGGTTGCAGCGCTGCGCGATCTGCACCGCGTTGGCCAGCGCGGACGGAATGTCGGCAAACAGCGCGCACATCTCGTCCTGCGTCTTGAAATACTGTTCGGTCGTGAAACGGCGGGCACGACGCGGATTGGCAAGCAGCTCGCCCTCCGCAATGCAGGTGCGCGCTTCGTGGGCCGTGAAATCGTCCGGCGTCATGAACTGCACCGGATGCGTGGCCACCACCGGCAACTGCATGGCCGAGGCCAGCTTCACGGCTTGCTGGATGTAGGCCTCGGTACCGGCGTGCCCCGCGCGCTGCAGTTCGATGTAGAAAGCGCCCGGAAACACGCGCGACCAGTTCATCGCGAGCTTGCGCGCCAGCGCATCGTTTCCATTGGCCAGCGCCATGCCGATATCGCCCGCCATACCGCCGGAGAGCGCCAGCAGGCCGGTGGCCAGGGGGGCGTTTTCCACGCCAGGCTCATCAAACCATTCGGGGGCGATTTCCGCGCGGCCGCGATGTTGGTTGGAGAGCCACGCCCGTGCCAGCAACTGGCACAGGTTCAGGTAACCCTGCTTGTCACGCACCAGCAACAGCAGGCGTGTCGGTTTGTCGCGCTCGTCGTGATTGGTGATCCACACGTCGGCGCCGACGATAGGCTTCACGCCCTTGCCACGCGCTTCCTTGTAGAAGCGCACCAGCCCGAAGGCGTTGGCAAGATCGGTCAGCGCCAGGGCGCCCATGCCGTCTTTGGCGGCGGCCTTGACGGCATCGTCCAAACGGACGTTGCCATCGACGACGGAATATTCGGAGTGGAGACGGAGGTGGACGAAGCGCGGCGAATTCATCCGCGTATTGTACCGGGTGACACCTTCCGTAAAGCATTCCGGGCGTGCCCGGTTGACCATCGACAACCCCGCACGGCTGCGCGGGCGGCTATAATTTCGGCTTACGAATCAACGGGTTACCCAAGGCGCCAGAAAATGGCGCGGCAGCACATGCAGATCGTCAATATTTCCGCTTACAAATTCGTCACCCTCGATGACCGCGAGACCCTGCGCCCCGCCCTGCTGGCCGAGTGCCAGGCGCGCGAGTTGAAGGGCACCGTGCTGCTGGCGCCCGAGGGCATCAACATCTTCCTGGCCGGCTCGCGTGCGGCCATTGACGGCATCGTCAGCTGGCTGCGCGCCGACCCCCGTTTTGCTGACCTGGCACCGAAGGAAAGCCTGTCCGACCACCAGCCGTTCCGCCGCTTGCTGGTGCGCATGAAGAAAGAAATCATTACCATGCGCCACCCGCTGATCCGCCCGGAAGAGGGCCGCGCGCCGTCGGTTGCGCCGCCAGATCTCAAGCGCTGGCTCGATCAGGGCCACGATGACGAGGGCCGCCCCGTGGTGATGCTCGACACGCGCAACGACTATGAAGTTGCCGTCGGCACGTTCAAGAACGTCGTCGAATACAACCTCAAGAAATTCACTGAATTCCCGCCCGCCATTGCCGCGCACAAGGACGACTTTGCCGGCAAGACGGTCGTGTCGTTCTGCACCGGCGGCATCCGCTGCGAAAAGGCGGCGATCCACATGCAGGAGATCGGGGTCGAGCGCGTCTATCAGCTTGAAGGCGGCATCCTCAAATATTTCGAGGAAGTGGGCGGCGCCCATTACGACGGCGATTGCTTCGTGTTCGACCACCGCACCGCTCTGAATGCCGAACTGCTGCCGGCGGGCCCCAAGCAATGCTTCGCCTGCCGCGCCGTGGTCACGCCGGAAGAACAGCAATCTCCCGACTACATCCCAGGCCAGCGCTGCCCGCATTGCGCCGGCAGCCAAGCGCGCGCCGCTGCATGAAGCGCCTCGCCGCCCTCCTCCTCGTCACCACGATGTGCCTGACAGCATTGGCAGGCTGCGCGGCGAGCTGCGAGGGTGGCTCCAACCGCGGCGTGTTCTGCGGAGCAGGCACGCGGTTCTGACAGCGCTTTGCCCAACAAAAAACGCCGGACATGCCGGCGTTTTTCTTTGAGCGATCCGCTTTACTGACGGCCGCGCACAAACTGGTTGGTGATGGCAACAATGCGCTCGCCGAACAGCTTGGCGGTTTCCAGATCGCCCGGCAGCGGACCTTCTTCAGGGCTCGCATCCGACGGCGATTGCGCCAGCGCGCCACCAAAGCCCGCCAGATAGTTCACGTCATTGCGCGTGGCGGCCTTGCTGTTGGCCGGCATCATGCCCGTGCCAACCCAGATCATTCCGTGCTGCTGCGAGAGCGTCCACAGGTACTGGATCGACGCGTATTTGTCGCCGTTCATCGATGCAGAGTTCGTGAAACCCGCAGCGATCTTGTCCTTCCACGCGCCCGTGAACCAAGCCTTGGACGATGCATCGGCAAATTTCTTGAAGTCGCCCGAAACGCCGCCCATGTAGGTCGGCGCACCAAAGACGATCGTATCGACACCGGCCAGCAGCGCCCAGGTGTCGTCGTTGACGTCGGTGACCGAAATCAGATGCGCGTCAGCGCCGGCGCCTTGAATGCCTGCAAATACGGCCTCGGCCTGCTTCTTCGTGTGGCCATAACCGCTGTGATAAACAACTGCAACTCGTGCCATGGGAATCCTCTTGGGGTTGGGGTACCGCGGGGGAACAACGGAAAAGAAAAATGGCGCACACAGGGTGCGCCATGAACATTACGGCAGATCGAACACCAGCACTTCGCCACCTTCGCCGCCAGAGAGCGTCACCGCCTCTTCTTGCGTCAGCTTGGCTGCGTCGCCGCCAACCAGCGTGCGACCGTTAACGCTCACCTTGCCACGCACCACGTGCACATAAGCACGGCGGCCTGCGGCGATTGACAAGGACGCAGTTTCTGCGCCATCAAACTTGCCGGCGTAGAGCGCCATGTCCTGGTGGACTCTCACCGAACCATCACGACCATCGGCGCTAGCGATCAGGGCGAGCTTGCCGCGCTTGGCTGCCTCGTCGAAATGACGTTCTTCATAGCCCGGCGTGAGGTTCATTTGCGCGGGGAGCACCCAGATCTGCAGAAAATGCGTGGTCTGGTCCTGCGCGTGGTTGAACTCGGAGTGACGCACACCTGTCCCAGCCGTCATGCGTTGCACGTCGCCCGGGCGCAGCACGCTACCGTTGCCCATGCTGTCCTTGTGCGCCAACTCGCCGTCGAGCACGTAGCTGATGATTTCCATGTCACGGTGGCCGTGGGTGCCGAAGCCCATGCCGGCTGCGACGCGGTCTTCATTGATGACGCGCAACGGGCCGAACTGGACGTGCTCAGGGTCCATGTAATCGGCAAACGAGAAGCTGTGATACGACTTGAGCCAGCCGTGGTCTGCGTAACCGCGATCTTGAGAGGGGCGGATTTCAATCATTTTGATGAATCTCCTATCCGAATTACTGCGCCGATGTGTGAATGGTACGCAGATTGGCTATAGTTGAGCGGTACGGCTTTGATTCAATACATCAAAAATTCTGAACATGGCGCTATCGCTGGAATCTCTGGAAGTGCTGGACGCGATCGAACGCAAAGGCAGCTTTGCCGCCGCGGCGCACGAACTGGGCAAAGTGCCGTCAGCCCTCACCTATGTAGTGCGCAAGCTTGAAGACGATCTCGATGTCCTGCTGTTTGACCGACGGCGCCACCGGGCGGAACTCACGCCGGCTGGCCGTGCGCTGCTCGACGAAGGCCGTCACCTGCTGCAGGCCGCGGACGAACTCGCGCGCCGCGTCAAACGCCTTGCCACCGGATGGGAAGCCACGTTGACCATCGTAGTCGACGATCTCGTGCACTTTCGCGCACTCATGCCCGTCATCCAGGATTTCTACGCCGAAAACACCGCCACGCGATTGCGCTTCTGTCGGGAGGTGCTGGCCGGCACGTGGGACGCCCTTCTCTCCGGCCGCGCGGACTTGCTGATCGGGCCGGCACAGGTGATGCAGGTGCAGGGTATCCAGACGCGCACGGTGGGCAACATCCCGTTCATCTTTGCGGTGGCGGCGCATCACCCGTTGGCGCAAATGGACGAGCCGTTGCCGGCAACTGCCATCACGCGACATCGCATCGTTGCCGTGGGAGATACATCGCGCAATCTGCCCGCACGCACCATCGGTGTGATGGCTGGACAAGACACGCTGGTCGTGCCGTCCATGGCAGACAAGGTGCAGGCGCAGATTCGTGGCCTGGGCTGCGGCTGGCTGCCGGTGCCCCTGGCGCAACCGTATCTGGATTCCGGCGTGCTGATCGCCAAGGAAACCACCGAAGACAAGCGTGCGGGCACGTTTCAGGTTGCGTGGCGCAACAACATGCGCGGCAAGGCGCTGCAATGGTGGGTCGACAAGCTGGAAGACCCGCGCCTGGGGCAGGCCCTGATGATGCAGTAGGGGCCTCGTGCGGACAAATCGCGCACAATAGCGGCATCGGCTTCTGAGCCTGGAGCGTTGCGTTGTCCCAAGCCAATCTCGATTTTCCGGAATCCACCAATGCCTCGCGGGGCCAATACCGCGGCCGCTTTGCGCCCTCGCCCACGGGGCCGTTGCATATCGGCTCGCTGGTCACCGCGCTGGCAAGCTGGCTGGATGCACGTGTACATGGCGGCACGTGGCTCGTGCGCATTGAAGACATCGACTTCCAACGCAACGTGCCCGGCGCCGATCGCGACATCCTCGCCACGCTGGATGCGCTCGGGCTCATTCCCGACGAAGCCCCGCAGTGGCAGAGTACGCACCTATCCCGCTTTGAACAGGCGCTGGAGCAACTGCAGGCCAGCGGCAGCCTCTACCCGTGCGGCTGCACGCGCCGTGAGATTGCGGATTCCGTCACCAGCATCGACGCCAACGGCCACGTGCGTCACCAGACCCTGATCTATCCCGGCACGTGCCGCAACGGACTGCACGGCCGCCCGCCGCGCGCTTGGCGCGTGCGTGTGCCGGATGCCGACGCCGCCACCATCTGCTTCAACGATCGCTGGCAAGGCACGCAATGCCAGAACCTGGCTGAAGCCGTAGGCGACTTTGTGCTCAAGCGCGCAGACGGCATGTGGGCGTACCAGATTGCGGTGGTGGTGGACGATGCGACGCAAGGGATCACGGATGTCGTGCGCGGTGCCGACCTGCTCGACTCGACGCCGCGCCAGATCTACCTGCAACAGCTGCTGGGGCTGCCCGCGCTGCGCTACCTGCACGTGCCCGTGGTGGTGAACGCCGACGGCGAGAAACTCAGCAAGCAGACGGGCGCGCGCGCCATCAGCCGCAATCAACCGCTGGCCGCGTTGACGGAAGCGGCCCAACACCTGGGGCTGGACATTCGCGCGGGGGATGTGGAGGGGTTCTACCGGGACGCCGTCCCGGCATGGGCCAATCGCCTGGCACAACCGGCCTGATGCAATTGACCCTGGCGGCGGGAGCACCGCCGTCTTGGGTCGACTGACTTAGCGCTTACGCGGCACGCCGCCGAGCAGCGCCGCGATCGGGCGCTTGGCACTGCGCGGATGTCCGGTCGCTTGTGCCGGCTTGGCAGCCTCTGCCGACTCCGCCGGCAGAGACGATTCGTACGGGCGATTGAAGAACGGGTCGTCCGATGGGCGGAATGCCGGGCGCACGATGGTGTGATCGAGCACGCGGGCGCCATTACGCTCATCGCGCTCACGGGCGCGGCGGACTTCTCCGCGGGCACGCTTCTCGTCTCGCTCACGACGTTCACGGTCACGCGCCTGCTCGCCGGTCGGATCGAAATCAGCGAGTTGCTCGCGTGGCAGGTTGCGCTTGATCAGCTTTTCGATGTCGGCCAGGAAACGCTCATCGCCCGGCGCGAACAGCGACAGTGCATCACCGGAAGCACCGGCACGGCCCGTGCGGCCGATACGGTGCACGTAGTCTTCCGCGTTGAACGGGAGGTCGAAGTTGATCACGCACGGCATCTGCGAGATGTCGAGACCGCGCGCCGCCACGTCGGTGGCCACCAGCACGTCAACGGTACCTTGCTTGAATGCTTCAAGCGTTTGCATGCGCTCGGTCTGCGTCTTGTCACCGTGGATGGCGTTGGCGTTGATGCCTTCGCGCTCCAGCGCGCGCGCCAGGCGCGAGCAGCCGATCTTGCTGTTGGAGAACACGATGCACTGGCGCGGAAGACCTTGATCCGCACGCTGCTTCAAGAGGTGCACGAGCGCCGCTTGCTTGTGGTTGTCCGGCACCGTGTAGATGACCTGGCGGACGTTCTCTGCCGTGGCGTTGCTGCGTGCCACTTCAATGGTTTGCGGATGACGCAGGTAGCTCGCGGCCAGCTTCTTGATCTCCGGCGAAAACGTGGCCGAGAACAGCAGCGTCTGGCGGTGAGCCGGCAGCAGGTTGATGATGCGCTGCAGGTCGGGCAGGAAGCCCATGTCGAGCATGCGGTCGGCTTCGTCCAGCACCAGCATGCGCACTTGCGACAGGTTCACGCTGCGCTGCTGCACGTGATCGAGCAGACGACCCGGCGTGGCAACGAGGATTTCCACGCCGCGGCGCAATTGCTCGGTCTGCGGGTTCATGTCGACACCGCCGAACACGACGGCGCAGCGCAGCGCCGTGTACTTCGCGTACTTGGCGACGTTGTCATATACCTGGTCGGCAAGCTCGCGCGTGGGCGTGAGAATCAGCGCCCGCACCGGGTGGCGCGCCGGCGACGCGCTCGTGTTGGCGTCGGGCAGCAGGTTGTGGATGATCGGCAGCGAGAAACCGGCGGTCTTGCCGGTGCCGGTTTGTGCGGCGCCCATGACGTCGCGACCGGCGGTCACCACCGGAATGGCGGCGGCCTGAATGGGTGTGGGCTTGGTGTAACCGCTTTCGGTCAGCGCGCGGAGGACGTCCGGATGCAGGCCGAAGCTGTCGAATGTCACCGATTCATTGGCCGGCGCTTCTGACGCTTCAGACATCGTTGCAGTATTCATAGGGGGAGATGCGGCATGCCGGTTGGCATGGCGGCGCGCCAGACCCAAGCGGACGATCCCGCGTGCGGCTCGCGCAAAGCGTTAAAAATCAAAAGTTTATCACGTGACACCCGGCCCGGGACGGATGACAGGGTCGCCCGGGCCACTGCCGGCACCACGGCTGCCTTGACACGGATCAAGTGTGACGGGCACGCGCTGCGCGACCATCGAAACATTCCAACCGCGCGCCGCCCTCTCCCATGGTCACCACGCTCTACGAAACGCCCGAGCACGTCTGCCTGATGTTTTCGGATCTGGTCGACGATCACGACGACCTGCCGGTGCAGACGAACCAGTTCCTCATCGTCGATCACGGCCACGGCGCGCTGATCGATCCGGGCGGTCAGATGACCTACAACGCGCTGTTTTTGGCGATGAACCGGTACTTTCCGCCCAAGCAGCTCGACTACGTGCTGGCCTCGCATGCAGACCCCGACATCGTCGCCTCGGCAGGACGGTGGCTGACAAGCTCAAGCTGCGACATCCTGATCTCCCGCGTGTGGGAACGCTTTCTGCCGCACTTCTGCAGCGTCGGCAAGACCGAGGGCCGCATCGTGCCGATCCCGGATACGGGCATGGCGATTCCGCTGGGGCAATCGCATCTGTTGGCAGTGCCGGCGCACTTCCTGCATTCGGAAGGCAATTTCCAGTTCTACGATCCGGTGTCGCGCATCCTGTTCTCGGGCGATCTGGGGGCCTCGATGGTGCACGCCAATGTGGCCGCCAAGCCCGTGGAAGATTTTGACGCGCACCTGCCGCTGATGGCGCCCTTCCACCGCCGCTACATGAGCGGCAACCGCGTGTGCCGGCTGTGGGCGCAGATGGTGCGAGGGCTCGATATTGAATGGATCGTGCCGCAGCACGGCCAAGCCTTCCGTGGCAAAGCCATGGTCAACCGGTTCATCGAATGGGTTGAGACGCTCGACTGTGGCATCGACCTGATGACGCCCGAAGTCTTCCGCCTGCCTGCGTTGCCGAAGGCGCCGGCCAGCGCGGCGCTCAAGACGCGCGTTTAGCGCCAGATGCCGGGGCGGCCGGCAAAATGATCTTCATCATGGCGCCCGACAGCTCCACCGCCAGCACCTCGGCATCGATGCGCGACGGGTCATGCCAGGTGTACATGAAACCCATGACGCCGCCCATCGAGTGCGCGGCGACGCGCGCATCGCCAAAGTCAAACACGCCGGCGCGCTTGCCCTCGTCGAGCAGCGCATAGAGATCGCGGTAATACGCCCGCGACATGCCGTGCAGCCACTCCACCGTTTCGGGGCGCAGGTATTGCCGATCGCGATACGTCAGCGCAGCGGCGTAATGGCAGGCAATGCAGCGGCGCGCCATTTCCAGCAGACACGCCTGCAAACGCTCTCGCACTGGCAGCGCCGGATCGGCCGTCTCGCGGATGGCCGACAGGCAGATCTGCGCGGCCTCACGGCAAAGGATGTCGAAGATCTCGTACTTGTCGGTGAAGTAGTAGTACACCGCCGGCTTGGTCACCCCGAGCGCGTTGCAGAGGTCGCTCATCGTCATGCCGGCATAGCCTTTGGTGAAGAAAAGCTGCGCGGCCGTGTCGAGAATCTGCCGGCGGCGGGCCTCCTGCCGCTCGGCGATGTGCGGGCGCGTGGCCGGCGATGCGACGCCAGAGGCTTCGGGGGCCTCGGATTCACCAGACGGTTGCACGTCGGGAACGACAGATTTGCGGACGATGGACATGGCGCATATTTTCGCATGCCGCCCGCGTATGCGCCGTGGCATACGCGCATCTGGCGACATCATTGCTCTTAAATGCTTGACGCATCAAAGAACGCTTTCTATATTCTTACCCGTTGGTATAAAAAATTACTTTTTAGTATAGAGAGTGCGGCGCCGCTGTGCGCACGCACTGCACAACCCAACGGAGACAAGCTTTGGCGATGGACGAGTCCGAGTATCTCGGCCGCGTTCGCGCGCTCTGGGCGCGCGCATGGCCGGTGGATACCCCACGTGAGCCGCATTATCCAATCGGGCGCGTAGCCCTCACCGACTACCTGCGGCACTGGGCACGCACCACGCCAGACAAACCGGCCATCCACTTCTACGGGCACGACACAACGTTCGCCCAGCTTGACGATCTCTCCGACCGCTTTGCCGCGCTGCTCGCGCAACACGGCATCGGCACTGGAGACCGCGTTGCGGTGTTCCTGTCAAACTGCCCGCAATTCAATGCGGTGTTTTTCGGCATCCTCAAACTGGGTGCTGTGTATGTGCCGATCAGCCCGCTGTCGCAGCGCGCCGAGCTGATGCATGCACTGAGCGACGCCACACCGCGGGCCATCGTCGCGCTGGATCGCCTCATGCCCCTGGTGCGTGACGTGCGTACCGAAACATCGATCGAGCACGTTTTCGTCACCCGTTACGCAGACGTGCTGCCCGCGGAGCCGACGCTGCCGCTCCCCGCAATGCTGACCGAACCGCCGGTGGCCTGCGACGATGCGATCGACTTGTTGCCCGCATTGGCACAGACCACGCCGATTCCCCTGCCGCCTGCCTCACTCGATACAGTTGCCGCGCTCAACTACACCGGCGGCACGACGGGGCTGCCGAAGGGCTGCATCCACACGCAGGGCGACATGGTGGATATGGCCGCCGCGTTCTCGGCCGTGTCGCTGCGCGCGGATGCCGACACCGTCATGCTCAGCTTCTATCCGCAGTTCTGGATTGCGGGCGAGAACACCGGTCTGATCTTCCCTGCCTTCCTTGGCGTACCGCTGGTGTTGCTGGCGCGCTGGGATGCCGAGGCCTTCATGGCTGGCGTGCAGCGCTACCGCGTGACCAATGGCTCGATGCTGGTCGACAGCGCCGCCGAGGTGATGGCGCATCCTCGTGTGCATGCCTACGACTTACGCTCGCTGCGGCATACGGGCGTGTCGTCGTTCGTAAAAAAGCTCAACCCCGAGTACCGCCGTGCGTGGCGTGAACTGACCGGCTCGATGATGGCCGAGAGCGCCTGGGGCATGACGGAAACGCAGACCTGCAACAGCTTCACGGTCGGCATGCAGGACGACGATTTCGACCTCCGGTCACAACCGATTTTCGTGGGTCTGCCGGTGCCGGGCACCGACTTCAAGATCTGCGATTTCGACACGCACGAGCTGATGCCGATCGGCGCCGAAGGCGAACTCTGCGTACGCACGCCGACGCTGCTCAAAGGCTACTGGAACAAGCCGGACGCCACCGCGCAAACCCTGCGCAACGGCTGGTTTCACACCGGCGACATCGGCTGCATCGACGAACAGGGATACGTGCACTACCTAGGCCGCCGCAAGGAGATGCTCAAGGTCAACGGCATGAGCGTATTTCCGGCGGAGATCGAAGCCATGCTCGGCAAGCATCCGGCCATCCTCGGTTCTGCCGTGGTGGGCCGCGCCGACGAACAACGCGGCCAGCTTCCCGTCGCCTTCGTGATGCTGCGGCCCGAGGCCGTGGGCACATTGGATGACGCCACCCTTACCAGTTGGTGCCGCGAGAACATGGCCGTCTACAAGGTGCCCATCGTGCGCATCGTCGATGCACTTCCCCTCACGGCCACCGGCAAGGTGCGCAAGCAGGACCTCGCACCACTCGCTGAACAGATCTAACCCACACCCGTTCCATGACGTTTCGCAAACTGCTCATCGCCAATCGCGGCGAGATCGCCATTCGCATTGCCCGCGCAGCCGCCACGATCGGCTTGCCCTCGGTCGCCGTCTATTCCGAAGACGATCGCGACGCGCTGCATCCACTACGCACCGATGAAGCTGCGCCCTTGCCCGGCACCGGCGCACGCGCATATCTCGACGGTGCGGCCATCCTTGCGGCCGCACGCGCCGTCGGCGCCGATGCGGTCCACCCCGGCTATGGCTTTCTGAGCGAGAGCGCCGCCTTCGCGCGCGAGTGCGCACAGGCCGGGGTGCAGTTCATCGGACCATCACCGCGCGTGCTCGAACTCTTCGGCGATAAGGCTCGTGCGCGGGCGCTTGCGCACGAGGCAGGCATTCCCATCGTCAGCGGCACACAAGGCGCGACCACGCTGGACGATGCCCGCGCCTTCTTCGCCGCGCTGCCGCCCTCGCACGGCATGATGATCAAGGCCGTGGCCGGCGGCGGCGGACGCGGCATGCGTGCCGTGCACGATGCGCAGGCGATTGCCGACGCGTATGCACGCTGCGTATCTGAAGCCACTGCCGCAGGTGGTGGCGGGGACGTCTATGTGGAAGCGCTGGTGCCCTCGCCGCGCCATATCGAAATCCAGATCGTTGCAGACGCGCATGGCCACGTTGTGCACCTCGGTGAGCGTGAATGCAGCCTGCAGCGACGTCACCAGAAGCTGATTGAGATTGCGCCCAGCCCCGCGCTGGACGAGGCGCTGCGTGCGCGCATTGCCGATGCTGCCGTCACGCTCGCCAAAGCGGCAGGCTACACCGGCATCGGCACGATCGAGTTTCTCGTGGAAGGCGCGGGCAAGCCGCACGCCACTTTCTACTTCATGGAAGCCAACCCGCGCGTGCAAGTCGAGCACACCGTCACGGAAATGGTGACGGGTGTCGACCTGGTCGTGACACAGCTGGCACTGGCGCAAGGTGCGTCGCTCACGGATTTGGGGCTTGACCGACCCATCGCACCGCGCGGCCATGCCGTGCAAGTGCGCATCAATGCCGAGACCATCGATGCATCAGGACAACCGCATCCGTCCACCGGCACGCTCATCGCATTCGAACCACCGAATGGCCCAGGCGTGCGCGTCGACACCTGCGGTTACGCGGGCTACCGTCCGAATCCGCGCTTCGACTCGCTGCTGGCCAAACTGATCGTCCACGCGCCGCACGGCACGTATGCGCAGACGCTGGCACAGACGTACCGCGCGCTGTGCGAATTCCGCATTGAAGGGCTGGCCACCAACAAGCGGCTGCTGCAGGACCTGCTGCGCGACGCCGACGTGCAGGCCAACGCTGTGCACACGCAGTTCCTCGATGTAAAGCTCGCCGACTTGGCCGCCGGCAACAGCGAAGCGCATCCCGCACTGCACGCCACATCGGTCGCCACCCCCGACCTGACGCCCGCAACGTCATTCCTCGATGAGCTTCCTGACGACGCTGAAGTGCTCACTGCCCCAATGGATGGCGCGCTCATCCAGATCCACGCAGAAGCCGGCGCCATGGTTGCGCGCGGCGACGTGCTGGCCGTGATTGAAGCGATGAAGATGGAGCACGTCGTCATCGCGCCTGCAGCCGGTCGTGTGCTGCAGGTCTGCGCGCAGTCGGGCGCAACGGTGCGCGAAGGCCAGCCGCTGGCCGTGCTGCAGCCCGATGACGCACAACATGACGCCGCAGCCGCCGATACCGAGATCGACCTCGACCGCATTCGCCCCGACCTGCAGGCCGTCATCGACCGCCATGCATTCGGCCTCGACGCGAACCGCCCCGAGGCCGTTGCCCGCCGCCGCAAGACCGGCCAGCGCACCGCGCGCGAGAACATCGCCCACCTGTGCGACGCCGGCTCATTCATCGAGTACGGCGCGCTCGCCATCGCTGCGCAACGTCAACGGCGCGCGCTCGATGACCTGATTCGCTCCACACCGGCTGACGGCATCATCACCGGCATCGGCACCGTCAACGGCGCGCACTTTCCCGATCAGGATGCGCGCTGCATGGTGCTCGCGTACGACTACACCGTGCTGGCCGGCACGCAAGGCACCTTCAATCACAAGAAGACCGACCGGGCGCTGGAGCTGGCGCAGCAGTGGAAGCTGCCCGTCGTGCTGTTTGCCGAAGGGGGGGGCGGCCGGCCGGGCGACACTGAAAAGCGTGGCGTCAGCGGCCTGGACTGTCCGACCTTCATCC
Source organism: Ralstonia sp. VS2407 (assembly GCF_052950655.1). NCBI lineage: Bacteria > Pseudomonadati > Pseudomonadota > Betaproteobacteria > Burkholderiales > Burkholderiaceae > Ralstonia > Ralstonia sp. VS2407. The sequence continues at coordinate 204,554 of NZ_JBRFVG010000004.1, forward strand.
AATTCGCGCGTCTTTCGGGGCTGGTGCCGACCATCGGTATCGTCTCGGGCCGCTGCTTTGCGGGCAATGCCGCGCTGCTCGGCTGCGCAGACGTGATCATCGCCACGCGCGACGCGACCATCGGCATGGGCGGCCCGGCCATGATTGAAGGCGGCGGCCTTGGCGTCTACGCGCCCGAAGAGGTCGGCCCCGTGAGCGTGCAGGCGCCGAACGGCGTGATCGACGTGCTCGTCGAAGACGAGACCGAAGCGGTCGACGCCGCGCGCCGCTATCTGAGCTATTTCCAGGGGGCGCTCACCCACTGGGAAGCCGGCGATGTGCGCCACCTGCGCCATGTGATTCCCGAAAACCGCATGCGCAGCTATGACATGCGCGCCGTGATCGATGCATTGGCCGACACGGGTTCGGTTCTGGAACTGCGTCAGGCGTTTGGCGTGGGCATCATCACCGCGCTGATCCGCATTGAAGGGCGCGCCTTCGGCTGTATCGCCAACAACCCACGTCATCTGGGCGGCGCCATCGATTCCGCCGCCGCCGACAAGGCTTCACGCTTCATGCAGTTGTGCAACGCGTTCGATCTGCCCATCGTCTCGCTGTGCGACACACCAGGTTTCATGGTCGGGCCGGACGCGGAAAAGACCGCCACCGTGCGCCACGTCAGCCGCATGTTCGTGACGGCGGGCAACTTGCGTGTGCCCTTCTTCACCGTCGTGCTGCGCAAAGGCTATGGCCTCGGGGCAATGGCCATGGCCGCGGGCGGTTTCCACGCGCCGTTCTTCACCGCGTCGTGGCCGAGTGGCGAGTTTGGCGGCATGGGCATCGAAGGCGCCATCCGCCTGGGTTATCGCAAAGAGCTGGAAGCGGTGGAAGACCTTGCCGAGCGCGAGGCGCTGTTCCGCAAGATGGTCGATGCCGCCTACGAGGAAGGCCGCGCGCTCAACATCGCCAGTTATCTCGAAATCGACGCCGTGATCGACCCGGCCGATACGCGCCGCTGGCTGTTGCGCGGGCTGCAATCGACGCCGCCTGCGCAGCCGCGGCACGCACGCGACCCCGCCACACGCCGCTTCATCGACACCTGGTAGCCGAGAACACACACAAGGAGGAGACATGCCCGCAGCGATCCGCTTTGCCCGTCTGTTATCCGCATCGGCCTGTGCGGCAACGTTACTGTTCGCACACCCGACCTACGCCGCCGACACGGCGCCAATCAAAGTGGCGTTCATCGATCAGCTGAGCGGGCCGCTCTCGAATGTGGGCGAGCAGTTTCTGGCGAATCTGAAACTCGGCATCGACGACGCCAATGCGCAACCGCAAGGCGTGCTGAATGGTGCGCGCTACGAGCTGTCGACCTACGACAATAAGCTCTCGGCGCAAGACAGTCTGTCGGCGCTGCAGAGCGCCATCGACGCCGGTGCGAAGATCGTCTTCACCGGCGGCTCGGGCTCCTCCGTCGTGGCCGCCATGGTGGATGCGGCCACCAAGCACAACGAGCGCAATCCGAACAGCCGCGTGCTGATCATCAACTACGCGTCGATCGACCCTGACCTGACCGGCGCGCATTGCAGCTTCTGGCATTTCGCCACCGAGGCCAACACGGCGATGAAGATGCGCGCGCTGGCCAACTTCGTGAAGACGCAGCCCGATATCCGCAAGGTCTATTCATTGAACCAGGACTACGCGCACGGCCGGCTGTGGGCGTCGTTGGGCAAGCAGATGATCTCGTCCGCACGGCCCGACGTGCAGTTCACCGGAGAGACGCTGCACCCGATCGGCAAGGTGAAGGATTTCGCGCCGTACGTCTCGAAGGCCAAGGCGACGGGCGCAGACACACTCCTCACCGGCAACTGGGGGCAAGACCTGAACCTGCTCATCAAGGCCGCCGGCGACATGAGCTACGACGTACGCTATCTGAACCACAGTGGCGCGGGCGCGCCGGGCACCGTGCTTGCCGTATCGCAGGCCAAGATCGGCAAGGTGACCTGGGTGTCGGAATGGACGCCCGGCAATGGCAACGCGCAACTGATGCAGATGGATGCGCGCGTACGGCAGACGCCCGCTGGGGAGCACTTCGCGCCGCGCACTGTGTTGTCCGTCGAACTGGTGACGGACGCCATCCGCAAAGCCAATTCGACCGATCCGCTAAAGATTGCGCTGGCGCTGGAAGGCATGCAGAAGCAGAGCTTTCTCGGCGACGTCACGATGCGCAAGGTCGACCACCAGTTGCTGCTCCCGCAAGTAGTCTCGACGATCGCGCCGGTGGACGGAAAGGCCGTCAAGGTCGGCTACGACGGCACCCAATGGGGCCACAAGACGGAGAGCACGACCGCGGCCAAAGACCTGGATCTGCCGACCACTTGCAAGATGAAGCGGCCGGCAGGCGCTTAATCGATCAATCCGAAATCAATCTGCGCGGTCCGTGCGCAGCGGGCCGTATTCGATCGGCACCCAAGCGAAGGCGTTGCCGTCGCGGCGCACGTGACCCAGGCCCGGGAACGGCAAATGTGCGCCGGCCACCCAGAGCTTGTCCCGCGCTGCTTCCGCAAACAGCTTGCGTCGCGAGGCAATGGCGGCCTTCTTGTCGACGTCGTATTCGAACGCGACCTCCGGGTGCTGGAACTGCACCGCGTGGCTGTGCACGATGTCGCCCCACACCAGCAGGCTGTGTCCCTTCGAGGCAAACAGATAGCCGCTATGCCCCGGCGTATGCCCGTTGGCGATCACCGAACGTACGCCCGGCACGACCTCGTCGCCCGGCTTGAATTGCTTGAGCTTGCCCGCGGCGGCATATGGCGCCACCGAGTCGCGTGCCATCTTGAAGAACGGTTGCATGTCGGTCGGCTTGGAAGCAGCGATCGTTTCGCTCAACCAGAAATCGGCCTCTGGCGCGGCCACATACACCTGCGCATTTGGGAAGGCCGGTTGGCCTTGTGGCGTCAACAGGCCGCATGCGTGGTCCGGATGCAGGTGCGTCAACAGCACGGCGTCGATCTGCTCGGGCTGGTAGCCGGACGCACGGACGTTGCCGGCCAGGCCGCCCATCGTCGGACCAAAGCACGTGCCCGAACCCGTATCGACAAGGATGCGTTTGGCGCCGGTGTCGATCAGGAAGCCGTTCACCGCCGTCTGCATCCCTGGCGTGTTCGATACGAACATCCGTGCCAGCAGGCTCTGCACCGACTTCGCATTCAGGCCGAGCAAGGTCTTGGCGGGCAGATCGGTGTAGCCGTCGTAGAGCGCGGTCACAACGTCGTCGCCCAGTGCCATGCGGTAATAGCCGGGCACCTGGGTGCGTTGTTGCGTGGCGGCGGTGCTGACAGCGGTGGCAGCCACAGCGGATGCTGCGGTTTGGGCGTGAGCAAATCCGATGGACGCCGCCATTGCGGCGGCCACGGCGGCAGAGGTGAGCAAACGCATGTCTTGGCTCCTGGGAAAGACCGCTGCCCCGGTGCAGCGGCGAAAGCCGGATCATGCCACCGCCCAGCATATTGCGTTGCCGCCATTGACGACAGGGGTATTGCCCAGAGAGAAATACGCATCCCAAAAGAAACAAGGCCCGACATGCCGGGCCCATGCTTCAGACCAATCGACGGCGGCTGCGCAACCGCCCGTCAACCGGGTACGTGCTTACTGCACGTGGAACTTCGGCGTCGACACCACCGTGCCGCTCACCGTGCAGTCCGGCGTGAGCAGCGCATTGGTGAACGTGAGCGACGAGTTCGGATCGTTCCAGGCGGTCACGACCTTGCTGGGGCCGCAACTGCCCAGCAGGAACACGTTGACCGCCGCATTGTTGATCGACAGCTGGGTGGTGCTGTCCGCCTGGCCCGTCCACGGGTTGGAGCTGCTGGCCGTTCCCGAGATGAGGCCGCACGTCCCGCCGCCGGTAAACGATGTGGACGTGATGTTGACGATGCCCGTAGGCGTGATCGTGCCGGTGAAGGTCGCTGTGCAATTGGCGCTGACGGAGCCTTTGGACAGCGTGGTCTGGCCGGTCACCGAGAACGGCTCGCCATTTGGGTTCATGGCTTGACCATCGACACGCGAAACGGTGACGGCAAGTGCGGGTGTGGCTGCTACGGTGGCAAGTGCGAGTGCAACTGCAAGAGATACGACTTTACGTGTGCTCATTTATTGCCTCACTAGAACTGACGGTAGAAACCGCCTTAAGAATGCGACGCAAACCGGTTCCCGCTCGATTCACGCCGCGCCAATTAGCCAGGCGCAGACAGCCGACACCCAGCTAAAACTTGTACGACACCCCAACGAACGTGATGATCGGATTGGCCTTGAGCGTGGTCTTGGTGGTGGCCAGCGTGGTGCCGTCCGCCGCCTTGATGACGGTTGCCGCTTCAGTCTTGAGTGGCAGATACGAGACCGTTGCCGTCAAGGCCCATTGCTTGTTGATCGCGTAGCTCGCCCCGAGGTTGAAGATCGGTGCCCACGAGGAGGACGATTTCCCTTCGACATACGTCGGCCCCGGCTTGCCCGCTCCCGCTGCCAGCACGCTGCCCAGTTCGCGATTCACCGCCGCCGCAAAGTACGGATTCAGCTCGATGTTGGTGAAGAAGCTGTAGACCACGCCCACGCCCACGAACGGACGGAACGTCGACTGCGCATGCCCGAAGTACCACTGCAGGATGACCCCGGGGCTCCATTGGCGCGCCTTGCGCACGGCCGGCTGATTGGATGGGTCGTCCAGATCGACGTGGCCGAGGGCGCCCGCGGGCCCGGGCGCGCGGATCACGCCATGCCCGGTCAGTTTGAATTCGGGCGGCACGCCCGCAATCGTGGTCAGCGCAATGTTGTCGGTAAAGAAGTGCGTGAGCGTCAGACCCAGCGTGTTGGCGTTGCTCACGCGCAGCCCGCTGTTGGGCGAAGTGAAGCTGCCCGGTAAGCGCAGCGGATCATTGATCGGCGCGTTGATCACGCTGGTGGTCAGGTTGTTGCTCGAGTCCTGCGGCATGATGTGGAACCAGCCCACCGTTGCCACGTTGTCACCGGCCTGCTGCGCCATGGCACCTGCGGATGCGCAGGCCGCCATCAATGCGACAGTCAGTTTCTTCATGATGCTTCCTCCTGTTGTTCTGAGCGGAGCGCGGTTGTCTGTGCCGCGCCCCGTGGCGTGTTATTCCGGAAACGTCACTGCACGAAGGCGCCCACCGTGAAGTACGGGTTCTTCGTATCGCTCATGTCCAGGAAGCCGAAGGTCTTGCCGGTGAAGATCAGCTTGCCCGTCGGGGCCGAACCGGCCGGTGCGCTGGTCTGCGTGGTGCGGATCACGCCCGGGACGGTCTGCGTGAAGTCGAGGTTCAGCGGTCGCGCCAGCGCTGCCTGCGATGCGTTGAACGGATCGAGCATCGTGGCCTGCGCCCCCACCAGCGCCGTGGCACGGTAGTTGAACGTGCTGTCCACACCTGTGTATTCGCCGTCCTGCGAGCCCTGCGCGATGTTGCCGACCGGCGCCATGATGGAAATACCGGACTCGTCATCCGCCACCGGGGGGCCGGCCGTCAGATCGGAATTGGCCGCACCAACGCGAATGAAGATCGGCACGAGCTGGCCATACAGCTTGCCCACGATCATCACGCCCTTGCCCGCCTTGGCCGGATCCAGCGACGACACCGTTGCCGGCACCTGCGGCTGATAGTTCAGCGTGGTGAAGGCCGGCGCGTCGCCGCGCAATGTCAGCTTCTGGTTGACCGTCGCGCTTGACGTCAGGCACGCCCCGCCGTTCTTCACGCCCAGGTTGTCGCACTCGGTGTAGGTGCCGTCCGCGTTGATGGTGAAACGCGCATCGACCGCCTGCTGCGAGAAGCTCTGCGATGGCACCTGGTGGTAGCCGAGCTGGTTGTAGTTGCCCGCAATCTTGTTCAGATCGGTCTCGGTGTTCGAGAAGCTGATGAACGGGTAATACGGGAACGTGGTCTGCGGAATCTTGCCCACGCCGACAATGCCGTCGAACTGGATCGTCGCCCCCGGAATCGTGCCGCCCAGCACGCCCTGCCCCAGGAAGAACCGCGCCGGACGGCTCGGATCAAGGCTTGCATTGTTCAAGCGGAACGCGCACTGGTTCAGCTTCTCGGTCGGCAGCGCCGTCTCTTGCGTGAGGGTGCCGGTCTGCACATTGTTGGGGGCCGTATCGCGCGTCGGCGCAACAGTGCCCGTCTTGACGGGAATCGGCGAGGCCAGATACGTGATCTGGTACGTCATCTTCGTCGTGTCGAGCTGCACCTTCACGAGTTCGCCCGAGCCCGACCCGCCGGTGAACACGGTGTTGTAGTCGATGGCCTGCGGACACAGGCGCTGGATCACCGGGGCCGGCGAATCATCCCCGCCTCCTCCGCACGCCGTCACCATCGGTGCGCAAGCGAGCACCACCAACCATTTACGCCATTGCATTTGCGTCTCCTCCATGTTGTTGTTCAGCCGCGGCAGCGCCGCGTGCACAGCTCACGCACGCCGCCGCATGTGGTTTCGTTGCTGCGCGCCTCACTGGACGAATGCACCGACCGTGAAGAACGGGTTGTACTTGTTGTTGTTCATGAGCATCGCGTACACGTTGCCCACCTTGACCGCCACGCCGGTGTCGCCCGCCTTGAACAGCGCAACGTTGCCGCTGGCGCCCTGCGCGTTGAAGTCGTTCTGCGCGGTCACGATCAACTTGCCCGGCGAGCTTTGCGTGTAGTCGAGCCCGAACTGCGCCGTCACACGAGACGTAAGCGGGTTGATGAAGGCGGCGGTGCCGTTCTGGAACAGCGTCGAGGTGTAGTTGGCGGCCAGCGACGACACGGCTGTGCCGTCGCTGCAGTTGCCCGCATTGGCGTGGAAGAAGCCACCGCTGAAGGAGCCCGACAGTTCCGGGTGATCGATCGTCGCGTTCAAGCCGTTGTTGCTGGCAGGCGCACCGCTCGGGCCGTTGTTGGTGACCACGCCGCAAGCCGAGCCGCTGGTCGCCCCGACATAGCCACCCTTGAGCGCGTTGGCCGGGATCGCCGTTGCGGGCGACAGGATCGAGATACCGATCTGGTCATCCGCCACCGAAGCCAGCAGGTTCGCGGCATCGCTATGCGAGTAGCCGACACGGATCACCACCGGTACCATCTGGCCGTTGAGCTTGCCGGCAATCAGAATGCCCTTGGCCTGGCTCGGCGCCAGCAGCACCAGCGGCGAGACCTGGCCCACATACGGATACGGCACGCTGCTGCTGGTCGGGTTGCTGACGAACACGTTGTCCTGCGAGCCATCGGCGTTCTGACGCAGCGTCCACGGCGTGCCAGTCGTGTGGCAGGAATAGTCGATCCCTTCCGCCGTACACGTGCCGTCGGCATTCAACGTTTGCGTCCAGTTGACGGCATCGGGTTGCCAGCCTTGCGGCGCCGAGGTCTGGTTGCCCGACCCCGTGGGTGTGACATGCACGCCAACCTGGTTGTAGCGCCCCGCCACCTGCGAAAAATCCGTCACCGTCTCGGAGAAGCCCAAGAACGGATAGAAATCGAACGTGCGCGACGGCACCGCGCCAATCACGACGCCGGGAATCGGCTGGATGCCGTCGAATTGGATGGTTGCCCCCGGAATGCCGCCCCCCACGATGCCCTGACCGACAAACAGCATCGGCGGGTCTTGCGGATTGACGGTGATCGCGTAGCTGTTGTCCGCCGTCTTGCCCGACTGCAGCACGAAGGCGCAGCGGTTCTGCTCGGGCGTCGGCAAGTTGGTCGGATGGACAAACGTACCGTCGATGGTCAACCCCTTGCGGGTCGTGTTGATCTGCCCCGCCGAAGTCGGCACCGACGACTCCAGAAACTGCATCTGGTACGTGTTCTTGCTCGTATCGAACTTGACCTTGATGTACTCGCCGCTGCCGGAGCCGCCGGTGTACGTGGTCGTGTAGTCGAGCGCCGCCGGGCACAGACTGGTCGGCGTGCTGGGCGTGGTAACCGCTCCGCTCGGCGGGCAGGAACTGCCCGAACACTGCGCTACATCGGACGAGCCGGGGTCATCCGCCCCGCCGCACCCGCCAATGAACGGCATGGTCACGATGCAACTGGTTGCCATGACAACAAAAAGATGACGTCGACTACCCATGGTTGTCTCCTCACGTTTTGGAACTTGTTGTGTTTTGGGCCGGCGAATGTGTGCAAGAGCCGGTCAATACCCCCGCCTGCCGGCAAACGACAGCCGGCAGCGCACGACCTGCCCAGTCGGCAGATCGACTTGCGAACTACAAAAACGACGGACGAGCTTTGGCCGCGTTACCCGATGGTTTGCCGGGTATCACGCAGATCGGCCGGGTGCCGATCTCAAGAAATCGAGGTAACGCTGCTAGCGTGGACGAAGCTCGCCACCGCTGCTGCAGTGACGACGATGGCGATGACGCGCGGGGGCACGCGCAGATGCGGAATGCTGGAAGGGCCCGTTTTGAATGCGTAACATCCTGTGTCTCCGAAGGGTACGCTACTGGCTATTTACTTATCGTTATGGCCGAAACTATGGTCTGCTCAGAGTATGAAGTAAATAGAGATTTCATTCAAAACAGCGACCGCAATCCCCCGCGCAAGCAGGCGCGGCGCGGTTTGGCGGATTTTCAAACGAGAGAATGAAACGCCTTCGTTTGAAGCGTTTTAAACTCCCCCCTCCGATTGAGGGGAATGCCCACGTACCGCTGCGTTATTCAATTATTTCGAAATGAATATATTTCGCCGAAACTCACTGGCTTAGCAGAATACGATCCCGCGACAATAACGCGCGCAAGGCGAGAGAAAGCCGCCAGATAAAAAAGGCACGCAAACGCGGGGGAAGGGAAAAACGGCGGGAGAAGAAAGATGGTGGGCCGGGTGGGATTCGAACCCACGGTGTCCTTTCGGAGGCGGATTATGAGTCCGCTGCCTGCAACCAGCACGGCGTCCGGCCCTGAGAAACAGGAAAAAAAGAGACCCGGCGCTTAGGCCGGGCCTGGTGCGGGATTTTACCTGAAAGTGGGCGCAAGCCCACTCGGAAAATCGCCTGCTTCGCTACAGAATCAACTCCCCTCGAGGAAGCTCTTCAGCTTGTCGGAACGGCTCGGATGGCGCAGCTTGCGCAGTGCCTTCGCCTCGATCTGACGGATACGCTCGCGGGTCACGTCGAACTGCTTGCCGACTTCTTCCAGCGTGTGGTCGGTGCTCATTTCGATACCGAAGCGCATGCGCAGCACCTTGGCTTCGCGCGGCGTCAGCGAATCCAGCACGTCCTTCACCACGCCGCGCATGGAGCCATGCAGCGCCGCTTCGGCCGGAGCCAGCGTGTTCGTGTCCTCGATGAAATCGCCCAGATGGGAATCGTCGTCGTCACCGATCGGCGTTTCCATGGAGATCGGCTCCTTCGCGATCTTCATGATCTTGCGGATCTTGTCTTCCGGCATCTCCATCTTCTCGGCCAGCGTTGCCGGATCCGGCTCGTTGCCGGTTTCCTGCAGGATCTGACGCGAGATGCGGTTCATCTTGTTGATCGTCTCGATCATGTGCACCGGAATACGGATGGTGCGCGCCTGATCGGCGATCGAACGCGTAATGGCCTGACGGATCCACCACGTGGCGTACGTCGAGAACTTGTAGCCGCGGCGGTATTCGAACTTGTCCACCGCCTTCATCAGGCCGATGTTGCCTTCCTGGATCAGGTCGAGGAACTGCAGACCGCGGTTCGTGTACTTCTTGGCGATCGAGATCACCAGACGCAGGTTGGCCTCGGTCATCTCACGCTTGGCCTCACGGGCGCGGCGCTCGCCTTCCGACATCTTGCGATTGACGTCCTTCAGCTCGGTCAGCGGCAGCACCACGCGGGCCTGCAGGTCGATCAGCTTTTGCTGCAGTTCGTGCACGGCCGGCACGTTGCGCTCGACGATGGTGCTGTACGGCTTGCCGTCAGCCACCACGGTCTCGATCCACTTCAGGTTGGTCTCGTTGCCCGGGAAGCGCGCAACGAAGTCGCCGCGCGGCATGCCGCACTTGTCGACCACGATGTTCAGGATGGCGCGCTCGAGCTTGCGGACTTCGTCCACCTGGCCGCGCAGCGTGTCGCACAGGCGCTCGACGTTGCGTGCCGTGAAGCGGATCGTCATCAGCTCGGCCTGGATGGCTTCCTGCGCCTTCACGTAAGGCTTGGACTTGTAGCCTTCCTTCTCGAACGCACGACGCATCTTGTCGAACTGCTCGCCGATCACACCAAACTTGACCAGCGCAGCCTGCTTGAGCTCTTCGAGTTGACGGGCCGAAGCTGCGGCGGCGCCAGCACCTTCATCGTCCTCGTCTTCCTCTTCGTCGCCCTCTTCTTCGGCTTCCTCTTCCTCGAATTCCTCTTCTTCCTCGGCAGCAGCGGCTGCGTCGGCTTCAGCGTTCGGGTCGATCAGGCCATCGATGTACTCGTCGATCTTAGCTTCATCGTTGGCGACGCGCTCGCCCATGGCGAGGATTTCAGAGATGGTGACCGGGCAGGCCGAGATGGCCATGACCATGTCCTTCAGGCCGGCTTCGATGCGCTTGGCGATCACGATTTCGCCTTCGCGCGTCAGCAGCTCGACCGTGCCCATTTCGCGCATGTACATGCGCACCGGGTCGGTCGTGCGGCCGAATTCGGAGTCAACCGTCGACAGCGCGGCTTCGGCTTCTTCTTCAGCCTCTTCTTCCGTGGTCACGGAAGGCGCGTTGTCGTTCAGGAGCAGCGTTTCGGCGTCCGGCGCCTGCTCGTACACGGCAACGCCGATGTCGTTGAGCGTGGCGACCAACGTTTCCAGCGACTCCACGTCGACCATGTCGTCGGGGAGGTGGTCGTTGATTTCGGCGTAGGTCAGGTAGCCGCGCGATTTGCCCAGCTTGATCAGCGCCTTGAGCTTCTGGCGGCGGGCCTCGAGCTCTTCTTCCGAACCGCCTTGCTGCGAGGCAGCGAATTCCTTGAGCAGGGCTTTTTCCTTGGCCTTGCGGTCACGGGCCTTCAGCTTTTCGGTTTTCGGTGCCGGAGCGGCGGGGGTGTCAAATTCTTCAGTCACGTCCGTGCTGCTGTCGTCGTCTGCCTGCGTCTCTGCCTTGGGCTTGCGGCCGCGCTTCTTGGGCTCGGCTGCTGCCTCGGCGCGGGGCGCGGGAGGAGTTGTGGGGGTGGCCTCTGCCTGGGCGGTGCGCTTGGTGTCTTCCGCGGTCGCCTTGGCTGGCTTGGCTGCGGTGCTGGTACGAGCAGTACCCGTCTTGGTTGCGCTTGCGCTGGCAGTGGTCTGCTTGCTCTCGACTTCGGTAACTTTCGATTTCGCCACGGTGGTTGTCTTGCCCTTGAGTGCGACGGAAGCGGCTGTGCCGCCAGGTCTGGCGCTCGTGCTCATCGACGTCGAGACCTTGCCTGAGGTTGAAGATTGGATCACGCCCTTTGTGCGCGCTGTCGGTTTGACAGTCTTGGCGGCGACAGCGATATCGGCGGTCTGGCGCGGCTGGGTTTTCCCCGTCTTTGCCGGCGCAGTGGCCTTCACTCCTGTCGATCCTGCCTGCCCCATATGGGTCCGACCATTCGCGACTTTCGCCGTTCCCGCTGGGGTCTTTCCTCCTCCCGAGCCGCGCGCCGATGAGGATCGCTTGGCAGAATCAGAAGCAGGACTGGCCTTGGAACCGGCCTTCGCGGAGGTCTTCACCTTCACCATGGGCACGCTCACTCCCCCAAAAATGGGAAAAAGGACTTGCAATCCAAACCGGCTATTCTAGCACGCCAGACCCAGCCGGTCTAAACGAAAATCGGGTTTTCGCCTGAAAAATCAAGGGGCTAACCGCAATTGCCCGCCCCGCTTGGCAGTGGGCTCTGCGGCCCATGCGCTACACGAGCTGTCGACGGCGGCTGATTTCACCCACGAGCCAGCGCATGCGCTCCTTGTCGTCGTCGCCGGCATGGCCGGCTTCCATCTTGCGCTGCAACATCTCCAGCTCGCGCTTGAGTGGCTCGGCGAGCATCTTTTGCACGGCGGTATCGAATTCGGAAATGGCCGGTTCCAGCTCGATGTCATCCTGGAGCACGGCGGTACGCAGCGCGGCAAAAGCTTCGGCCTGGGGCGTCTGGCCCAGTCGCTCGACAAAGGCCCCGAAATGCACTTCCGGGCCGACAGCATCGCATTCGACCAGCAAACCCGCCAACACCTCACCTTGGGGCAATTGTGGTGCAGTCAACTGGGCACGGGCATCGGCGTCGAGCCGGGCGGCCAGTGTGGGATAGCGCATGAGCAGGCGAAGCACCTTCTGCTCCAACGCGGTGGGTGCCGTGCGCGCCACGCGCGGGCGCTTTTGGGTCATACGGCCCGCTTGGGCCGGGTCGCTGCGAAGCCCGCATAGCGCCTCGATGTCGGCGGGCGTGGTGCCTGTCATGTCGGCCAGGCCCCGCACGATCTGCAGGCGCAGGCCCCCGGCGGGCATGGCACTCAGCAGCGGCTTGGCTTCGTATTGCGCGCGGGCACGCCCCTCGGGTTGACGCAGGTCGAGGTCTTCCGTCACGGCCTGCAGCAAGAAGCGCGACAGCGGCATGGCGTTGTGCACTTCACGGGCGAAGGCCTCGGTGCCCTCTTCACGCACGAAGCTATCCGGATCGTGTTCGGCGGGCAGGAAGAGGAACTTGATTGTCTTGTTGTCGGTCGCGTGCGGCAGGCAGGCTTCAAGGGCGCGACGTGCGGCCCGGCGCCCGGCGCTGTCTCCGTCAAACGAAAAGATGACGGTATCGACCTGCCGCAACAGCTTCTGCACGTGGACAGGCGTACAGGCCGTGCCCAGCGTCGCCACTGCATTGGCAAACCCGAGCTGCGCCAGCGCGACGACGTCCATATAGCCTTCCACGACCAGCACATAGTCGAACTCGCGGATGGCATTGCGCGCCTCGAACAGGCCGTACAGCTCGGTGCCCTTGCTGAACAGCGGCGTTTCGGGGGAATTGAGATATTTCGGCTCGCCCTGCCCCAGCACCCGGCCGCCAAATCCGATCACCACGCCCTTGGTATTGCGGATCGGGAACATGATGCGATCGCGAAAGCGGTCGTAGCGGCGATGCGAGCCGTCGGCACTGGTCTTCTCGCTTTCGATGACAAGCCCGGCCTCGATAAGCGGAGCCGCAGTGGCGTCTTCGCGATACGGACCAAACACCGCCTCGAGCGATTGCCAGTCGTCCGGCGCATAGCCGAGGCCGAAGTGAGCGGCAATCTCGCCAGTCAGTCCGCGGCCTTTCAGGTATTGGATGGCGTTGGGTGCACTGCGCAGTTGCTTGCGATAGTGCTCGCAGGCGCGAGCCATGACGTCGCCCAGTGCGACAGTCTTGGCTTGCTGTTCGGCCCGCGCGGCAGGCGGCAAGCCACCACGCTCTTCGGGCACCACCATGCCGACAGACTGTGCAAGGTCCTTGATGGCCTCGACGTACGACTGCCCGGAAAACTCCATCAGGAAGCCGATGGCCGAGCCGTGCGCGCCACAGCCGAAGCAGTGATAGAACTGCTTGGTGGGCGATACCGAGAACGACGGCGACTTCTCGTTATGGAACGGGCACAGCCCCATGAAGTTGGCGCCGCCCTTCTTCAACTGCACGTAACGACCCACCACGTCGACGATATCGACGCGGTTGAGCAGGTCGTCAATGAACGGCTGCGGGATCACGCGGGGTGTGCCCCTTGGATGCTGCGAGTGTGGTGGGGATTCAGGCGCCGGTCAGGGCGGCCTTCACGCGGGCAGAGACCTGCGTCATGTCGGCGCGGCCGGCCAGGGCGGGCTTGAGGATGCCCATCACCTTGCCCATGTCTTGCGGGCCAGTTGCGCCAGCCTTGGCCACGGCGTCACGCACGGCGGCGTCAACTTCGGCTTCCGACAGTTGCGCGGGCATATAGACCTGCAGCACGGCCACCTCTGCCGCTTCCTTGGCAACGAGATCGTCACGACCGGCTTGCTCGAATGCGGTGATGGAATCCTTGCGCTGCTTCAGCATCTTGTCGATCACGGCCAGCACGGCAGCGTCATCCAGCTCGATGCGCTCATCCACCTCGCGCTGCTTGATGGCGGCCTGCAACAGGCGGATCGTGCCGAGACGATCCGCTTCCTTGGCGCGCATGGCCGCCTTCATGTCTTCCGTGATCTGTGCCTTGAGGGACAACTGCGACATTCCGAACTCCGATAAACGGCAAAACCCGCTTGGACGGTGGGCCCAGCGGGTTGCAAACTTTAAAAAATGGATCACTGATCGTAGCACAGAACCCGAACAGTTCCAGGACCGAGCCGTGGGGGATCAGCGGGCGGAGGCGGCCTCTCCCGCCGCGACGGCCGAAGCCCACGCCCACTGGAAGTTGTAGCCGCCAAGCCAGCCCGTCACGTCGACCACCTCGCCGATGAAGTACAGGCCCGGCGCAGATTGCGCCTCCATGGTGGCCGATGACAGCGCGCGCGTATCGACCCCGCCGCGCGTCACTTCAGCCTTGCGATAGCCTTCACTGCCGGAAGGTGTCAGCTCCCAGCGGTTGAGTGCGGCGCCAAGTGTGCGCAGCACCTTGTCGGGCAGCTCGGCAATCGGCGCGTGCGGGTTGGCGCCATGCGTAGCACACCAGGCCTGCGCAACGCGCTCCGGCAAGCGCTGCGCAAGCACCGTCCCGAGTTGCTTGCGTGAGCCCGACTTCTCATCGCACAGCCACTGTCCGGCGTCAGTGTCCGGCAGCAGATCGATGACAAGCGGCTGGCCCGAATTCCAGAAGCTGGAGATCTGCAGTACGGCCGGCCCCGACAGCCCGCGATGGGTCAGCAACAAGTCTTCGCGGAATGTCGTGGCGCCCCCCTTGCTACCACCTTTGCCCGCAGGCTGCGCCACGGTCACGTCCACCTCCATCGACACGCCGGACAATGCCGAGAACGGCGCCCAATGCTCGGCATGGAAGGTGAGCGGCACCAGCGCCGGATGCGTCTCAACGATCTTCAGCCCGAACTGCCGCGCAATGCGGTACCCAAAATCCGTCGCCCCGATCTTCGGAATCGACAGGCCGCCCGTGGCGATCACCACCTTATTGGCGACGATCTCACCCGCGCTGGTCGACAGACGATATGCCTCGCCGTCCTTGCCGACTTCGGCGATCGCGCAGCCGGTGCGCCAGATCACATTGCCGCGCTCGCATTCCGTTTCCAGCATGCGGATGATGTCTTCCGCGCTGTCGTCGCAGAAAAGCTGGCCCTTGTGCTTCTCGTGATACGGAATGCGATAGCTGGAAACGAGGTTGACGAAATCCTGCGCCGTATACCGCGCCAGCGCCGAACGGCTGAAGTGCGGATTGTTCGACAAGTAGTTGGCCGGCCCGGCGTTGACGTTGGTGAAATTGCAGCGGCCGCCGCCAGAGATGCGAATCTTCTCCGCCAGCTTCGTGGCGTGATCGATCAGCACCACGCGGGCACCGCGCTGCCCAGCCACAGCTGCGCACATCATCCCGGCCGCGCCCGCGCCGATCACCGCTACATCGCACCGCATCATGATGGCTGCGCCGCCCTATTCTTGAAGAAACCGCGCATTTTAACTTGTGCTATCTTCGGCGGCCTTCCCATTGCAATTCCTCACTCCCGCTTGCCATGCTGGTCCTCGGCATCGAATCCTCCTGTGACGAAACCGGCGTCGCCCTGTACGACACGGCGGCTGGCCTGCGTGCGCATGCGCTGTATTCGCAGATCGCCATGCACCGCGAATACGGCGGTGTGGTGCCCGAGCTGGCCTCGCGCGATCACATCCGCCGCGTGATTCCGCTGCTCGAAGAGGTGCTCGGCAAGGCCGGCGCCACGCGCGCGGACATCGACGCCATTGCCTATACAAAAGGGCCAGGGCTTGCCGGCGCACTGCTGGTGGGCGCTTCCGTGGCGAATGCGCTGGCGTTCGCGCTCGGCAAACCGCTGGTGGGCGTGCATCACCTAGAGGGGCATCTGCTTTCGCCGCTGCTGGAGGCGGATCGACCGGAGTTTCCGTTTCTGGCGCTGCTCGTCTCCGGCGGGCATACGCAGTTGATGCGCGTCGATGGCGTCGGCCAATACACGCTGCTTGGCGAAACACTCGACGACGCCGCCGGCGAAGCCTTCGACAAGACCGCCAAGCTGCTCGGCCTCGGGTACCCGGGCGGCCCTGCTGTGTCGCGCCTGGCCGAATTCGGCAACCCGGGCGTATTCGACCTGCCTCGACCGATGCTCCATTCGGGCAACTTCGATTTCTCATTCGCAGGCCTCAAGACCGCGGTGCTCACGCAAGTGCGCAAGCTCAACCTGACCGACAGCGAGACCTGCTACCAGCCACGCGCCGACCTTGCTCGCGCATTTGTCGACGCCATTGTCGAAGTGCTCGTCAAGAAGACGCTGCGGGCGGCACGCGAGCATGGCCTCAAGCGCATCGTCGTGGCCGGTGGCGTAGGCGCCAACCGCCAGTTGCGCGATGGCCTGAACGCCGAGGGCAAAAAGCGCGGCCTGCGCGTCTATTACCCCGACCTGCAGTTCTGCACCGACAACGGAGCCATGATTGCCTTTGCGGGGGCGATGCGGCTGCAGGCCGACCCTACCCAGGTGCAGGACGGCTACGGCTACGGCGTGACACCACGCTGGGACCTCGAAGACATCCGTATCCAGCAAGCATGAAAAAAGCCGCTCGGTTGAGCGGCTTTTTCTTTGGGCACAGCGTCGATTACTTGTCGGTGCGCTTGTCGCGCTCGATCAGCGCATAGGCGCTGTGGTTGTGGATCGACTCGAAGTTCTCGGCTTCCAGCGTGTAGGCGACGATGCGGTCGTCCTGGTTCAGGCGCATGGCGATATCGCGCACCAGGTCTTCCACGAATTTCGGGTTTTCGTACGCACGCTCGGTCACGAACTTTTCGTCCGGACGCTTGAGCAGGCCCCACAGTTCGCACGACGCTTCTTCTTCGGCCATGCGGATCAGCGATTCGACCGGCGTATCGGCCGCCAGCTCGGCATCGATCGTGATGTGCGAGCGCTGGTTGTGCGCGCCGTACTGCGAAATCTTCTTCGAGCAGGGGCACAGGCTCGTCACCGGCACCAGCGCCTTGACGCGGACCTTCGTGTGGCCGTCGCGCACTTCACCGATCATCGTCACTTCATAGTCCATCAGCGACTGCACGCCCGACACCGGCGCGGTCTTGCTGACGAAGTACGGGAAGTGGACTTCGATGCGGCCGGCGTCGGCTTCGAGCTTCTCCAGCATCTTTTCCAGCAGCAACTGGAACTGCGCCAGATTCAGCGGCTCGCGCTCTTCTTCAAGGAGCGCAACGAAGCGCGACATGTGCGTGCCCTTCTGGTCAGCGGGCAGATGCACATCGAGGTTGTACGTGCCGACGGTGTTCTGCACGCCCGAGGGGGTCTGCAGCGACATCGGATAACGCACGCCGCGCACGCCAACGCGCTGAATGGGGATCTGGCGGGTATCGTGACTGGACTGCACGTCCGGCATCGCGAAAGCCGGGTTCATATCGTTCATGATCGGTTTCCTTTACGGTCGCCCGGCCATCGCAGTCGGCCGGCACGCAACGAGTGTGAAACCGCGGAACTTGGCTGACGGTGACCACCCCTCAAGTGATCCAATCTGCCCATCCCGCGACTGCGCACACAATTCAGAAATAAGACTGGCGGAGTGTAAAAGAAATTTCCTACCTCTGCAGTCAACTACTCATACCCGTGGATGCAATACGGGTGATTGATTCTGCCTATGACGCAACACCAAAGGTGCCTCAAGCGACGCGCGGGGCTGCCGCGCGCGGCTGTACGGCAAAGCGCTCGCGGATGGACGCGAGGATGCCGTTGGCATCGAGCCCGCATTGCGTCAGAAGCGCCGCGTGATCACCGTGATCGACAAAGCGGTCAGGCAAGCCGAGCTGCAGTACCGGCGTTGCGACACCGGCGGCAGCCAGGGCTTCCAGGCACGCGCTGCCGGCACCGCCCATCACACAGCCTTCCTCCACCGTGACCACAAAATCGTGTGTGCGGGCCATTTCCAGGACGCATGCCACGTCGAGCGGCTTGACGAAGCGCATATTGACGACAGTCGCGTCCAAACGCTCGGCCGCCGCCGTAGCCGGCGCAACCATCGAACCAAACGCCAGAATCGCCACGCGCTGGCCAGCCGGAGCCGTGGAAGCGCGGCGCACTTCTGCCGTGCCTACCGGCAGCGGCTCCAGCGTCGGCTGCACCGCCACGCCCGTGCCGGCACCACGCGGATAGCGCACTGCTGCCGGGCAGTCCTGCGCAAACGCGGTACTCAAGAGCTGGCGGCATTCGTTCTCGTCGGCCGGCGTCATCACCATCATGTTGGGGATGCAGCGCAGGTAGGCAATGTCGTAGGCACCTGCATGCGTGGCGCCGTCTGCACCGACCAGACCGGCGCGGTCCAGCGCAAATACCACCGGCAGATTCTGCAGCGCCACGTCGTGGATCAATTGGTCGTAGCCACGCTGCAGGAACGTCGAATAGATAGCGACAACAGGCTTCAACCCCTCGCACGCCAGGCCGCCAGCAAAGGTGACGGCGTGCTGCTCGGCGATACCGACGTCGTAATAGCGGTCAGGAAAGCGCTGCTCGAACTCCACCATCCCAGAGCCTTCGCGCATGGCTGGCGTAATGCCCACCAGCCGCTTGTCGGCCGCCGCCATGTCGCACAGCCATTGGCCGAACACTTGCGTGTACGTGACCTTGGCCGGGCGCCCGGAAGGTTTGATGCCCTCTTGCGGGTTGAACTTGCCCGGGCCGTGATAGAGGATCGGGTCAGCTTCAGCCAGCTTGTAGCCCTGGCCCTTCTTGGTGACGACGTGGAGGAACTGCGGACCACCGCCTTCGCGAGCGCGCTGGCGGATGTTCTGCAGGGTCGGCACGAGCGATTCGAGATCATGTCCGTCGATCGGCCCGATGTAGTTGAAGCCGAACTCCTCGAACATCGTGGCCGGCACGAACATGCCTTTGGTGTGTTCCTCGAAGCGCTTGGCGAACTCGAGCACCGGCGGCGCCACCGACAGCAGCTTCTCGACGCCTTTCTTGGTGGCCGCGTAGAACTGCCCGCTCATGAGGCGAGCCAGATAGCGGTTCAGCGCCCCGACCGGCGGCGAGATCGACATGTCGTTGTCATTCAGCACGACCACGAGCGGCAGGTCTTTATAGACGCCGGCGTTGTTCATGGCCTCGAAGGCCATGCCGGCGCTCATCGCGCCGTCGCCAATCACGGCAATGGCGACGCGGTCTTCACCCTTGGTCTTGGCGCCTAGGGCCATGCCCAGCGCAGCCGAAATCGACGTGGACGAGTGCGCGGTGCCGAACGTGTCGTACGGGCTCTCGCTGCGGCGCGGGAAGCCGGAGATACCGTCCAACTGGCGCAGCGAGCCCATCTGGTCGCGGCGGCCCGTCAGGATCTTGTGCGGATAGCTCTGGTGACCGACGTCCCACACGATGCGGTCTTCCGGCGTGTTGAAGACGTAATGCAGGGCGATGGTCAGTTCGACCGTACCCAGGTTCGACGACAGGTGCCCGCCCGTTTGAGAGACGGAATCCAGCACGAAGGCGCGCAACTCGTTGGCCAGCGGCCCAAGTTGGCGGCGGTCCAGGCGGCGCAGGTCGGCCGGATCGTCGATGGTGTTCAGAAGTTCGTACGTCATGTGGGACCGCCGTTCAGGCGTTTGGGCAAAGACTTCTACCGTCTATGCAATGTTGTTCAGTGGCCACGCCGCACGATCAGGTCAGCCATTTCGACCAATCGATCGGTACGTGCCTTGTCCGCTTCACAGCCGATCTCGCGGGCAAGTTGGGCAACCGCCGCACCCGCTGTGGCGTGCAGCTCGTCGGCCAGTGCCCTGGCCTTGTCCAGCCCGAGGATGGACACGTAAGTCGGCTTGTCGTTGGCCTCGTCCTTGCCAGCGGTTTTGCCCAGCGTGGCGGTATCGGCGGTCACATCGAGGATGTCATCGACCACCTGGAACGCGAGACCGACCGCGCCGGCATAAGCATCAACCTGCTCCAAGGCTGCGGCATTCACGCCAGCACAGAGCGCGCCCATCCGCAGACTCGCCCGCAGCAACGCACCGGTCTTCATGCGATGCATCGCCTCCAATTCGTCCTGCGATAGTGCAATGCCGACGCTTTGCAGATCGATCGCCTGACCGCCCGCCATGCCGAGCGAACCAGAAGCGCGCGCCAATTCAGCCACCAACACTGCACGCGTCGCCTGGCTCACCGCGCCCAGCTCAGCCAACACGATGAACGCCTGCGTCTGCAAGGCGTCGCCTACCAGCAGTGCAGTCGCTTCATCATAGGCGCGATGCACGGTCGGGCGGCCACGGCGCAGGTCGTCGTCGTCCATGCACGGCATGTCGTCATGAACGAGCGAGTAGGCGTGGATCATCTCCACCGCGCAGCTCACGCCGTCGAGCGCCTCGGAGGAGGCCTCCCCCAGCGCGCCCGCCGCATGCGCCAGCAAGGGCCGCACGCGTTTTCCGGCCCCCAGGGTGGCATAGCGCATCGCCGCGTGCAGACGTTGCGGCGAGACGGTTTCGGCCGGCAGCGCGCGCTCAAGTGCACTTTCCGTCCGCGCGACCACAGATGCCATCCATTGGGCGAAATCGCTCATGCGTCGCCCTGCTCGTTCGCGTTGCTATCGTCGGCTAAGGGCCTCAGGGCTTCGCCATCAAGCACGCGCACCTGCTGCTCGACGCGTTCCAGCACCTGCTGACAGTATTTGACCAGCTCGGCTCCGCGTCGATACGCCGCAAGCGAAGCCTCCAGCGGCAATTCACCGGATTCCATGCTGGCGACGAGGGTTTCGAGTTCAGCCATGGCCGCTTCATAGGAAGCCGGCGTAGCGGAGGGCGTGGCGGACGCGCTGCTGGAGGCGTCGTTTGAGGCACGGGGCATGCCGATTGCGAATCAGAAAAGGACAATCTGGCATTTTACGGCAATTCCGCGTGCGTTCCGCGCACATCCCGCAAGGGGCGGGATAGCGGTTTGCGGTGACAAGGCGGGGCATCGTCAGCCCGGCGATCGCGCGGTTGGAAGCGGAAAGGGTTCGAAAATCAGGGACTTATCAATTTCCCTGGGGTACAATCCCCCCCTTTCCTCCAAAGGCCGGGCCGGTGTACGCCGCTCCGCACGATGGTTTGGGTCTGTTGGCCCATTGAACGTATGGTCGTTGGCCCAAGCGGGGGCCAGCAAGCGCTCGTTTCCTACCTCAACAGACCCTAGGCCACCTGCCGATGGCGTCCTTTCCCAAATCGATCTTGTCGATGGTTGGGTTGTTCACTGCTTTCACCGTTATTGGGAGTGGGGATAATGTCCAATCTCAGCGCCGCACTGAATCTGGTGCCGTCTGAAACCCAGTTGCCCGTCTCTGCTTACTTCGACGAGGCGCTGTATCAAACTGAAATCGAACGTCTGTTCAAACATGGCCCCGGTTACGTCGGCCATGAGCTGATGGTCCCGGAAGTTGGCGACTATCACACGCTTGCCGCCGAGGCCGAAGGCCGCGTGCTGGTGCGCAACCCGAACGGCGTCGAACTGCTCTCCAATGTGTGCCGGCATCGGCAGGCAATCATGCTCAATGGGCGCGGCAATGCCCAGAACATCGTCTGCCCGCTGCATCGCTGGACATACGACCTGCAGGGCGACTTGCTGGGCGCACCGCACTTCGAGAAGCAACCGTGCGTGCATCTGTCACGCTCGCCACTGCAGAACTGGAATGGCCTGCTGTTCGAGGGCAAGCGCGACGTGCGCGAAGACCTCGCCCGCCTGGGCGTGGCGCGCGATCTCGATTTCTCCGGCTACATGCTGGATCACGTCGAAGTGCACGACTGCAACTACAACTGGAAGACCTTCATCGAGGTGTACCTCGAGGACTACCACGTCGTGCCCTTCCACCCAGGCCTCGGGCAGTTCGTCTCGTGTGACGACCTGGAATGGGAGTTTGGCGAGTGGCACAGCGTGCAGACGGTCGGCATCCACGCGAATTTGCGCAAACCCGGCACACCGGCTTACCAGAAGTGGCATGACGCCGTGCTGCGCTTCAACAACGGCGAGATGCCGAAGTACGGCGCGGTGTGGCTCACCTACTACCCGAACGTGATGGTCGAGTGGTATCCGAACGTGCTGGTCGTGTCGACGCTGCATCCGATGGGGCCGACCAAGACTCGCAACGTGGTTGAGTTCTATTACCCGGAAGAAATCGTCCTGTTCGAGCGCGAGTTCGTCGAAGCCGAGCGCGCCGCCTACATGGAAACGTGCATCGAGGATGATGAAATCGCCGAACGCATGGACGCCGGACGCCTGGCGCTGCTCAAGCGCGGCACAAGCGAAGTCGGCCCGTACCAATCGCCCATGGAAGACGGCATGCAGCACTTCCACGAGTGGTATCGACGCACAATGAACTACTGAGCGACGACCGAAGGTAGGCATCCGCCGCCTTCCGCGTCACAATAGGAACGGTGCAGCCCTCACAGGCCGCACCGTTTTTTTTCGCCCTCGCCCCTCGCCATGCCTGCCGACACTGCTACCGCTGCCCAGACTGCCGCCCAGACGGCAGACAGCTCCTCTCGCCAATCGCTGTGGATGATCCTTGCCGCGTTTGCCTTTTCGGCGATGGGCGTGTGCGTGAAACTGGCCTCGGCGCATTACAGCACCGGCGAGATCGTGTTCTACCGCAGCGTGATCGGCATGACCGTGATGGGCGCCATCCTGGCCAAGACCGGCGCAGGCATCCGCACGCCCTATCTCATGGCGCACATCAAGCGCAGCGTGTTCGGGGTGACATCGCTGCTGCTGTGGTTCACGTCGATCAGCCTGTTGCCGCTGGCGACGGCCATGACATTGAATTACATGTCGCCGGTGTGGATTGCGTTGATCATCGGCGCCGGGGCTGCAATGGCCGGCAGAGCAGCGGGCGCCGACAAGAAAATGGTGGCAGCGATCCTGATGTCGTTTGTTGGTGTGCTGTGCCTGCTGCAACCCAGCGTGGGCGGCGGGCCGTCCCAGCTTGCCGGCGGCATGGTTGGGCTGGTGTCGGGCGTGTTCACGGCCCTCGCCTATGTGGAGGTGCGCCAACTGGGTGACCTGGGCGAGAACGAGGCACGCATCGTGTTTTACTTTTCCCTGGTGAGCGCAATTGCTGGCGGCGTCTGGATGCTGATCGGCGGCGCGCAGCCGCATACGTTGCACAGCGCGGCGCTGCTGCTGGCGGTGGGGCTTCTGGCCACGCTGGGCCAGACCGCCATGACGCGGGCCTACAAGCGCGGTAACACGCTGCTGACTGCTAACCTGCAATACACCGGCATCGTCTTTGCGAGCGGGTGGGGCATGTTGCTGTGGAATGACCACCTGAACGCACTGTCGTGGGCGGGCATGGCGCTCATCATCGGCAGCGGCATCGTGACCACCGTCATGCGCGCCCGTCAGTCGGGCGCCGAACATCCGACGCCGCAGACAGCCGTGTCCGGCCCGGAAGCCGAGATTCACCCGGAAGTTTGATCGACCCAGGAGATTGCCGCCATGAGCGAACGCGCTCACTACGCCACCCTCATCACCGCACCGCAACTGGCCGCCCTGCAGCAGAGCGCGCCCGAGGCGGTGGTCGTCATCGATTGCAGCTTTGACCTCGCCAACCCCGCCGCGGGGCGCGATGCGTATCACGCCAGCCATGTGCCCGGCGCGTTCTACATGCATCTCGACAACGAGCTGTCGGGCCCCAAAACCGGCACCAATGGCCGCCACCCGCTGCCCGATGCCGAAGCGCTGGTCGCGCGCCTGCAGGCGCTGGGCGTGAACGACGACACGCAAGTCGTCGCGTACGACCGCCAGGGCAGCATGTATGCGGCGCGCCTGTGGTGGCTGCTGCGCTGGGTCGGCCATGCCGATGTGGCCGTGCTTGATGGCGGCCTGCAAGCCTGGGAAGCGGCGCACTTCCCGGTCGACCAGGTCGTTCCCGAAGAGCCGCAGCTCAACGCCACGCCCGGCAACATCACGCGCAAGCCATCGCTCGTACAGATGGTCACTGCGGAGATCGTGCAGAAATACCTGGGCCACGCCGACAAGCCAATCGTCGATGCCCGCGCCCCAGACCGCTACCGCGGTGAGAACGAAACGCTCGACCCTGTGGGTGGCCACATCCCGGGCGCACGCAACCGCTGCTTCCGTGACAACCTGCAGGCAGACGGCACTTTCAAGCCTGCGGAACAATTGCGTGCCGACTTTACCGGCGTGCTCGCGGGCGCCCAGCCGCAAGACGCGACGTTGCAATGTGGCTCTGGCGTGACGGCCTGCCACAACGCACTGGCCATGGAGATCGCCGGTCTCACGGGCGCGGCCCTCTACGCCGGATCATGGAGCGAGTGGTGCAGCGACCCGTCGCGTCCGGTGGCGACGGGGCCGAATCCGTAATCTGCGAATCTGGCGTGCAGCAAAAAGCCCGGCATTGACCGGGCTTTTTTCTTGAGGGCGATGCGGCGCGTCAGTGCGCGTGACCGTGCAAACCTTCGGTCAGCAAAAAGATCATCGCGATGCCTGCCGCAATCAATGCGACCTGCACCGCCGATTCCTGCCAGCGCGGCCGGCGCTTCATCTGCGGCATCAGATCGCACACGGCGATGTAAATGAAGCTGCTCGACGCCACCACCAGCACGTATGGAATCCACGACGTCAGGCGATCCAGCAAATAATAGCCAAGCACCGCGCCCACCAACGCGCAAACACTGCAGAGCAGGTTGTAGACAAAGGCGCGCGTCTTGGTGAACCCGGCGTTGAGCAGCACCATGAAGTCGCCAATCTCTTGCGGAATCTCGTGAGCGGCAATCGCCAGCGCGGTGACGATGCCTACCCTGGTGTCCGCCAGGAAGGCTGCGGCAATGACGATGCCGTCCGAAAAGTTATGCAAGCCATCGCCTACCAGGATCATCAGGCCGCTGCGGCCCGCTTCCTGCCGGTCATGGCCGTGGTGATGTCCGTGACCATCGCCCTCGTGATGATGTGAATGGCGGATCAGCGAGATCTTTTCCAGCAGGAAGAAACCCAGCAGCCCGGCCAGCAACGTGGCGAACAACGCATGCGTGTTGGGCTCGATGCCGCGATGCGCTTCGAACGCCTCCGGCAACGAATGCAGCAGCGACGTGGCCAGCAGCACGCCTACCGAAAAACTGACCATCCGATCGACCATGCGCGACAGCACCGTCAATGACAGCACGGCGGCGCCCGCCATGCTGCCGATGCCAGACAGCGCGGTGGCGAGAAGAATGCCTAACAGGGTGGTATCGAAGGTCATGCGGAGGTGACGCAGCGGGAGCCAATAAACGCAACAGAGTTGCAAGAAGGGCGAATTGTATGCCGCTTTATCAACCTTTGCCAGCACAGACAACAGAAAAAAGGCCCCAGCGACTGCGAGGGCCTTCCATCTTCAGCGCGTGGCGGCGCTACACCACCCCGTGATCCTTGAACCAGGCGAGGCACTTCTTCCAGCCATCTTCCGCGTCGGCCTTCACATAGCTCGGTCGGTAATCTGCATGAAATGCATGGCCGGAATTCGGATACACGATGATGCGTGATGCATGCGCCTTGGGGTTCTTGGATTTTTCCAACGCGGTCTTCATCGTGTCGCGCACGTCTTCCGTGATCACGGTGTCCTTCGCGCCGTAAAGACCCAGCACAGGCGCCTTCAATTCGTCCACCTTGTCGATGGGCGAAGCCGGTTGCAGCGGATTCGGATTGCCCTTCAGCGGCCCATACCAGGACACTGCAGCCTTGATGCTGGGATTGCGCTCCGCGGCAAACCAGACGTGACGCCCACCCCAGCAGAAACCGGTGATGCCGATACGCGCCGCGTCGCCACCGTTCTCCTTGGCCCATGCGATCGTGGCGTCGATATCGCCTGCCACCTGTGAATCCGGCACCTTGGAGACCACGTTGGCAACGGTTTCTTGCACCGTGCCGTACGCACGCGGATCGCCCTGGCGCACAAACAACTCAGGCGCGATCGCCAGATAGCCGAGCTTGGCAAAGCGCCGGCAAATATCGGCAATGTATTCGTGCACGCCAAAGATCTCGCTGACGACAATCACCACCGGAAGCTTCGTCTTGCCCTCCGGCTGGGCACGATAAGCCGGCATCTTGAAATCGCCGACGGGCACAGTCACCTCGCCCGCCGTCAGCCCATTGAAATCGGTATGGATGGTCTGCGCAGACACCGGTAGCACCGCAGCCGCAAAGGCCGAGCCCAGTGCGGTCTTCATGAAGCCGCGACGGTCAAAGCTGCGGCCGGGTACCAGGCTCTCCACTTCTGCATCAAGCTGCATCGCACTCTCCTCCCGCCCTTGGACGGTTACGGTGAACGAAGCGGCTAGTCTACCGAAGCGGTTGCATTGCTGCAGAGCCAGGCATCCAGCGCAAGCAACAGGAACAGCCTAGTGCAGCTTGACCCGCGGATTCGTCTTGCTGCGCAGCCAGTGCATGACCGTATCCACCGACATGCGCACCCAACCGTGCAACGCCAGCACGTGCATGCGATACAGCGACGTGTACATCAGCCGCGCCATCAGGCCTTCGATGAACATCGATCCGCCGATCAGCCCGCCCATCAGGCTGCCCACAGCGCTGAAATGGCCCAGCGACACCAGCGAGCCGAGATCCTTGAACGCGAACGGCTGGACCGGCTTGCCATCCATACGCTTGCGCAACGCGTCGAACAGATAGGTGGCCTGCTGATGCGCAGCCTGCGCACGCGGCGGCACGCTGGTTGACGCCTCGGGCCACGGGCAGCTTGCGCAATCGCCAAAGGCGTAGATCGAATCGTCGCCTTCCACCTGCAGCGTGCGTGAGACGACAACCTGACCCAGCTTGTTCACCGGCAACCCGAGCTCACCCAGCACCGACGGCGCGCGGATGCCCGCAGCCCACACGGTCAGATCTGCCGGAATGGACTTGCCGCTGGCCGTGTTGACGGCGCTTGCGGTGACTTCCGTCACACGTTCGCTGGTGATGACGTCCACGTCGAGCTTGTGCAGCAGCTCAGTGGTCGCAGCCGAAATGCGCTCCTTGAGCACCGGCAAAATACGCGGGCCGCCTTCGATCAAATGGATGCGGATGTCGTGGCGCGGGTCCAGCTTGTGCAGGCCATAAGCGGCCAGCACGTGGGCCGTATTGCGCAGCTCTGCTGAGAGTTCCACGCCTGTGGCGCCCGCACCGACGATGGCGATGTCAACCTGCGGACGCGCATCGCCCACGCCGTTCTGAGCGCGCATGCACGCTGCAATGAGCCTGCGGCGGAAGCGCTCGGCCTGCCATGCGGTGTCGAGGGCGATGGCGTGCTCGGCCGTGCCCGGCACGCCGAAGAAATGCGTCACGCTACCGATGGACAACACCAGCGTATCGTACGAAATGGCGCGCTCGGGCAGCACCTCGGTGCCGTCGGCGTCAACGCATCCGGACACGATGATGGACTTGGCGACGCGATCAAGGCCCTTCAGCTCGCCCTGCTGGAATTCGAAGCCATGCCAGCGCGCCTGCGCCGCGTATTCGAGCTGATGCGTGTTCGGATCCATGCTGCCGGCAGCGACTTCATGCAGCAGCGGTTTCCAGATGTGTGTGGGGTTGCGGTCGACCAGAATGACCTGGGCTGCGCCGCGCTTGCCGAGCTTGTCACCCAGCCGCGTTGCAAGTTCCAACCCGCCGGCGCCCCCGCCGACCACCACAATGCGCGGCCCGTTCGCCCCGCCTGCGCCATCCGTCTGCCCTGCCATGTGCCTCTCCTGGAGCCGTTGAATCTTCTCGATCACGTGATCTGTCAGGTGCAGTCTGCTGCAACGCAAAATTCACCGCAACCCCGCGCGCATGGATATGGCGAATCATGACGACCGCATGCCCAGGCCATCCGCAGGCTGCCTCGGCAGGCAAACTGGCGCCATCCCTTGTTTGACGGTGTAGCGCTCAGCTGGCAAGCGATTGCGTCAGTGCGCCTCTTCCCAGTTGGCGCCTACACCCACTTCGGCCACCAGGGGCACGCGCAACGTTGCGACGCTGCACATGAGCTCGGGCAGACGCTCGCGCACCACGGCCAATTCGTCCTGCGGAACTTCCAGAACCAGTTCATCGTGCACCTGCATGACCAAGCGCGAGCGCATCGCCTCGGCTTCGAGCCAACCTTGCACAGCCAACATCGACAGCTTGATCAGGTCAGCCGCCGTGCCTTGCATCGGCGCATTAATGGCGGCGCGCTCGGCAGCCTGGCGGCGCGGGCCGTTGCCGCCATTGATGTCGGGCAGCCACAGGCGACGGCCGAAGACGGTCTCCACGTAGCCTTGCTCGCGCGCGCTCTGGCGAGTTTGGTCCATGTAGCTCGCGGCGCCGGGGTAGCGGGCGAAGTAGCGATCGATATAGAGCTTGGCAGCGTCGCGCCCGATGCCCAGGTTGCTCGCCAGGCCGAACGCGCTCATGCCGTAGATCAGACCGAAGTTGATGACCTTGGCCACACGGCGCTGGTCGGGCGAAACCTCCAGCGGCGTCACGTTGAACACTTCGGCTGCCGTTGCGCGGTGCACATCCTGGCCCTCACGGAACGCACGCATCAGGCCTTCGTCCTGCGACAGATGCGCCATGATGCGCAGTTCGATCTGCGAGTAGTCGGCCGACACGATCACGCTGCCCTCCGGCGCGATGAACGCTTCGCGGATGCGTCGCCCTTCTTCCGTGCGCACTGGAATGTTCTGCAGGTTCGGATCGGTCGAGGCCAGGCGCCCTGTCACCGCCGTCGCCTGACCGTAGGTGGTGTGAACGCGGCCAGTGCGCGGGTTGACCATCTTGGGCAGCTTGTCGGTGTAGGTGGACTTGAGCTTGGCCAGGCCCCGATAATCGAGCAGCAGCTTCGGCAGGGGGTAGTCTTCGGCCAGCTTCTGCAGCACTTCTTCGTCAGTCGACGGCGCGCCGCTCGCGGTCTTCTTGATGACCGGCAGCTTCATCTGGTTGAAGAAGATGTCACCGATCTGCTTGGGCGAGCCGAGATTGAACGGCTGCCCGGCAAGCTTGT
This sequence comes from Ralstonia sp. VS2407, assembly GCF_052950655.1. NCBI lineage: Bacteria > Pseudomonadati > Pseudomonadota > Betaproteobacteria > Burkholderiales > Burkholderiaceae > Ralstonia > Ralstonia sp. VS2407. The sequence goes on from NZ_JBRFVG010000004.1 coordinate 233,585, forward strand.
GCGCCTCGGCCTCCAGATCGATCAGGCGCAGGCCCAGCTCGTTGCTCTGCCTGGCCAGGCGTTCGGCATCGATCAGCACGCCGTTGCGCTCCATTTTCTGCAGCACGATGGAGGTCGGCATTTCGATCTGCTCGTAGACGTAGCGCAGCTTGTCGTCTTCGGCCACCTTGGGGAACAGCGTGCGATGCAGACGCAGCGTGATATCGGCGTCCTCCGCCGCATACTCGGTCGCGCGATCGAGCGGCACCTCATCAAAACCGATCTGCGATGCACCCTTCCCGCACACCGCTTCGTAGGTGATCGTCTTCAAGTGCAGCACGCGCTCGGCAAGCGCGTCCATGCCGTGATTGCGGTGAGATTCCAGCACATACGATTCGAGCATCGTGTCGTGCTCGATGCCGCGCAGCGCGATGCCATGGTTGGCAAACACATGCGCGTCGTACTTCAGATGCTGGCCGACCTTCTTGCGCGATTCATCTTCAAGCCACAGCTTCATGCGCGCGAGCACGGTGTCTCGCGAGAGCTGCGCCGCTGCATCAAACCCGGCCACATCCGGGCCGCGATGCGCCACCGGAATGTAGCAAGCCTCGCCCGGCTTGACCGACAGCGAAATGCCTACCAACTGCGCGAGCATCGGGTCGATGGATGTCGTCTCGGTATCGATACAGACGAGGTCCACTTCATCCAGACGCTGCATCCACGATTCGAGCTGCGCTTCGGTCGTCACCGTCTCATACTTGATCTCGTCGGGCGGCGCTTCCACATCGAACAGGTTGGCCTGGGCCTGCAGTTGTGCAGCCTCGCCGGCGTAGTTCTTCACCGGCGTCGCGGCCTTGCGCGCGGCGCCCACGCTTCGCGTATCGGGCAGAGCATCGCCGGAAGCCTCACGCAGCCACGTCTTGAAGCCATAACGCGAGAAGAAATCGACGAGTTTGGATTTGTCTTCGCCGCCGTCGATCAGCGCGTCGAACGTCGGCACTTCCTTGCTGAGGTCGCAGTCGAGCTTCACGGTCAGCAGTTCACGGCCCTTCGGCAGCCACTCGAGCGTGTTGCGCAGGTTGTCGCCCACCACGCCCTTGATCTCGCCCGCGCGCGCGATGACGTTGTCGAGCGAGCCGAACTCCGTCAGCCATTTCACCGCGGTTTTCGGGCCCACCTTCGGCACACCGGGCACGTTGTCCACGGTGTCGCCAATCAGCGAGAGATAGTCGACGATGCGCTCCGGCGGCACGCCGAATTTGGCTTGCACGCCGGCCGGGTCGAGCGTTTCGTTGGTCATGGTGTTGACCAGCGTGACATGGTCATTCACCAGTTGGGCGAGGTCCTTATCACCCGTTGAGACGATGGTCCGGACGCCTTCGCGAGCCGCCCGTTCGGCCAGGGTACCGATCACGTCGTCGGCCTCGACACCTTCGACCACCAGGATGGGCCAACCCAATGCCCGCACGGCTTCGTGGATCGGTTCGATCTGCGCGCGCAGGTCATCGGGCATGGGTGCGCGATGTTCTTTGTAGGCCGGATAGAGGTCGTCGCGAAAGGTCTTGCCTTTGGCGTCGAAAATGCAGGCGCTATACTTGGCCGGGTAGTCGTTGCGCAGTTTGCGCAGCATGTTCACGATGCCGTAGATGGCCCCCGTAGGAAACCCTTCTCCGTTTCGCAAGTCGGGCAGTGCGTGATAGGCACGGTACAGATAACTCGAGCCATCGACGAGCAACAGCGTTTCTTGACTTTCCGACATTCCCATGGACTCTAAAGTGACTGGCACGCCAAAAGGCGTTTCCGATAATGGCGCTTCTGCTGAAGGCGACTTGGCAAAGCAGGCTGCTGGTGCTTCCGCGACGGAGGTTTCGGCGGCTGAACTGACCGGAGTGAGCCCCTCGCGCCAGGCCACCACCGCCGACATGGACGTCAACGTGACAGTGGGCGTTGAACACGAGCCCAAAGCTGACGTGTCACACGGCCGTACCGATCGCAAGATGATCCCCAGCCTGCGGGCACTCGCCGACGAAGAACGCGCTACCGCAAAGAAAGCGCGCGCCTCCTGGCAGATGTTCACGATTATGGCAGAGTTCATCGAGGCGACCGAGTACCTCTCGGAGATCCGTCCGGCCGTCTCGATCTATGGCAGCGCGCGCCTGCGCGAGGATTCGCCGTACTACGAACGCACCATCGAAATCGCCCGGTTGTTCTCGGATGCGGGCTTCGCCGTCATCTCCGGCGGCGGCCCCGGCATCATGGAAGCGGCCAACAAGGGCGCGCACGCCGGCAAGTCGGCCAGCGTCGGCCTGAACATCGAACTGCCGCACGAACAGCAAGGCAATCGATACCAGGACATCTCGATGCGCTTCCGCCATTTCTTCACACGCAAGGTCACCTTCGTGAAGAACTCGGATGCGTTCATCGTCATGCCCGGCGGTTTCGGCACGCTCGATGAACTGGCTGAAGTGCTCACGCTTGTCCAGACCGGCAAATCGCGCAGTGTGCCGGTGGTCATGTTCGGCAGCCATTTCTGGAAGGGCCTGCTGGATTGGTTCCGCTTCACGCTGCTGCCAATGGGCCTGATTGCCGAGCACGACCTGGACATCATGCGCATCGTCGACGAACCCAAGGACGCGCTCGATGCCGTCTACGAGTTCTACGAAAAGCGCGAAGGTACCTCGCCGATTCCGCCCAAGGAAGAAATGTTCTATCTGTAACCTTGGGTGTGGCATTTCGCGCCACGCGAACGGACGATGGCGGGAGGCTGGACTGCTAGAATGTAGGGTCTCAGATCACCCGCCGGAGTCCATGATGGATTCGCTGCTTCACCCGTCCGCCCCCGTCCACTCCGGCTTTGCCAATGCCGCGCGTCTGATGCGCCACGCTGGGCTGCTGGCAGGCGCCGTTTTTTGCCTCGCCCTGCCCGCGCACGCCGAAGTGACTTCCGACAGCGCCGGCCTGGACCTGCCGGACGTTAAAGCGATCAACAATCAGCCGATTTCCAAGCCGACCCACGGCGCGATCCACAACGAGCGCGTCAAACCGAGCTTCGACTACCGCGACAACGACGGTACGCAAGTCGAGGAATACCGCTTCCAGAAGGGTCAGGCACCGGACATCCATGTCAAATCGGGCATGGGCACCTCCTACAACATGAGCAAGCCCGAAGACAGCTCGCCGCGCATTCGTGAGCGCGGCAATATCGATCGTGTGCCCTCAGTCAACGTCCTGAAGTTCTAAGCCTGTGCCGCGAGCGCGGCGCCTGCAAGCCGGCTCCATGGTGGGCCGGTTGCATTTCCCTCCACCCGTTTCCCATTCCTGAAGCATGGCTGTTTTCACCCCGGTCTCCGACGCCGAGATCGCTCTCTGGCTGGATCAATACGATGTGGGCGCCGTGCGCGCATTTCGCGGCATCCCCTCCGGGATCGAAAACTCCAACTTCTTCCTGACCACGGAAAAAGATGGGCAGACGCACGAATACGTCGTCACCCTGTTCGAGCGACTGACGCTTGAGCAACTGCCGTTCTACCTGTATCTGATGCAGCATCTGGCGCAGCACGACATCAGCGTGCCGGCCCCGATTCCGGGGCGCGACGGCGAGATTCTGCGCACGCTCAACGGCAAGCCGGCGACCATCGTGACGCGTCTGGCGGGCCGCTCGAACCTGGCGCCCACGGTGTCGGAATGCGCCATCGTCGGCGACATGCTCGCGCGCATGCATCTGGCCGGACGCGACTACCCACGCCATCAGCCGAATCTGCGCAGCCTGCCGTGGTGGAACGAAGTCGTGCCCGACGTCGTACCCTTCGTGCACGGCGACACGCGCGCGCTGCTGGAAGGCGAACTCGCGCATCAGCAACGCTTCTTCGCCAGCGCCGACTACGCCGCGCTGCCCGAAGGCCCGTGCCATTGCGACCTCTTCCGCGACAACGTGCTGTTCGAGCCGGCCGCCGATGGCCAGCCGGAACGCCTGGGTGGCTTCTTCGATTTTTACTTTGCCGGTGTCGACAAGTGGCTCTTCGACGTGGCCGTCACCGTGAACGACTGGTGCATCGACTTGGCCACGGGCGTGCTGGATGATGATCGGGCACGGGCCATGCTCCACGCGTATCACGCCGTGCGGCCCTTCACCGACGCTGAGGCACGGCACTGGCAAGACATGCTGCGCGCCGCAGCCTATCGTTTCTGGGTCTCGCGCCTGTGGGATTTCTATCTGCCGCGCGACGCCGAACTGCTCAAACCGCATGACCCCACCCACTTTGAGCGCGTGCTCCGTGAACGGGTTGGCGCGGGCGCCCTGACTCTGGATCTTCCCCAACCATGCAACTGATTGAAGTACCGGCCAAGCAAGGCTACGTCTGGCTGCGCCAGGGTGCGTGGCTGTTTCGCAAGAACCCGATCGGATTCTTGCTGCTGCTGTTCATCTACCTGTTTGCGGTCAACCTGCTGATGCTGCTGGTGCCGCCGATTGGTGTGTTCGCCATCCTGCTGGTGAATCCGGCTATCTTTGTTGGCTTCATGTCGGCCTGCCGCGATACGGTTGCTGGCAAGCGCGTGGGGCCTGCGTCGCTCATCGCCGGCTTTCGTGCGTACGGCAAGGATGCGATGCGCAGCCTGCTAAAGCTCGGCGGCATCTATGGCGTGCTGGTACTCGTGGTCAGCGGCGTGCTGATGACGATGGTGGATGTCGACACGCTCATGACCGTGGTCAGCGACAAACCGCTCACCGCTGATGCCATCCGCGAGTTCTATCTCGCCATGGTGATGGGCTCGGTGCTGTACATCCCCGTGGCAGTGCTGTTCTGGTTTGCGCCGCTGCTGGTCGCATGGCACGGCATTCCGGTGGGCAAGGCGCTGTTCTTCAGCTGGATGGCCGTATGGCGCAACCGCGCGGCGTTCATCGCGTACGGCGTGCTGGTCGCAATTTTGCTGATCGCCGTGCCGCTGTTCATCGATGCGCTGTTCGCGTCGAGCGGCGCCAACAACATCGCCCCCATCATCGCCACGCCGTACCGGATTCTGGTGATGGCGGTGCTGTACTGCTCGTTCTACGCCACCTACCGCGGCTGCTTCAACGTGACGCAAGCGGCCGGCCAGACGACTGACATGGTCGCCTGATCAGGCGCGATGACCCGATCGGCGCTCAGTTGATCGGGTCCAGCTTGGCGATGCCCAGCGCCAGCGTCTTCACGCCGTGGCGGTTGAACTTGATCTGGGCGCGCGCCTCGGCGCCCTCGCCTTCCAGCGTCGTAATGACGCCTTCCCCGAACTTGTTGTGGAACACCGACTGGCCCACGCGGAAGCCCGTCGCCTCTGCACGCTTGGCGTCAGCGTAGTTCTTGCCGGTGTCCATGCCGCCGGTCGGGCGGCCAGTGTAGGCGTCGTCATCGCCGCGCTCGGGGCGCTTGAACCAATCCTTGCCCCAGGCGGAATCGCCTTGCACACGGCGGGTGGCCTGATAACCCGACTGCTGCGGCGTCAGCCACTTCAGCGTCTCTTCGGGCAGTTCGTCAAAGAAGCGTGAACGGATGTGGTAGCGGATCTGACCATGCAGCACGCGGCTTTGCGCGAACGAAAGATACAACCGCTCGCGGGCCCGGGTAATCGCCACGTACATCAGGCGGCGCTCTTCCTCCAGGCCGTCCTTCTCCATCTGGCTGTTTTCGTGGGGGAACAGACCCTCTTCCAGTCCGGTGATGAAAACGACGTGGAATTCCAGCCCCTTGGCCGCATGCACGGTCATCATCTGCACGGCATCCTGGCCGGCCTGCGCCTGGTTGTCGCCAGCCTCTAGCGAGGCGTGCGTGAGAAACGCGACCAGCGGTGTCATCTCCGCGGGCGTCTCGTCGAGCACGAGTTCAGAAACGGTATCGATCTCGCCGCCTTCGATGCGAAGCATCGCATCGTGGCGCACGGGCAGCGCGGTGGCAATCGCATCCACGCCATAACCTTCTTCGGCAACGAAGGCTTGGGCGGCGGTCACCAGTTCCTGCAAGTTTTCGATGCGGTCCTGGCCCTCCTTCTCGCCCTGGTAATGCGTGATCAGGCCGCTGGCATGAATGACGTGCTGGACGATTTCGGGCAGCGTCATCTGGCGCGTGTCGGCACGCATCTGCTCAATCAGACGCACAAACGCCGACAACTTGGTGCCCGCCGCCCCGGTGAGATACGGCACCGATGCCGCGAGCGAAATGCCGTACAGTCGCGCCGCATCCTGCAGCTGCTCCAGCGAACGCGCCCCCACGCCACGCGCAGGAAAGTTCACCACGCGGCCAAACGCGGCGTCATTGTCGGGATTCTCAAGAAGCTGGAGATACGCCAACGCGTGCTTGATTTCCGCACGCTCGAAGAAGCGCAGGCCGCCATACACCTTGTAGGCGATGCCGGCGGAAAACAGCGCGTGCTCGATCACCCGCGACTGCGCGTTGCTGCGATACAGGATGGCGATTTCGGAACGCGCCGTGCCACTGGCAATGCGGTCGCGGATTTCCTCGACGATCCAGCCGGCTTCCTGCCCGTCGGTGGCGGCCTGATAGACGCGTACGGGCTCGCCATGGCCGGCATCCGTGCGCAGGTTCTTGCCCAGCCGACGCGTGTTGTGCGAGATCAGGTGGTTAGCGGTATCGAGGATATGGCCGTGCGAGCGGTAGTTCTGTTCCAGCTTGATCCGGTGCTCGACGCGGAATTCGCGCTCAAAGTCGACCATGTTGCCGACGTTGGCGCCACGAAACGCATAGATGCTCTGATCATCGTCGCCCACGGCAAAGATGGCGTTGGGCGTGACACCAGGCTCGCCCAGGCCGGCGAGGATCTTCAGCCAGGCGTATTGCAGCTTGTTCGTATCCTGGAACTCGTCGACCAGGATGTGCTTGAAGCGCCGTTGGTAGTGCGCGCGGATGGCATCGTTGTAGCGCAGCAGTTCGTAGCAGCGCAGCAGCAGCTCTGCAAAATCGACCACGCCTTCGCGCTGGCATTGCGCGTCGTAAGCGGCGTAGAGATCGGCCATGCGGCGGTCGTATTCGTTAGCGATTTCCAGATCGCCCGCGCGCAGGCCCTGCTCTTTGGCGCCATTGATGAAGTACTGGACATTCTTGGGCGGGAATTTCTCGTCGTCGATATTGAGCGACTTGAGCAGGCGCTTGACGGCGGAGAGCTGGTCTTGCGTATCCAAGATCTGGAACGTCTGCGGCAAACCGGCATCACGGTAATGCGCGCGCAGCAACCGGTTGCACAGACCGTGGAACGTGCCGATCCACATGGCGCGCGTGTTGATCGGCAGCATGGCCTGCAGGCGGGCCGTCATTTCCTTGGCCGCCTTGTTCGTAAACGTGACGGCCAGCACACCTGAGGGCGACACGCGCGCGCTCTGGATCAGCCACGCGATGCGGGTGGTCAACACGCGCGTCTTGCCGCTGCCCGCCCCCGCCAGGATCAGCGCCGCTTCATCGGGAAGCGTGATGGCAGCGCGTTGTTCGGGGTTCAGATTGGCGAGCAGGTCGGACATGCGGGAGGAGCCTCGGCAGAATCCTGAAATTATACCGGCCGCATTCGCCGCTTCGCCCGTGCCGGACATCGACACGCCGTATAATTCCAAGCTTTCGCCCGCCATTTTCCTGGGCCAAACGTCTTTTTGCGCCCACTGCGCCCCGTCAGCATGACCGATCAAAACCAGTCCCTCGCCAAGAGTTTCGAACCCGCCACCATCGAGCAGAAGTGGAGCGCGGCCTGGGAAGCGATGGGCGTCTCCCGCGCGACGCTCGAAGCCGGCAAGCCCGACTTCTGTATCCAGCTCCCGCCGCCGAACGTGACGGGCACGCTGCACATGGGCCACGCGTTCAACCAGACCATCATGGACGGCCTGACGCGCCACGCGCGCATGTCGGGCGCCAACACGCTGTGGGTGCCGGGCACCGACCACGCGGGCATCGCCACACAGATCGTTGTCGAGCGCCAGCTGGACGCCCAAGGCGTGTCGCGCCATGACATGGGTCGGGAGAAGTTCGTCGAGAAGGTCTGGGAATGGAAAGAGCAATCGGGCTCGACCATCACGCGCCAGGTGCGCCGCATGGGCGCCTCGATCGACTGGGAGCGCGAATATTTCACGATGGACCCGAAGATGTCGCGCGCGGTCAGCGACGTCTTCGTGCGCCTGTATGAGCAGGGCCTGATCTACCGCGGCAAGCGCCTGGTCAACTGGGACCCGGTGCTGGGCACCGCCGTGTCCGACCTGGAAGTGGTGAGCGAGGAAGAAGAAGGCTCGCTGTGGCACATCCGGTATCCGCTGGCCGAACCGGACGCCGTTGGCGGCCTGACCCACCTGACGGTGGCCACCACCCGCCCCGAGACGATGCTCGGCGACACGGCCGTGATGGTGCACCCCGAGGATGAGCGCTACGCGCACCTCATCGGCAAGTTCGTTCACCTGCCGCTGACCGATCGCAAGATCCCCGTGATTGCTGACGAATACGTCGACCGCGCGTTCGGCACCGGCGTTGTCAAGGTGACCCCTGGCCACGATTTCAACGACTACGCGGTGGGCCAGCGCCACAAGTTGCCGCAACTGTCGATCCTGACGCTCGACGCGAAGATCGTTGCCGATGCCCCCGCAGCCTATGCCGGCTTGGATCGCTTCGACGCGCGCAAGAAGATCGTCGAGAACCTCGAGGCGCAGGGCCTGCTGGCTGAAGTCAAGCAACACACGCTGATGGTGCCGCGCGGCGACCGTACCGGCGTCGTCATCGAGCCGATGCTGACGGATCAGTGGTTCGTCGCCATGAGCAAACCGGCGCCCGAAGGCACGCGCTTCCCGGGCCGCTCCATCGCTGAAGTCGCGCTGGACGCCGTGCAGAGCGGCAAGATCAAGCTCGTGCCCGAGCAGTGGGTCAACACGTACAACCAGTGGCTGAACAACATCCAGGACTGGTGCATCTCGCGCCAACTCTGGTGGGGTCACCAGATTCCGGCGTGGTACGACGAAGCTGGCAATGTGTATGTTGGTCGCACCGAAGAGGAAGCCAAGGCCCAGGCAGCTTCTAAGGGCTACACCGGCGCACTCACGCGTGACGACGACGTGCTCGACACGTGGTTCTCGTCGGCGCTGGTGCCGTTCTCATCGCTGGGCTGGCCGGCCGATACGCCGGAACTGAAGCACTTCCTGCCCTCCACCGTGCTGGTCACGGGCTACGACATCATCTTCTTCTGGGTGGCGCGCATGGTCATGATGACCCTGCACTTCACCGGCGAAGTGCCCTTCCACACCGTCTACGTGCACGGCCTCGTCCGCGATTCGGAAGGCAAGAAGATGAGCAAGTCCGAGGGCAACACGCTCGACCCGGTGGACCTGATCGACGGTATCGCGCTGGAGCCGCTGCTGGCCAAGCGCACGACCGGCCTGCGCCGCCCGAAGGACGCGCCCAAAGTCGAGAAGCGCACGCGCAAGGAATTCCCCGAAGGCATTCCCGCATTCGGTGCCGACGCGCTGCGCTTTACGTTCGCCTCGCTCGCCACGCTTGGCCGCAGCATCAACTTTGACCCGGGCCGCTGCGAGGGCTATCGGAACTTCTGCAACAAGCTCTGGAACGCCACGCGCTTCGTGCTGATGAACACCGAAGGCCAGGACTGCGGCGTGCAGGAATGCGTCGGCGATTGCGGCCCAGAAGGCTACCTGCATTTCTCGCAGGCCGACCGCTGGATCGTCTCGCTGCTGCAGCGCGTGGAAACTGAAGTGGAAAAAGGCTTTGCCGACTACCGCTTCGACAACATCGCCAACGCCATCTACAAATTCGTCTGGGACGAATACTGCGACTGGTACCTTGAACTGGCCAAGGTGCAGATCCAGACCGGCACGCCGGCCCAGCAACGCGCTACGCGCCGCACGCTGCTGCGTGTGCTGGAAACCGTGCTGCGCCTGGCGCACCCCATCATTCCGTTCATTACCGAAGAACTCTGGCAGAAGGTTGCGCCGATGGCTGGCCGCGCCAAGGGCGACGGCACCGAAAGCCTCGCGCTGCAGGAATACCCGCGCGCCGTGCTGTCCAAGATCGACGAACAGGCGGAGCAGTGGGTGCACCAACTGAAGGCGCTGGTGGACGCCTGTCGCAACCTGCGCGGCGAGATGAATATTTCCCCGGCGCAGCGCGTGCCGCTGTACGCCAATGGCGAAGCCGAATTCCTGCAGGTGGCGGCACCGTACGTGCAGGCGCTGGGCAAGCTGTCTGAAGTGAAGGTCTACACGGATGCGGCCGCCATGGAGCAGGACGGCGCCGGCGCACCGGTCGCCATCGTCGGCGAGAGCAAGCTGCTGCTGAAGATCGAGATCGACGTGGCTGCCGAGCATGCGCGCCTGTCGAAGGAAATCGACCGCCTGCGCGGCGAGATTACCAAGTGCGAAGCCAAGCTCGGCAACGAATCGTTCGTCGCCCGCGCGCCGGCCGCCGTGGTGGAACAGGAACAAAAGCGCGTGACGGATTTCAAAGCCACGCTGGCCAAGCTGGAGGCCCAGATCGCACGGCTACCGGTTCAAGCCGCCTGAGCGCCCGGAACAATCGATATCAAGGAAACCACGATGCAACGCGTCACCAAAGCCGTTTTCCCCGTCGCGGGGCTCGGAACCCGCTTTCTGCCGGCCACCAAGGCCAGCCCGAAGGAAATGCTACCGGTCGTAGACAAGCCGCTGATCCAGTACGCCGTGGAAGAAGCCATGGCCGCCGGGATCACCGAGATGATCTTCGTCACGGGCCGCAGCAAGCGCGCCATCGAAGATCACTTCGACAAGGCGTACGAACTGGAAGCGGAACTGGAAGCCAAGCACAAGACTGCCCTGCTCGAGGTCGTACGTTCGATCAAGCCGTCGCATGTGGATTGCTTCTACGTGCGCCAGCCGGAAGCGCTGGGCCTGGGCCATGCCGTGCAATGTGCCGAGAAGCTCGTGGGCGACGCGCCGTTCGCAGTCATCCTGGCTGACGATCTGCTGGACGGCGACCCGCCCGTCATGAAGCAGATGGTCGACCTGTATGAGCACTACAACTGCTCGGTCATTGGCGTGGAAGAGATCGACCGCGAGCAGAGCCGTTCGTACGGCGTGGTCGATGGCCGGCCGTGGGAAGAAGACGGTAGCGTGATCAAGATGTCGGGCATCGTCGAAAAGCCGGCGCCGGAAAACGCGCCGTCCAACCTAGGGGTGGTCGGCCGCTACATCCTCACGCCGCGCATTTTTGATCACATCCGCAACCTCAAACCCGGCGCGGGCGGGGAACTGCAGCTCACGGATGCCATCCAGTCGCTGCTGTCCGCCGAGCAGGTGCTCGCCTATCGCTACAAAGGCGTGCGCTACGACTGCGGCAGCAAACTCGGCTACCTGAAGGCAACGGTGGAGCTGGCGCTCAAGCACAAGGAAGTCGCTGACGACTTCCGAGCCTATCTGGCCGCGCGCGGCTGAGCCGATAGGCGCGTCGCCATGGAAAAAACCCGCGCAGCGTGAGCTGACGCGGGTTTTTTGTTGCCGGATCGTGTCCCGTCCGTCCGGCGCGGAGTTCCACCCTTTTGCGAGGAGAGGCTGCAGCCCTTCTTATTGCGGTGCCGTCAGCGGTTTGATGGTGTTGTTCAGCAGGCTCCAGTACGTGCTGGTGCTGTACGGCAGCATCTGCTCAACGTAGTTCCACCAGAAGTAGCCGCCGATAAAGCGCGGATCGGCTGCCATCGTGGTGGTACCCATGGGGTAGTACGACTTGATCAGATTCTGCTGTACGGAGGTCGGCGCCGAGATGCTGGACGTGCCAATCTCACCAAAGCCCACCTTCGCGACCGGGAAGATGCTTTCAAGCAACTTGAAATCGTTTGCCCACGACGGATTCAATCCTGGGCAGTCCTGGTACGGGTAGTAGCTAAACAGTGCGTAGTCGGCACCTTGGAGCACACGGGACGGCAAGAAATTAGTCGCCCAGGTGCGCCATGAGTCCATCGACAGTTCGTAGCAGTTGGTGCCCTTGCCATCGTCGTTGTAGTACATCGTCACCGACACCAGGCCACCCGCGCCCTTCACGATGTCGTAGGCATTGCCGACCATCTGACCGATCTGTTGTTCCTGCGACGTTGCCGTCGTGGTCGGACCACTCGGATTGGCACGCAGCCATTCGCCGTTGATTTCATTGGCGATTTCCCATACATCCACGACATTTTTCAGCGTGCTCACCAACTCGTTAGTGCGTGCGCTGTAAGTAGTCGGGTCGACAGGGAAATAGTACGAATCCATCACTTCGCCCATCACGTAGGCGACTTGATGAAGCTTGACCAGCGGCGCGTAGTAGTCGGCGGCCGATGTACCCGGGTCAAAGACCACGCGCACGGTCGGCTTGTACGGCAGGTGCGTGAGCGAGGCCACGATCGCATTGATTTTGCTGACGTCATCAAGCGTGACGCCGTAGATGGGAGCCTTCGGGCGCGTGGCCTGCGCCGAGGCGGCTTGTATTCCCAGGCCTGTCAGCGTTGTTGCTGCCGCCAGACCCACCAAAGCGCGCAGGCTCATGCGCGCCGCCCTCTGTGCTGCTTTTTTGGTTTCCAACATTGTGATTTTCTATTCCCTCGGACGCAAAAAACGTTACGCCCAGTACTGCGATGGACAAGCGCCGTCCTACCTGTGCGGTATCCCGATGTGGTGTGACTCCTTTGACACACTGAACACCGAACGGGTGCGAGCGTCAGATGACGCCCCGGTCGGCGAATGGATGCGCGATTAGAGGTCCTGCTGAGTCGATGGATCGATCAACGGCCGTGCGCTTATTGAGTGGACTGGTACAGCTGGCGCGAGCTCACCCGAGGGTGGCACGCGGCTTGATAATGTGACAAGCCCTGCACTTCAGTTGACTGCCAACTGTGTTCCCCCCGTTGGCAGCCAAGCGGCATGATACCGGATGTTGTAGGCAGATCAACGAAATTTAACGCTGCTTACGCAGCAATAATAAAAAAACCGCGGGTCGGGCAGACACGCGGTTCTTCGAAACGCCCACGGGGTGGACGTCTTGGCGGCACAGCCGTTTTTACTTGTGCCGGTAGTTGATGCGACCCTTCGTGAGGTCGTACGGCGACATCTCCAGCTTCACGCGGTCGCCCGCGAGAATGCGGATACGGTGCTTCTGCATCTTGCCCGATGCGTAAGCCCAGATTTCCACGCCGTTTTCCAACTGCACGCGAAAACGATTGTCGGGTAGTGCTTCGGACACCACCCCTTCAAATTCAATCAGTTCTTCCTTGGCCAAACTCGTTCCTTTGTATGCAGCACGCGGCTGCGCCGATGGTTGCAATGATGTGATGACCCACCCGAACCACGCCACACGCATCTAGGAGCATGCAGCGGTACGCCGCGATCATCTGCCCGGACAGCGGGCTTGGGGGGTACCGAGTTGCACGGAACACAAATCGCGCCCGCCAATGGCGCGCGCCGTTTCGTGCAAGCGAGAGCGAGGATGGGTGGCGGTCGCAGATGCGCGCCGCCCGACTCGGCGCGGGGTATTCCCCGGTGCTGGACTCAGCCGCCACCGGCCATGATTGGCGCGGCGGCGAGCCGGATTCGCCCGCTATTCTACCACGGGGAGGTTCGGCGGGTTCAGGCGCCGTCGGCAGGAAGAGACAGTTCAGGCACGTCGCCATCGATGATGCTCTCAGCAAAGCGCAGCGCTGCAATGCGTGCAGCACCCACATTGCTGAATTGTCGATCCCCTGAGAGTCGGAAGACCTGCGTCTGCCCGGGTTCGGGCGACTCCCCCGCCCGACAGATCATCACGGCTGCGTTGTAGCTGCGATCTTCCCTGGCCTCGGGCCAGCGTGCCGTGCGTTCATGTTGGAAAGCCAACGGATAAATGTCGAAGCCTTTGTATTGGCCCGCCGGCGAAGTGTCCATCTGAAATGCCCCCTTCTTGAACGTCGAGTGCTGTCTGACTATACACCCGTGCGTTTTGCATGGCGATGAAAGCGACGGCAACGTTTGACTTCGGGCACGGCACGGCATGCACAGACCCATCGGCCATGGAAAGGAGGTCCGAAGTGATGAGGAACGCTGGTCTAAAGAAGTTTCAGAACGTCACGCCCCGCCGCACGGTGCAACGCCATCCGATTGTGCTAGCGTGGATCGGAGCTTGCCGTGGCATCCAAACCGATGCGCACGCTCAGAGCAAGGCACCCGCTCCCAACCCTTTCAAGAATGACAATGCGCCTGATCTGTCCGATTGCCCTGGCATGTGCCGGGCTAATGTTGTCTGCCTGTGGCGGCGGCGACGGTGGTTCGTCATCGAGCCCGCAAGCCAGGGTTGTTTCCAATGCCGCGAAACCTCAGTCGAAAACGGCAACTGCGGCAGCCGCAACCACCACTCCCGCTTGCGGTGTCAACGGCACCTCGCCGCTGGCAGGCGTGCAGACGTGGATGTATCAGTTGCAGGGCATGACCACCGGCGCGCAGATCGATGCGCTGGACGCGCAGCCGTACGACATGCTGGTCATCGAGGCCAACAACACCGTCAAAGGGCTGGAGAACTTCAACACCGTCGACATGGTGGCGCGCCTGCGCACCAAGCCCGACGGCTCCGCGCGCAAGGTGCTCGCTTACATCGACATTGGCGAGGCCGAAGACTTCCGTACCTATTGGACGTCGAGCTGGAAGGCACCGACAGCTGACGGCCCCGGCACGCCCGACTTCATCATCAAGGCCGACCCCGATGGCTGGGCCGGCGATTACCCCGTCGCGTTCTGGGATCCGCGCTGGCAAGCGCTCTGGCTCGGGCCGAACGGCGCTGTCGCACAACTGGCGCGCGAAGGGTTCGATGGCGTCTATCTGGATTGGGTCGAGGCATACGCCGAGCCTTCGGTGGCGGACGCAGCCCAGGCGGCTGGCATCGATCCGGCACAGGCCATGGTCGATTTCATTGCCAGGATCCGTGCGGCGGGCCGCGCCATCAATCCGCAGTTCGCGGTGATCCAACAAAACGCGTCCTCTTTGATTGACGACGGCGGTGGCTCAACGCTGCTGGCAATGATCGACGGCATCTCGCAGGAAGACACATGGTTCGGCGGCAGTGCCGGCGCCGCGTGGGGCAGCGCCTCCGGCGGCGACAAGGCCGCCAGCACAGAAGACACGCAATGGACGATCGACCAACTGCAAAAATACTGCGCCGGGAACGTGCCTGTCTTCACGATCGACTACGCGTTGAAGACGGCCAACGCGCAGAAGGTCTACACAGCCTCGCGCGGGCAAGGCTTCCACCCGCTGGTCTCCCGCATTGCGCTGTCCAAGCCGACGACTACGCCGCCCTGGAATGACTGACCACACTCAACGACGCACCGGCCGGCGCATCGGCAAACGGCAGGCCGACATAGTTTTCGGCGAGCACGCGGGCCCCGGCCGGTGAGCTGGTGACGTAGTCCAGCTCGGCGCGCTGCAGCTTTTGCATGAACGGCGTGTGGTCGTCAAAGCGATGCAGCATCGACGTCATCCACCACGAGAAATGCTCGGCGCGCCACACGCGTTGCAAGCAACGTTCGGAGTAGCCTGCAAGCTGGGCGGTGTCCTCCTGCTTGTAGCGCGCGGTGAGCGCCTGAGCCAGCACGCGAACGTCAGCCACGGCCAAGTTCATGCCTTTCGCGCCGGTGGGCGGCACGATGTGCGCGGCGTCCCCCGCCAGGAACAGGCGGCCGTACTGCATCGTCTCGCACACAAAGCTGCGCATCGGCGTGACGCTCTTCTGCAGGATCGGGCCTTCCTTCAAACGCCAGCCGTCGTTGTTTTCCAGGCGCGTGTGGAGTTCATCCCAGATGCGCGCATCGGACCATTCGGCAAGATTCTCATCGGGCTTGCATTGCAGGTAGAGCCGCGTGATCTTGGGTGAGCGCATGCTGAACAGCGCAAAACCCCGATCGTGGCTCGCGTAGATCAGCTCTTCCGCCGCAGGCTCCGCTTCCGCCAGGATGCCAAGCCAGGCAAACGGATACACGCGCTCGAACACCGCTTGCCGCTGGGCCGGAATCGCTTGCCGGCAGATGCCGTGAAAGCCATCGCACCCGGCGATGTAATCGCATTGCAATGTCTGCGGCACGCCGTCGTGGACGAACTGCACCGAAGGCGTGGCCGACTCGATGTCATGCACCGACACATCGCTCACATTGAACAGCAGCGGTGCGCCCTGCTCCATGCGCGCCGCAATCAGATCCTTGACCACCTCGTGCTGCCCATACACGGTGATCGAGCGGCCGCCCGACATCGCCGTCAGGTCAATGCGGTGGCGCTTGCCGCCAAACAGCAGGTCGATGCCGTGATGCACCAGCCCTTCGCGCCGCATACGCTCGCCCACACCCGCTTCGTTAAGCACGTCGACCGTGCCTTGCTCCAGCACGCCGGCGCGGATGCGCTCTTCAACGTACGCGCGGCTCTTGGTTTCGAGAATGACGGCGTCGATGCCGTTGCGTTGCAGAAGCTGCCCGAGCAGAAGGCCTGCCGGGCCCGCGCCAATGATGGCGACCTGGGTGCGCATGTTGGTTGTCTCCGGATGGATTTGGAATCGTTCTGGCAACCATTGTTGGCGAGCGCCTTGATATCGCACAATGCAATATTGGCGATAAACTTTATCGCCAATTCAGATAGTGCATTGCCATGTCTACCCTGCCCGACTTTGACCTGAACCTGTTGCCGATCCTGCTGGCCTTGCATGACGCGCGCAGCGTAAGCATGGCCGCGCAACAGCTCGGCATGAGCCAGCCTGGCGTGAGCACCGCGCTGGGAAAGCTGCGTGCCGCGTTTGACGACCCGTTGTTCGTACGCACCTCGCGCGGCATGGAGCCAACGCCGCGAGCGCTGGCGCTCATTCCGGCAGCGCGCGATGTGGTGGCGCGCGTGCAGCAGGGCATTCTGGAAACCGGCGCGTTCGATCCGGCCACGACCACGCATACGTTTTCGATCTCGTTGTCGGACGTGGGTGAGATGGTATTTCTGCCCCGGATTGTCGAAGCGATGGCGCGGCAGGCGCCGCGGGCGTCGGTGCAATCCGTATCACTGCCGCCGGCGCAGATCGAGCGCGCGCTGGAGACTGGTTCGCTCGACCTGGCCGTCGGTTACTTCCCCGACTTGAAGAAGAACAACTTCTTCCAGCAGCGGCTGTTCACGCACTATTTCACATGCATCGTGCGCGCAGATCATCCCGTCACGCGGGGCGGCAACACGAAGCTGTCGATGGCGCAGTTTTTGGAATACGGGCACGCCGTGGTGCGCGCGGAGGGGCGCAGCCAGGAACTGTACGAGCGCTTTCTGGAGCGTAAGCGCATCCGACGGAAGCCGACGCTGCTCACGCCGCACTTCATGAGCATTCCGTTCATCCTGGCGCGCACGGACTTGATTGCGACGGTGCCGCACGCTGTGGGCCTGTCGTTCATGCAATCGCACGGCAACATCTGCGTGATGGAACCACCCCTGGAGCTGCCGAGCTTCGATCTCAAGCAGCACTGGCATCGCAAATTCCATAACGACACGCGCAACCAATGGTTCCGCGCGCTAGTGTCGTCTCTGTTCAACGACGAGGCGGATGAATGGCGGGAGCCCGGCCATCGGCCCGCCAAACGCAAGAACACGAAGTAACCGACTTGCCCCGAATGTTCACAATCACGCGCAGGCGACGCCGGCGGCCATTTTTCCGGTGCGTTGCATGGCGCCTACCCGAGACGGTGGATTCTGCGTCTACGTCTTGGAAGCGGCCTCGGCGTCCATCTCTGCAAACACCGTCTGCGCAAGGTGGAAGGCATGGTTGGCTGCCGGCACGCCGCAGTAGATGGCGGTCTGCAGCAGCGTTTCCTGAATCTCGTCGCGGGTGACACCGTTGTTGGCGGCAGCACGCAGGTGAAGACGCAACTCGCCGTCGCGGCCGAGGGCAACCATCATGGCGATCGTCAGCAGACTGCGCGTGTGGCGCGGCAAACCGGGGCGCGTCCAGATCTCACCCCAGGCGTAGCGCGTGATGAGATCCTGGAACGGTCCGGTCAACTCAGTCTGCGCAGCGTTGGCACGGTCGACATGGGCGTCGCCCAGCACGGCGCGGCGCACTTCCATGCCCGCGGCGTAGCGTTCGCGATCATCCATGGGCGACCTCGCGTGCCACGCCGGCCGTCAAGAAGCTGACCAGCGCTTCGGTGTAGCCGTCCGCCTGCTCCCAGTTGGCGAGGTGGCCGGCGGAAAGCTCGACGTATTGCGCGCCGGGCACACCGTCCGCAATGAGTTTGGTCTGCGCGGCTGGCGTAGAGATATCGTGCGTACCACCAATCACCAGCATCGGCACGCGGATGTTCGGCAGTTGCGCGCGCAAATCCGCATCGCGAATGGCTGCGCAGTTGCCGTTGTAGCCGGCGTCCGGCGTCGACAGCAGCATCGCCTTGACGATGTCGATGCGGCTTGCGTTGGCGTCGCGATAGCCCTGCGTGAACCAGCGCTCCAGCACCGTTTCCGTAATGCTGGCCATACCGCCTTGCTCGACCTGCGCGATGCGCGTGTTCCAGCTCTGCTGCGTGCCGATGAGCGCGGCGGTGTTCGTCACCACCATGCGCGGGAAGCGCTCGCCGTGATGTGCAGCCAGCCACAGGCCGGTCAGCCCGCCCATCGACAGACCGCAGAACAGCGCAAGGTCAATGTTGTAGTGGTCGAGCAACGCAAGCACATCTCCGCCAAGTTGTGCGACGCCGAACGGCGCGTCGGGCACGCTCGACTGGCCGTGGCCACGCTGGTCATAGCGCAGCAAGCGGAAGTGTTGGCGCAGCGCTTCGAGCTGCGGTTCCCACATGCCCAGATTCGTGCCCAGGGAGTTCGATAGCACCAGCACCGGCTTACCCGTGGCGGGCCCATCATCGAATTCGTGATACAGGCGGACATTGTCGTGTTCAAGCCAGGGCATGGTGTCTCCGTGGAATGTGTGTTCAGGGATGGCGGCGAGCGTGTTCCGCGAGCACGCGGTCGACTGCGGCGCCCGCATCGCCAAGGTAATGGTTGGGATCGAGCAGCGCGCTTAGCCGTTGCGGCGTGGCCGCGCCCCAGATGTGCAGGACGTCGGCGTCTTCGGCCAGCACGTCATGCAACGTTCTGCTCTCTTGTACGGCTTTGCGGCTGGCAGCTTCGACCACGTGATGCGCTTGCAGGCGGCCAATGTCTGCACCCAGCGCCAGCATCACGGCTTCACCGAGGATCAGGCCGTGCGTGAGGTCGAGATTCGCGCGCATGCGAGCGGCGTCAACATGCAAACCTTCGACCATCTCGCGCATGCGATCGAGCGCGCCGGCCGTGAGGCAGGCCATCTCACGCAACGTCGCCCACTGCGCCTGCCAACCGCCGAGCGCGCGTTCGTGCTCCTGCGGCAGCGCAGCCAGCAGCGTGCTCGCCAAGCCGGGCATGCGCGTGGCCGCAGCAAGCACCGTTGCGCAACCGACCGGGTTGCGCTTATGCGGCATGGTGGAAGATCCGCCCTTTCCCGCACCGGAAGGCTCGGCAACCTCGCCGACCTCCGTCTGCATCATCAGCGAAAGATCGCGCGCGCAGTGACCCAGCGTGCCGGTCAGCAGCGCGAGCGTCGTGCCGATGTCGGCGATTCGATCCTGCTCGCCGTGCCACGACAGCGTCGGCAGCGGCAGATCAAGTTCGTGTGCCAGCGCTTGAGCGACAGCACGTGCCTGTTCACCCAGGCTGGCAAGCGTGCCTGCCGCCCCGCCAAACTGCAGCGCGGGCACGTGCGCGCGCAACGCGGCAAAGCGATCCTGCGCGCGATGCACGGCTTCCAGCCAGCCCGCAACCTTGCGCCCGAACGTTGTCGGCAGCGCCTGCTGCAGCCACGTGCGCGCCACCATCGGTGTATTGCGATGACGCTGCGCCAGCGCAGCGAGCGCGTCGGCCAGTTTCTGCAAATCCGCTTCGATCAACGCAGCCGACTGCCGCCACTGCAACATCAAACCGGTATCGATGATGTCCTGACTCGTCGCGCCCCAATGTACGTAGCGCGCGGCGTTTTCATCGTGCTGCGCGACAGCGGCAGTCAGTTGCTTGACCAGTGGAATGGCCAGGTTGCCCGCGCTGGCAGCGGCGTTACCCAGCGCGTCCAAGTCCAGCACTACGCTGGCGCACACCGCGCGAATCGGCGCCACGGCTTGCGCCGGAATCACGCCAACCGCGCCCTCGGCGTGTGCCAGCGCCGCCTCCACATCGAGCATCGCGCGCACCGTGGCCGCATCGGACCACACCGCCAACATGGCCGGTGTGGAGAAGGCGCGATCAAGCAATCCGCTGGTCATGGCCGTATCAAACTCAAACGCGTTCGATCACCAGGGCAATGCCCTGCCCCACGCCGATGCACATTGTGCACAGTGCATAGCGCCCGCCCGTGCGTTGCAGCTGATACATCGCCGTCGTCACCAGGCGCGCGCCGCTCATGCCAAGCGGGTGGCCCAGTGCGATGGCACCGCCGTTCGGGTTGACGCGCGGATCGTCGTCACGCAGGCCCAGTTGACGCGTCACCGCCAAACCCTGCGCGGCAAACGCCTCGTTCAGCTCGATCACATCCATCTGATCGATCGTCAGTCCCAGTTGCTTGAGCAGCTTCTGCGACGCCGGTGCCGGGCCGATGCCCATCACGCGCGGCGGCACACCAGCCGTGGCCATGCCGACGATGCGCGCACGCGGGGTCAGGCCAAACCGCTTAGCAGATTCTTCGTTGGCGAGGAGCAGCGCGCACGCGCCATCGTTCACGCCCGAAGCATTGCCAGCCGTAACAGTGCCGTCCGGACGCACCACACCCTTGAGCTTGGCGAGCGCTTCCATGCTGGTCGCACGCGGATGCTCATCGCGATCCACCACGATGGAATCGCCCTTCTTCTGCGGGATCGTCACCGGGGTGATTTCCTGCGCGAGCGTGCCGTCTTCCTGCGCACGTGCGGCGCTCGCCTGGCTGCGCAGCGCGAAGCGGTCTTGATCTTCGCGGTTGACCTTGTAGTCGGTGGCGACGTTCTCGGCGGTTTCGGGCATCGAGTCGACACCGTATTGCGCCTTCATCAGCGGGTTGATGAAGCGCCAGCCGATGGTGGTGTCGTAGATGGCAGCATCGCGCGAGAAGGCACTCGCCGCCTTGCCCATCACGAACGGCGCACGGCTCATGCTTTCCACACCGCCTGCCATCATCAACGCGGTTTCACCCGAGCGGATGGCGCGCGCAGCGGTGCCGGTCGCGTCCATGCCGGAGCCGCACAGGCGGTTGATGGTCGAGCCCGGCACGCTGTCGGGCAACCCGGCCAGCAGCGACGACATGCGCGCCACGTTGCGGTTGTCTTCGCCTGCCTGGTTGGCGCAGCCGAAGATCACGTCGTCGATGGCCGTCCAGTCGACCTGCGGGTTGCGCGCCATCAGCGCCTTGAGCGGCACTGCGCCCAGATCATCCGCGCGCACGGTGGACAGGCTGCCGCCGTATCGGCCGATGGGGGTCCGGATGGCGTCGCAGATAAAGGCTTCGGTCATGATGGTTCTGTCTCCAATGGTTCTAGGCACGACGCAACGGCGCCGCCGTCATCGTCTGCAGCGTATCGAAATCGAGGCCGTCGGCCATCTCCCGCACCACCAGGCCCTCGGGCGTGATGTCGATGACTGCAAGGTCGGTGTAGATGGTATCGACACAGCCGATGCCCGTCAGCGGGTACGTGCACGACGGCACGATCTTGCTGTCGCCCTGCTTGGTCTGGTGCTCCATCATGACGAAGACGCGCTTGGCGCCAATGGCCAGATCCATCGCGCCGCCCACGGCAGGAATGGCGTCGGGTGCACCGGTGTGCCAGTTGGCGAGGTCGCCCGCGGCCGACACCTGGAAGGCGCCGAGCACGCAATAGTCGAGATGGCCGCCCCGCATCATGGCAAACGAATCGGCGTGATGGAAGAACGAGGCACCGGGCTTGATGGTGACGGGCTGCTTGCCGGCGTTGATCAGGTCTTCGTCTTCTTGCCCGGGCGCGGGCGCGGGACCCATGCCCAGCAGGCCGTTCTCGGTGTGCAGGATGATTTCGCGGTCGGCCGGCAGCTGGTTCGCCACCAGCGTCGGCAAGCCGATGCCCAGGTTGACGACGGAGCCATCGGGAATGTCACGCGCCACACGCGTAGCGATTTGATCGCGCGTCCAGCGTTGAATCTTGGCGGTGGTTTCGGCGCTCATGCTGCCTCCTTGGCGGGTTGCGCGGAGACGAGCTGAACGACGCGCTTAACGAAAATTCCGGGCGTGACGATGTGCTCGGGGTCCAACTCGCCCAGTTCCACTGTCTCGCTGACCTGCGCGATGGTGCACTTGGCCGCCATCGCCATCACCGGCCCGAAGTTGCGTGCGGTCTTGCGATAGACGAGATTGCCCCAGCGGTCCGCACGCAGGGCCTTGATGAGGGCGTAGTCGGCCGTCAGCGGCAGCTCGAACACGTACGGCTTGCCGTCGATGATGCGCGTTTCCTTGCCTTCGGCCAATTGCGTGCCATAGGCGGTCGGGCAGAAAAAGCCGCCAATGCCGGCACCCGCGGCGCGGATGCGCTCGGCCAGGTTGCCTTGCGGCACCAGTTCCAGTTCGATCTCGCCGGCGCGGTAGAGCGCGTCGAACACGTACGAATCGGCCTGGCGCGGGAACGAGCAGACGATCTTGCGCACGCGGCGCGCCTTGAGCAGCGCGGCCAGGCCCGTCTCGCCATTGCCGGCGTTGTTATTGATGATGGTCAGCTCACGCGCACCATGCGCAATGAGCCCGTCGATGAGTTCCGATGGCATGCCTGCGGTACCGAACCCGCCGATCATGATGGTGGCACCGTCCGGGATATCGGCCAGGGCGGCCTCCACAGACGGACAAAGCTTGTTGATCACGTGCATTCTCCGGCAAGGGCGCCCGCACATTCTCGATGGCTGGCGCGGGTCGGAGCATCGCGGGGGCCGGACATGGCCGAACCGCAACCGGGCGGCCTGCGAGTCTCCTGTTTGACGATTGGATCGACACAGGACCTTTGCTGTCCGGCCCACGCTTGCTTTCCCTCTTTTGTTCGCTATACGAACCTACGTTCGATCCAAGAACTAATCTACGCCTCCCTTCCCGAGCGTGTCAAGGCGTACGCATGCCGATCAGACGTTCGAGTAGCGAAACCGGGGCAATGCCAGTAGTCTTGAGGCCACTGCACCGCTTTTGTCTTTCTTTGCATGTCTGCTGCCGAACTGTCCACCGAAAAACCCAGCGATTCCTATGTCCAGTCCTTTGCGCGGGGGCTGTCCGTCATTCGCGCGTTCAATGCCGAACGCCCGGAGCAGACGCTCTCCGAAGTCGCCGAGGCCACGGGCCTGACCCGCGCCGGCGCCCGCCGCATCCTGCTCACGCTGGTCAGCCTGGGTTATGTCAGCTTTGAAGGCCGCCTCTTCCGCCTCACGCCCAAGATTCTTGATCTCGGATTCGCCTACCTCACCTCGATGCCGTTCTGGAACCTGGCCGAGCCGGTGATGGAAGAGCTCGTGCAGACGGTGCACGAAAGTTGCTCTGCCTCGGTATTGGACGGGACGGAGATCGTCTACGTTCTGCGCGTGCCCACGCAAAAGATCATCGCGCTGAACCTGTCGGTCGGCAGCCGCCTGCCTGCGTTCTGTACGTCGATGGGCCGCGTGCTGCTGTCAGGCCTGCCCGAGGATGAGCTCGACATCGCACTGCGCGAATCGGACCGGCGGGCGCGCACGCAACGCACCATCACAGACGTCGACGCACTGAAGGAGGTCATAGCTGGCGTGCGCCAACAAGGTTGGGCGCTGGTCGACCAGGAACTGGAGGAAGGGCTGATTTCGCTGTCGGCGCCGATCCGCAATCGCGCGGGGGATATCATCGCCGCCATGAATATCAGCGGACAGGCCAACCGGACTTCCGGCAAACAGATGACGAAGCAGTTTCTCGGTCCGCTGCAGCAGGCGGCCGAGCGTATTTCTGCCATGGTGCGGGTGCGGACCTGAGTTAAAGGCCGCAGCGCCCAGTGCGCTGCGCGCCTCGCATCCCGACAGTTTTTTCAATAAAATTGTGGCTCCGTGGGCAAAGAGGATGTCTGTGACTCAACACACCGCCATTCACACCGGTCTGGATGTGAAAGGCCGCCAACGCCGGGCGCACGCTTCGTGCATCCTGGCGCTTGCCCTGCCGTTGCTGTCCAGCCCTGTGTGGGCCCAATCGACCACGCTGGCGACGGCCATGCAGGAATTGACGCCGCTGGCCCGCATGCTGGTGGGCGCCGCCACAGGTCGCAGCACGGCCGCCGCCGGCGTGCCGGCCCTCACGGGCCCCGCGCGCAACGCAGACCGTGCCCTCGCTCAGGCCTGCGCTGAAATCAACCGCTTCACCCCCGTCCCGCTCGACCGCGAAACCTCGCTGGCGCAATGCTCGCTGGCGCAGAAGAAGAACCTCGTCTTCGTCATCACGCTAACCAACTACGCGGCGCACTCGGCCGCATCGCAAGGCTTTCGGCTGAATTTCGTGCCGATCCTGCAGAAGAACATCTGCAACAACGGCGACGTTCGCATCCTCACGCGCCTGGGCCTGAGCCTGGTCTACCGCTATCGCGGCAACGACCACGAGACCGTCGGCGACGTGCCCATCAACGAATCGATCTGCGGCACCCTCTAAGTCCACGCTCCGCCCCGGGAATCCCCTGATGGAGCGCAGTCGGCGGCCATGTCATTAATGGCAGACAAAGTCTCATTTGATCCAACATGTGCCGGGCCTCTGCCTTGCTGCGCCAGCCTTACCTGGCTGCACGCATGCAACCCCACAACCCGAATATCCCGCCTGTGCACTGCACCCCGCCCTGCCTGCCAACCGCCATCTGCGCCCCGTCGGCATGGACTATAGTTGGGCGTTCCGCTCGCCGTCATATGGTTATCCGAAGTCCGCGCATGCAAATCGCGCATACGCCGGTATGCTCGCGGGCGATCCTCGATTCGATCTCGAATCGCACACTGTTCACCACCCAAGTCGTCAAGGAGGAAATCCGATGAAAACAAACCGACGTCTGACGCAATTTGCAGGTGCCGCCATCCTGGCTGCGGCAACCCTGGTCGCCGCCACTGCGCACGCTGATCAAGTTTCCGACATCAAGAAGAAGGGCGAGCTTGTCTGCGGCGTGCTCGGCACCGACGAGCCGTTCAGCTTCCTGAAAGACCCGATGAGCCGCGAGATCGTCGGCTACGACGTCGACATGTGCGACGCCATCGCCAAGAGCCTGGGCGTCAAGCCCGTGCTCAAGCAGCTGGCCGTGGCCGCCCGCCTGCCCGAACTGCAGCAAGGCCGCGTCGACCTGCTGGCCGCCTCGCTCACGCACAACAAGGAGCGCGAAGCGCAGATCGACTTCTCGGTGTCGACGTTCATCACCGGCCAGAAGGCCATGGTGAAGAAGAGCAGCGGCATCACGTCGCTCGCCCAGCTTGATGGCAAGAAGCTGCTGACCGTCAAGGGTTCCACCATGGAAGCCAACATCGCCAAGACCATCAAGAACGCCGATGTGGTCTCGTTCGACAACAGCCCGCAGGCACTGTTGGCCCTGCAGCAAGGCAAGGGCGTCGCCTACGTGAACGATGAAACCACGCTGATCGGCAACATGGCCAAGATGGGCCCGGCCGCCAAGGATTACGCGCTGCTGCCGCAAAACCTGTCGACCGAACACCTCGCACTGGGTATCCGCAAGGGCGAGCCGGCCTTCAAGAAGCAGGTGGATGACGTGCTGCTCGGCATGGAAAAGAGCGGCGAGGCACAGAAGCTGTTCGACAAGTGGTTCGGCCCGAACACAAAGATGGCCTTCCCGCAGCGCACCTTCAAGATCTCTACCGACAAGATTGATTAATCGTTAAAGGTCGGGCCGCCCAGACGCCGTTCTGGGCGGTGAATCTCCATGCCCCATTTTGATTTGTCGATGCTGCTCTCTGGGCAGTATCACCAGTGGCTTGTCAGCGGTTTCTTCCTGTCGATCAAGCTTTCCGTACTGGCCTTCGTGCTGGCCCTTCCGCTTGCCATCGTGGTCGCGCTGCTGCGCCTGTCGCCCGCCGCACCGCTGCGCGGCATCGGCCAGACGTTCGTCGAAGCCATCCGCAACGTGCCGCTGCTCGCCCATATGCTGTTCTGGTATTTCGGCGCGCCGCAGATCCTGCCGGAGTTCATCCGGGATTGGCTCTACAGCATGAACTACGAGGCCGCGAGCGCGGTCATTGCGCTCGTGCTCTATACGGCCGCGTACATGGCGGAAGACATCCGCAGCGGCATCCGCTCGATCCCGAAGGAACAGCTTGAAGCCAGCCGCGCGCTCGGGCTCTCGTTCCTGCAGGCCATGCGCTTGGTGGTGCTGCCGCAATCGCTGCGCGTGACGGTACCGCCGCTGGTCAGCCAAACGTTGAACCTGTGGAAGAACTCCAGCATCGCGATGGTCATCGGCGTGGCCGAATTGATGTACCAGGCGCAGCAGGTGGAGTCCGCCACCTTCCGCGGCTTTGAGGCGTTTGCGTTTGCCACTGCCGCCTATCTGACCATCTCGATTGCGATCACGGTGTTCTCCGCCTGGTATCAGCATCGCTACCCCGTGCGGACGCTGTAGCCATGCTCGATCTCATTCAAACCTACGGTATCTATTACCTGATCGGCCAATACCCGAACGGGCCGCTGGGCGGGTTGGCGCTGACGTTCCTGCTGGCGTCTGCCGGCCTCGTGCTTGCGCTGCCGATGGGCATCATCCTGGGCCTGTGCCGCGTGAGCCCGATTGCCGCGCTGCGCTGGCCGGCCACGGCGCTCGTCTATATCGTGCGCGGCACGCCGCTGCTGATGGTGATCTTCTGGGCGTACTTCCTGCTGCCCTCCGTCACCGGCCAGCGCACCGACCAGTTCAGCACCATGCTGACCGCGCTGGTGATTTTCGACGGTGCCTATCTGGCGGAGATCGTGCGCGCGGGCATCCAGGCGCTGCCGCGCGGGCAGATGGAGAGCGCCCGCTCGCTCGGCCTGTCGTACATGCAGGCCATGCGCCGGGTGATCCTGCCGCAGGCGCTGCGCAACATGCTGCCGTCGCTGGTCAACCAGCTTGTCTCGACCATCAAGGAAACCTCGCTCGGTTACATCATCAGCCTGCCCGAGGTGTCGTTCGTGGCGGGGCAGATCAGCACCGCCGTGATGGTCAAATCCGCCGAGGTGTACGGCCTGCTCGGCATCAGCTACTTCATCATGTGCTTTAGCCTCACGCGCGTGGCGTTCTATCTGGAGCGCCGCCTCGCGGCACGCGCTCCGTCCAAACCATGAACATGATCACGATCGAACACGTCGACAAGTGGTACGGCGATTACCACGCGCTGGTCGACATCAACGAAACCGTTGCCAAGGGTGAAGTGGTGGTGGTGTGCGGGCCGTCGGGCTCGGGCAAGTCGACGCTCATTCGCACGCTGAACCGGCTCGAAGCCATTCAGAAAGGCAGCATCGTCGTGAACGGCCACGAGGTGCATGCGCCAGGCGTGGACGTCAACCAACTGCGCAGCGGCATCGGCTTCGTGTTCCAGCAGTTCAACCTGTTTCCGCACCTGACCGTCATGCAGAACTGCACGCTCGCGCCGGTGCAGCTCAAGCGCATGGCACCGCAGGAGGCGAAGGACTTTGCGATGAGTCTGCTCGAACGCGTGGGCCTGCCGCACAAGGCCGGCGCCTACCCTGGTGAGCTGTCGGGCGGGCAGCAGCAGCGCGTGGCCATCGCGCGCGCCCTGGCCATGAAGCCGCCCGTCATGCTGTTTGACGAGCCGACGTCCGCGCTGGATCCGGAGATGGTGAACGAAGTGCTGCTGGTCATGAAGGACCTCGCCCGCGACGGCATGACCATGGTGTGCGTCACGCACGAAATGGGCTTTGCACGCGAGGTGGCAGACCGCGTCCTGTTCATGGACCAGGGCCAGGTGCTGGAGCGCGCCACACCGGAAGACTTCTTCCAGCGCCCGCAACACCCGCGCGCACAACGCTTCCTGGCCGACATCCGCTCGCCCTGGAGCGAACCCGCCTGAACCTTCAGGCAGCGAGCAAACAAAAACGGGGGACACAGTCCCCCGTTTGCTTTGCATGCGCGATGACGCCGCTTACTGAATGGCCTTGTCGTTCGGGTGTGCGTACAGCTCCTTCATGCCGGCCGTCATCGGGTAGTTCAGGTTCAGGCCCTTCGGCGGAATCGGCGACAGGAACCACTTCTTGTACAGATCGTTCGCCTTGCCCGACTTCATCAGGTCGGCAATCACGTCGTCGGCCACTTTCTTGAACGCCGGATCGTCCTTGCGCATCATGCAAGCGTAGGTTTCAGTCTGCAGCGGCTTGCCCGTGACAACCCAGTCAGCCTGGTTCTTGGCCTTGGTGCGCTCGCCATACAGCAGCGGCTCGTCCATCACGAACGCCACGGCGCGGCCCGATTCCAGCGTCAGGAACGCCTGACCGTGATCCTTCGCGAGGATCAGGTTCATCTTGTCGGCATCCTTGGCCTCACCGTTCATCTTCTGCAGGATGCGGTCTTCGGTCGTGCCGGCGGTGGTCACCACGGTCTTGCCCTTCAGGTCCGGGAAGTCCTTGATGCCCGAATCCTTCTTCACCAGCATCAGCATGCCGTAGATGAAGATGTTGTTCGAGAACGCCACCTGCTTCTGGCGCTCGAGGTTGTTGGTGGTCGAGCCGCATTCGAAGTCGATCGTGCCGTTCTGCAGCAGCGAGATGCGGTTCTGCGACGTAATCGGCGTGAGCTTGACCTGCAGCTTCTTGCCCACCGTCTTTTCCACACCCGCCACGATCATGTTGGAGATCTCTTGCGAATAGCCGGTGATGGTGTTCGCGTCAGCCTGATACGAGAACGGAATCGACGACTCGCGATAGCCCACCGAGATCACGCCCGACTGCTTGATCTTGGCCAGCGTGTCGGTCGACTGCGCCTGCGCGCCGGTCGACAGCACTGCCAGTGCGCCGGCCGCAGCTAGCGTCAGGCCACACAGAATACGTTTGGTCGAATGCAAGGTCTTCATGCTTCCCCTCCTATGGGTGTGTTCGCTCCAGACTACTTGGGTTACCAATGGGCTCGGGCCAGATACGCATCATCGGGCCTGCGCGCTCGGTCTTTTGAATCTCGTTCTTGTGTCACGCGGCAAGCGCGTACGGCACTGGGGAAATCGCGGGCTTGCGGCCAGCAATCAGATCGGCCAACAAGCCTGCACTGCCCAGCGCCAGCGTAAAGCCCAGCGCGCCGTGGCCCACGTTCAACCACAACCCTTGCACCGGCGATGGGCCCACCACCGGCACGCCTGTTGGCGTTGCGGGCCGCATGCCGGCCCAGGGGGCAGCATCGGCACCCGCGTCATTGGCGCGCATGGCACCCGGAAACAGCGCGCGCGTTTCGTCATACAGCGTCTGCGCACGGCGCGTATCCAGCGCCGTTGACCAGCCCACCAAATCAGCCATGCCCGCCACACGCAGCGTCTGGCCGATGCGGGCATAGACGATCTTGCGCGCCGCATCCGTCACGCTGATCACCGGAGCGACATCGCCCGCCTCCAGCTGCAGGCTGATGCTGTAACCCTTCAGCGGATACAGGCCCGCGTCGATACGCAGCGGGCTGAGCAGCCTGGCGCTGGTCACGCCCGCTGCCATCACCACCGCATCGGCGGCAACCTGTTCGCCATCGGCCAATTTGAGACCACGCACATGGCGGCCTTCTGTCCACAACGCATCCACGCCGGTGTTGAAGCGCAACGTCACGTTCGGCATCGCGCGCAACCTGTTGAACAAGCCAACGCAGAGTTGATGGCAATCCGCCACGTCTTCGTCGGGCGTATAGATGGCGCCGACGATCTGGTCGCGTACGCCGGCTAGCGCGGGCTCGTGGGCGACAGCCTCATCGGCGGACAACGCATGCTGCTCGCAGCCGAGCGTGGCCTGATAGCCGACCTGGGCGCGGGCAGATTCAAACGCCGCAGCCTCGCGATGCACCACCAGCTTGCCGCGACGCGCAAAGCTGAACGCCAGATCCGGCAGCGCCTCCCGCAGCGCCTCCATGCGGGCGCGGCTGTAGAACGACAATGCGAGCAGCTCGCGCGTGGTGCGATCGGCACGGTCGCGATTGCAGGCCGCGATGAAGCGCAGCCCCCAGCGCAGCAACGCCGGGTCCAGCGACGGCTTCAGGCGCAGCGGCGAATCACGGCGCAGCAGCCAGCCCGGCACATGCGAAAGCACGCCGGGGCCGGCCAGCGGCGCCACATAGCTGTAGCTCAACTGGCCGCCGTTGGCGTAACTGGTGCCCTCGCCCGGGCCCGGATGGCGCTCGACCAGGGTGACCTGATGGCCTTCCTGGGCCAGCGCATAGGCCGTGCTGATGCCAATGATGCCGGCGCCGACTACTGCTATTTGCATGAAGAAGCTGCACGTTTTGGAATGTCGGGTGCAGCTTAAGGAGCCCGGCGGTGGTTCGGCAAATGCGGAGTTGTTAGGGGGGATGTTGTGGGGCTATGGGTTCGAGCACAGGAGCGCAGTTCCACGGCGTCTAGATCGGCAAGTGCGTCGTCTGCTTGATGCGCTTGAGCGGGATCTCGGTTTCCACGTTGCGCACCCCTTTTATCTTCGTCAGCGTCTCCATCTGGAAGCGCTGATAGTCATCGAGATCCCGGGCGATCACGCGCAAGAGATAGTCATAGCTGCCGGCCATCAAATGGCATTCGAGCACCTCAGACGCCTTCTCGATCTCGCGCGCGAAATGCTCGACCGTCGCCTTGTCCTGGCGTTCCAGGGTGACTCTGACAAACGCCGTGAACTTCAGATCGACGGCTGCGGGGTTCAGCAGCGCAACGTAGCCATCGATGACACCGTGCTGCTCTAGCAGATGAACCCGGCGCAGGCAGGGCGTTGCAGAGAGCCCGACCTTCTCGGCGAGTTGGGCATTCGTCTGGTTCGAATCGCGTTGCAGGGATCGGAGAATGCGCTTGTCGATCGCATCAAGCTTGGCTTCCATATTTGGCTAGTTATGACCTGTTTTATAGAGATTTGCTCCAATTCTGTGGACGATCATAGCCAAACATGCAGCCAATCTCTACCGCGTTGTCCCCATAATTTGAGGGCGCGGACGGCCTGCAAGCGGTGCCATGCTGCAGACATGCGCGGCTCAACGTCTGCCCATTTCACTCAGGAGTTCTGCTTATGTCGCATCTGTCATGGCTGCCGTTCGTGGCAACCTCCCTGCTCATCATCCTGACGCCGGGGCAGGATATGGTGCTCGTGATGTCGCGCACGCTCACCCACGGAACACGGTCCGGCCTTGTCACCGCAGCGGGTGTCAGCGTTGGGCTGACGGTGCACACCGTGCTGGCCACGCTTGGCTTGGGCGCCCTGCTCCAGGCATCCGAATGGGTGTTCACCGCACTGAAGCTGGTCGGCGCGCTCTACCTGCTCTATCTGGGCATCGCGCTGTTCCGCGCATCGGGCGAGCTTGCGCTTGCGCACAGCCACGGTGCGCCGCAATCGGCAGTGCGTGCGTTCTCTCAAGGTGCGCTATCCAACATGTCGAATCCCAAGATCGCGCTGTTCTATCTCGCCTTCCTGCCGCAGTTCGTTCCCGCCGATGCGGCACATCCAACGCTTTCCGTCTTCATGCTGGGGCTTGCGTTTGCGTGCCTGACATTTCTCGTCAAAGGTCCGGTGGCGATATTCGCGGGGCTGCTCTCGAACTGGTTTCGCCAAAATCCGCGCTTCCTTGCACGGATGCACCGGACAAGCGGCATCGTCATGATCGGATTGGGGCTGAAACTCGCGTTTGAGCCACGCCACTGAGTGCGGCTGCCGACCGCCGGGTCCAGAGCCGCGTCGCCCCGCCCGAGCAAAAAGCTCGGGCTGTCGAGCTCAAAGCTCCATTCGCCGAGTAAAAAGCTCCGACCGCCGAGCTCTGAGCCCCATCTGTCGAGTAAATAGCTCCGACTGCCGAGCACGGAGCTCCACCCGCCGAGTAAAAAGCTCGGAACGCCGAGCTCGGAGGTCCATCCGCCGAGCAAAGAGCCCCGAACGCCGGCCTCCGAGCCTCGATGGCGGAGCAAAAAGCCTCGCGGCTGGCGCTTGGAGCGCGGTGCGCGAGGCTTGAAGGGTCATGAGCGGAGGTTGATGCGTCGTCGGCGAGGCTCCGGACGGCAGCGGAGGCTGTCGGCCAGCCTCACTGCAACATGAACGTCTCGTACTCCAGCCGATCCAGCTTCCGGTCCAGGATCACCAGGCTCGCCATCACAACCAAGAGCAGCGACACGGCAAATCCGTATCCGTACCAGGCCGGCCCGAGCTGCAACGTAATCCACGTCAGCACGCCATTGAGCGCCACGAACGCCGCCGTCAGCGCCAGCACCACGCGGCGCCGGTCCAGGTAGAAGAAGATGTTCACCACCCCCAGGAACACCACCTGCAAGCTCGCGGCAATGGTGTCGACATACAGCAGCGGCAGGTACAGCTCGGAAATCTGCAGCGCCCGCAGCACCGCAGCGCCCACGGCAAACAACACCAGCGCGGCCATGGCTTGGATCTTCACGATCTCGTACAGGCCGGCACGAATGGTCTGCACCATCGTGTTGCGCATGTCTTCGATGTGCTCGAGCGATGCCCCGCCCCGCACGGCGTCATAGAAGGCGTCGTAGTACTCGACAAAGTCGGTCTCGATGCGCACCAGGAACACCGCCATGCCGGGGATGATGCCGAGGTAAGCCAGGAACACCGGAATGTCATAGATGACCGACGCATGCAGCGGTCCGATCACCTGCTGCCCCGTGCCCGGCGCATACCAGAACATGAACTTGTCGAGCCAGATGCCGAGGTTGTAGAGCAGCCCGATGAGCATGAGCGACGGATACGCAAACCGCCTGTCGAACACCTCGAACGACAGGAAGCGCCGCCCGCTGAAATTGCGGTAGATGAGCGCGGCCATGCCGATCAGCAAGAAAAGCTGCCCCGTCACGAACCCCAGCAGCAACCCTTCCAGCCCGTGCCGGTTGAACAGCAGCGCCAGCAGCACGGTGAGCGTGTAGCCGACCAGGAAGATCCACACGATCGCCTTGTACTGCTTCATGCCCGACAGGAAGATCACGGCAATCCAGATGTTGGCCATGACCACGAAGCCCGCCAGCATCAGCAGCCGGTAAATGGCCGACTGCTGCGGAAATGCAAACACGATGACGAGCAGCCCCAGCCCGCCCGCCACCAGCGTCATCACGAGCGACACGGCGTGGTAGTTGGGCAGGATCAGGTCGTCGCGCTTCTCGAACAGGCGGTCGGACGTAAAGCGCGTGAAGGCAAGCTGCAGCGGCCCGGTCAGGATCAGGCTGACCGCGATCAGGTAGGTGACCGACACCTGGAACTGCGTGATGAGCGAGCCGGGAACCACGAACGGCAGGCTCAGGATACCGATCAGCAGAATCCCGACGATGGAGAGAATCCACGGCCCGGAGCTGATGATGCCGGCGTAGGTATAGGCGCGCAGCAGCCCAAGCAGGCTGTCGCGCTTGAGCATCTTGCGCAGCTCAAAACCAATGCCGGCCATCAGCGGGCTCCCTCATCTGGCGTGTTCAGTGGCCTGTTCTGCTGGGCGTGGTGCGGGCAGGCCGCCGCAGCTGCAGACGCCGCCTTGGCACCGTGCTCGGTACTCAGATCGGGCAAGGTCTGCAGGCGCGTATACAGCTCGCGGTAACTGCCGACCATCATCTCTTGCGTGTAGTAGCGCTCGACGCGGGCAATGCCGGCTGCCTGGGCCGCATGCCAGCGCGTTTCATCGCGCAGCAGCGTCAGCACTTCGGCAGCCAGGGCGGCAGGGTCGGCAATGCGCACCACGGCGCCGGCCGCGCCCAGAGCCGCGTCTTCGCCTTCCAGGCCGAACAGCAGTTGCCGGCACGAACCCACATCCGTCGTGACGGACGGCACGCCCGCGGCAAACCCTTCCAGCACCACCAGCGGCAGCGCCTCGCTGATGGAACTCAGCACCAGCACACCCACCTTCGGCAGGATGTCGTCGATCTTCTGGAAGCCCAGGAACTTGATGCGGTCGCCCAGGCCCAGGCTCTCGGCCAGGCTGTGGCATTCCTGCGCGTATTCCGGATCTTCGTCTTCCGGGCCGGCAATCCAGCCTTCCGCGTCGGGCATCTCGCGCGTGACGGTCAGCATCGCGCGAATGAACGTCTTCACGTCCTTGATGGGCACCACCCGGCCGATCAGGCACATCACGCGCGGCACGCTGGCCTGCCGCTTCTCGCGCAGCGCGGCCAGGCGCGGCAGGTTGATCCCGTTGGGAATGCTGCGCGTCTTCTCGGCGGGCGCACCGTCAATCACCTGCCGCTGCCGGTTGCCTTCGTACAGCGCGACGATGTCTTCGGCTGCGTCATAGCAGACCCGGCCCATGGTCTCGAAAAAACGCACCCACAAGTCGCGGAAGTAGCTGATCTGCGCGATGTCCTTCTCGAAGATGCTGCGGTTGTCACGAATCCACTGGCTCTGGAACAGGTCGATCTTGCGTTCCTTGGTGTAGATGCCGTGCTCGGACACCAGCAGCGGCCGCCCGCGCCTGTAGCGCAGCAGCGCGCCCAGGAAACCGGCATAGCCGGTCGAGACGGTGTGGAACACCTTCACCGGGATGAGGTTTTCGGCAATGCGCACGAGCTGCCACAGCGGCTTGTGCATGATGCGCACGGTCCAGAAGTAGTCCGTGAACGACGGGTCGGTGCAATAGCGCCGGTAGTAGTCCGTCATCATGTCCCACGCACGGTGGCTGTAGAGGAACTGCTCCTCGGCCAGCGGGCCGTCGTCGCGCAGGTCGGCGATCGAGGCGCGGATCAGCTCGGCGGTCTCTTCCTTGTTTGCCGGATTGCGCAGGGCGTCGTGCAGCTTGCGCGAGCGCTCGAACGCTGCGGCATCGCCGCCACTGGCCTGCACCAGTG
This sequence comes from Ralstonia sp. VS2407, assembly GCF_052950655.1. NCBI lineage: Bacteria > Pseudomonadati > Pseudomonadota > Betaproteobacteria > Burkholderiales > Burkholderiaceae > Ralstonia > Ralstonia sp. VS2407. Next base: position 268,548 of record NZ_JBRFVG010000004.1, read on the forward strand.
GCGGCGGTGGAAAGTCGTACAGGTAGTGGCACTCCAGGTGCACCACGTTGTCGGGAATGGCGTAGACGGGCTTGCCGTAGTCCTCACGGCGGCTGCCGATGAAGACGACGGCAAAGCGGACGTCCGGAAACGCCCGGATCATCTGGTTGACCCAGCTAGACACCCCGCCGCTCACGTAGGGAAAGGTCCCTTCAAGCAGCAGCGCGACGTCGGCGGACTCGGCGCGAGGAAAGTGGTCGTTGCTCATGATGTCCAGTAGCGCAGCAGCGGGCGCAGCAACGGCAGCGGTGACCGGCTGGAGAACTGCGCCAGCGCCGCACGCGCGCCGGCATAGTCGCGACGCAGGTAGCAGGCTTCGGCCAGTGGCGGCAGCAGGCGGTCGCGCGGGAAGCCGAGGGATTCGGCGCGGCGCAGGTGGGACTCGGCCACATCGGGCTCGCGGCGCGACAGGGCGAGCCGGCCGCGCATGTACCACAGCGCGGCGTTGTCGGGCTGGATATCGAGCGCGGCGCTGGCGTAGCGTTCGACCTGCTCGGCGGTGTAGCGGTACACGTCGCCCTGCACGAGATTCTGGTAGATCAGTTCCCAATACAGATCGGCCAGGCGCTTGTTGATGTCGTAGCGTGCTTCGGGCGTGGTGGCTTCTTCCAGGCGCGGCAGCTCGGCCAGGATCTTTTGCGTGAGCACCTTCTCGGCGTTGTCGAGCATGCCGTAGGCCAGCAGGCGGATATCGTCCACCGGGTCGGCCAGCAGGTCGCGCAGCACGGGGCTGGCGGTGCGCGTGGGCATCGACTGCATGGCCACCAGCGCGGTCATGCGGCTTTGCACTGGCGCGCGCTCGTTGCTGAGCTGTGCGCGCAGCCGCGCCCCGCCGCCGTGCGTCACGCGCGAGATCAAATGCGCCACGAACACCGGCAGCCCAACATCGGCGATGTCCTTGTCGTCTTCGGGCTTGGGAAAAAGCTTGGCGAGCAGCAGGCTGCCGAGCACCAGCAGGCCACCCGCCACCGGCACGAAAAAGCACAGCGCCGCCAGGTAGCCATACGTCCACACGAACGGCACGCGATAGCGGCGCGGCAGCAAGCGCCACGCAGCCAGGCCGATCAGCGCGGCGGCGGTGCCCTGCAGCATCAGGCACGACAGCAGCAGTGCAAGGCTGTTGCCGGCATGCAGTGCCATCGCCACTGCCGCAATCTGGGCCGCGATGCCGCCGAGCGTGAGCTTAAACATGGTCACCCCGCATGCCTATGCGCCCCTATGCATCGAGATGGCAGCGCGCGAGGAAGCGCTGCAGCGCTTCGCCCGGATGCTCGCCGGTCACATGCAACGTCTGCACGCTGATGTGCCCGCCCTCGAAATCGACGCCGAACTGCGCGCGCAGGCTGTCTTCAATGCGCACCAGATAGGCCGACACCGCGCCCGCGCCCGACAGCGGCATCAGCGTGATGATGGCGCGGCGGTTCTTGCCGCTTGCCTGCCAGACAACATCCAGCGCACGGCGGCTGCGCACCACGCTCTCGAACAACGCGTCGCTGGCCTCGTCCTGGTGGAAGATGAGCGCCACCACCGACGAATCGATACCGGTGTCGCGATGCAGGCGTGCCAGCCGCCCGAGGTCGAGCGCGAATTCGTACGGCGCATCGGGCACGAGATCGAGAATCTCGGAGCTGACGGTGAGGTGGCGCACGCCGTCGGCGTAGTAGCCAAGCAGCACGAGCAGGAACTGCAGGTTCTCGTACGACAGCGAGAGGAACGGCATCTGATGCACGACCACCAAGCCGATCAGCTCATCCGCACCCGACAGCACGGGCGCGCACGCCACGTAGCGCGAGCTGTCTTCCGGGTTGTTCACGTTCCGCAGCTCAGGCGCCTGCGGGTGGCCCAGCGTGTGGGTGTCGATGCAATGGCGGATCAGCGGGTCATCGGCAACGATGTCGAACGGCGTGCCGACACGGGCCACCGGTTCGGTGTCGATGCGGTTGCCCGTCACGCGCACCATGGCCGCCACTTCCAGCTGGCAGGCCTGTGCCGTCCATTGCAGGAAGGGCTCGGCGCCGGGCAGTTGTGCCACGTCAGGCGCGTTCTCGGCCGTACCGTGCTCGCGCGCGGCCAGCGCGATATTGCGCAGTTGCGTGAGCGTGTCGCGCAGCGTGGTCGGCTTGGCCAGCAGGTCGTTTTCCAGGCGCTCGTGCGAGAGGCGCAGCAGGAAGTGGTTCTTCGTGAGCGCTGCCAGCCGGTCGTTCAGATAGCCATTGACCGTGCGGGCGCGAGACAACCGCGCGCCCCAGATGTCGCCGTACTGCCCGCCAACCAACACCAGCATCAGACCGCCCAGGAAGTACATGCGCGGGAAGCTGCCGGCAGCGGCCGTCTGTCCGTAGAAGACGGCCCAGGCGCCCAGCACCACCAGCGCGGCCAGCGCGCCGAGCAGCGTGCCGTAGCGCAGCGCCAGGATGAGTGGCACCAGCCAGATCCACGGAAAGCCGTAGCCGAGCAGCAGCGGGTTGTCGGGCGAGAACAGCCAGACGACGCCGATGGCCACCACCACCGCGCCCAGCGTTTCGAGCACGGCGCTCGGGCTGGACACGGCGGGCGCAATCAGGCGCCCATACCAGGTCGACGCGCCAATGCCCTGCGCGTTGCGCCGTCGCTCAGTTCGCCCACCCTGGCCGCGCGCATCGGCGGCGGCGCGGCCGGCCGATTGGGCGGAACCTGCGGACTCGGTCTTCATCAGCCCCGGCCCAGCGGCGACAGCAGCTCGCGCAGCAGCTTCTGCGCCACCGCCGACACGGCATCGCGGCTCCAGCCGGTACGGCTGCCGGCTGCGCTCCAGATCACGTTGCCGGTCTGCACGTCAATCACCTGCAGCGTGATGCCGACAGCGGGCTCGCCATCCACGCCGACCTTGTAGCGCCACTCATCCACGGCGCCGGTCAGGGCATAGCGGGCTTTCTCGCCGCGCGCCCAATCCAGTGCACGCGCCACGGCCTCGCGCTCGGCGGGCTCGAACAGCGATTCGCTGTTCAGGTTGGCCGGATACTGCTTGAGGTTGGAGAAGCCGCGCGCCTTCAGGATGCTGGCCGCGATCGTCTCTGCACGCAGGCCTGCCTGCGGCGTTTCGGTGTAATTGGCGATGGGCAGCACCACCCACGCGTCAGACGCGCTGGTTGCCGGTGCACGGCCGCTGTCGACCACCGCGCAGGCGGACAACACAAGCGCCGCACCGACGCCCGCTGCCATGGCCAGCCAGCGCCGGCGGCCGGCCTTCATCTTGTGGATCAAGGGTGTCATCGCGTTCTCCCTGGAGTCTTCCGTTGTGTGCTTCATGTCGTTTCTTCCCCGTTGCTTTGTTCTTGCTTGTCAGTAGAGCCACCGGTAGCGCAGGCCGATCTCCGTCAGCGGCGATGTACCCGCGCGCGTAATCGACTGGTGCTCGATGTACAGCGCCAGATGGTCGTTGCCAAACACGCTGCCTGCCACGCCAAGCTGGGCCTGCACGCCCCACCCTTCGCGGTTGTCATGCAGCATGCCCGCATCCATGAAGGGCCGCCATGCGCGCGTGTAGCGGTCCAGATAATCCGTGCCGAAGCCAAACAGCATGCCGAACTGGTTGAACGAGCGCGGCATGATCTGATCAACGTCCGGTGCGGCGCCCGAGGGAAGCAGGCGAGCCATCAACGGGCTGACCGTGCCCGATGCGTTGTAGCGTGCGACGGTACCAACCACGCGGATCGTGTAGTCCGGATATTCCACCCGGAAGCGGTGGCCGATTTCGCCATCGAACACCATGCCGCTGCCGAGGAACGAGCGATCCTGTCCGTAGAAGCGGTCGCCTTCCACGCGGGCGCGCACGTATTCGTTTTGCGTCAAGCGCCAGTTGTTGCCGATCGAGAACAGATCCTTCACGCCGCCCACACGCAGTTGCGGCGTTTCATTGGCCGGCTGGTTGCGGCCGATCGACAGTTCGGTGCCCACCGGCCCTACCTGCCCCAGCAGACCATCCAGCCGGAACGCGTAAAGCGAGCCCAGCCCCTGGCGCCAACCCACCGTGCCCTTCCACTGTGTGTTCTGCGTCTGGTACTGCGAGATCCAATCCACCTGTCGATCCTGCGCGGGCACACCGGTCAACTGCGTATCGTCGGTCGAGCGCTGGTTCCGCTGGGTGGCGCGCACCAGCATGCTGTAGTGGTCGGTCAGGCGGATGCCGGCGGCGGCGCTGGTCTCGAAGTACGTCAGGGGTGCCTGCTTGAACCACGTCTCGCGCGGCTCCAGCGCCTGCGCATTGGTCAGCAGCGTCTCCTGCACACGTTCGTGCAGTTGTGCGTCATCGGGGGCGGTGGTCAGCCCTTCAAACGACAAACGCTGCGCCTCGCCCAGGCGGTCCGTCATCACATTGGCATCGATGCGGTTGTAGAGCGGAATGCGGTCAGGCGTGTCGTCAAGCAGCCGGTTGAGCGTCTGCAGATCGCGCTCGGCCAGGGCAATGGAGATCTCGGCATAGGCCGGGCGCGTCATGCGGCGCGTGTACTGCTGCAGCAGCCACGCGCGCGCCAGATCATTCGCCTCCTGCGAGAGCGCCCAGCCCAGTGCGGCTTCCTTCGCCACGGCGGAAACAAGCTGATCGCTCACGCGGGGCTGCTTGCGCTTGTCGGCGGGAGTCTGGGGCGGCTCGGGCGGCAACGTGTCGATATCGCCCAGCTCCGATTTCTGCACAGCGGCGCTACCGCCTTCGCGGGCCTGCCGCGTGGCGCGGCGGTCATCGCGCAGCAGTTCGATCAGCAGTCGCTGCGACAGGTCGCCAGACCCGAACGTCTGGGCCAGTGAAACGCGCCGGGCACGCAATTCAGCGCGTGCATCTTCTTCCAGCGGCGCCGCGTCGCCATCGCCCACCGTGACGCGCGTGCCTACGCGGCGCCCCGCGGGCGGGTTGGCCTTGCCTTTGCCTGTCGTGTCTTCAGCGCGCCACAGCAACCACCACGCTTCGCGGCGCAGCGCCCAGGCGGCATCGGCCTGACCGGCCATTTCGCGGGCATCGGCATAGGCCAGCAACCAGAGCGGATCGGTCTGCATCGACTTGCCCTGGCGGCCCAGGAAGCGCAGCGCCAGGTTGGCGTCAAACAGCTGCAGGCCAGCGGCAGCGTAGGCGCCCCAGTACGCGGAATCGTTTTCGGCCTCGCCACGCCAAAGCGCCAATGCGCGCTTGAGCTCGGCGTTCTGACCGGAATCCAGCAGGCCCCAGAGGAAGGCGGCCTTCACATCGCTGCCGGCATCAGGCAGCGACACAGCGCGCCGCAAATCACGCATGGCGGCATCCCACTGACCGCTCTGGCGGAAATACTCTGCGCGCGCGCCCAGCACGCCGGCGGATCGCTCGGCCGCTTTGCGCTGTTCTGGCGTGAGGGAGGCCAGCAACCCATCGATGCGGCGGAAGGCTCGCGCACGCGTGTAGTAGTAGATGGCCTGCTGCAGGTGGACCATCGTGCCGTCCTTGCGGAAGGCAAGTTCTGCCAGACGACCAGCATCGATGGGGCTGGCGTCGTAGAAGTCGATCATCGTTGTCAGATCGTCTGGCTCAGCCTTGCCGCCGATCAGCAACTGTCGATACGCCTCACGCGACAGATCATCACGCTGGTTCAGACGCGCGAGCTGGGCGAAGGTCCGCCAGTAGAGGTCATCGGATGGCGTGGCCACCTTGTCCGCGGCCTGCATGGCGGCAAGCGCCTGCGCGAACTGCCCGCGCACGTACAGGATGTTCGCCAGCTTGAGCGCGTACTGCGCGTTGGGACCGAACTCCTTCTGCAAACGCACGTAGGTGTCGTAGGCCTGATCGTCTTTGCCTGCGCGCTCGGCCAGATTGGCATAGCGCTCCAGCACCACCTGGCGATGCGGCCCGCGCGCGATGCTGTTCAGGTAGGTCAGCCCTTCCACGGGTTCGCCCAGGCGCTCGTACGCCGCGATGATCTGGTCGAGCAACTTCATGTCGCCCGGGTTGCGGCCTGCCTGGTAGCGCAGCCCCGCCAGATAGGCGTGGTCTTCGTTGAGCGCGGGCGCCAGACGCAATACATGGTGCCAGGCCGCGTCATCCCCGGTGGATTGCGCGTACGCCAGCCAATAGTTCAACGCCGCCATCGGTTGGCGGTTCCACTCGGCCACCTGCGCGGCACGTTCGGTCCAGATTTTCAGATCGGGGCGTTGGCGCACGGCGGCCTCGGCCACGCGCATGGCATCGTTCAGATTGCCGCTGCCCATGAACACCTGGAATGCGAGGTCGTAGTCTTCGGCATTGAACGGGGCGATCCCGCGTGCAATAGCCTGTGCGCCCGACGGTTGCGCTGGCGAAGCTGCATCGTCAGCCTTGTTCTGCTTATCCGCGACGGGGCGAATGCGTGCAGCGTGGCGCTGACGACGCGCCAAGCCTTCCGGGCCATCCATGAACACCAGGTCTGCGGGACTGGGCAGCGGTTCAGGCCGGCCTGCGAATGCCCAGTCATGACGGGCGACACCGGAGGCCAAGGCAACACCCTCCCCCGCCTGATGCCACGACAGCCGCAGCAGGCGCCGGGCGTATTGGTCTGCCAGATCCGGCCGGTTGCATGCCATCGCCAGACGCGTGAGAAAGCGCAGCGTTTCGGTATCGTCGATCAGTGGGCCCACGCGGCGTTGCGCTTCCGTCATGGCGTCGTCGAGCAGGTTGCCGGCCTGCAGTGCCTTCAACCCTGCAATGAAGTAGCGGCGCTGCTCGTCGAGCGACTTGGCGGTGGCCTGCGCAGCAAAGTTGGCAGCGGCAGCGGCGCGGTATTCGCCCACGCCGAGCGCGATCTCAGCAGTACGCGCCTGCCATTGCGCGGCGCGCGCCACATCCTGTTTTGCCAGACGTTGATAGAACTGGATGGCAATCGCCCCCTGATCCAAGCCACGCGACTTGGCGGCGAGCATCTCCAGCTCGGCCGCAGTCCAGCGATAGTCCAGCGCCTGCTTGAGCAGACCACGCAGGTCGATCAGCATGGCCGCGCGCTGCGGATCGTTCGGTTGCAGCGCGTAGGCGCGTTGCTCCCGGATGGCGATATCCAGCAGCAGCGCTTCACGGTCGAGCGTCTTGTCGTGCTGCGCGCGCATGCGAGCGACCATGGCTTCGGCTTCTGCCAAGCGGCCCGTGCGCACGTACTGGGCAGCCAGCACACTCAAGAATTCGCCGTCGTTCGGGCGCACGCGCAGCCACGCTTCCAGGTAGGCCACCGACAGCGCATCGACCTTGCCGCCCTCCAGCAGGCGCGCCTCCAGACGTTCGCGGGGGAACATCAAGGCGAGCGCCAGCCCGATCAGCGCACCCAGGGTACCGATCAGCCAGGCTGGCAGCAGCCGTTCACGCGGGGTCAGGTCAGCAGACCACATCGATACGTTGGTAGGTCACGGTTTGCGCAGCAGCTCCTGTCAGATCGACACGCACGGTGTTGTCTTGCGCACGGGCGGTGCGCGCCGGGTTGCCGTTGACCTTCACACGGCAGGCACCCGCATTGGCCAGACGAACAAACGGCTTGTAATAGCCGCCTGCCTCGAAACTCAACGCATTTCCGTTTCGTGCGAAATCGCGCACAAAGGCAGCGGCTTCAGCAATGTACGCCGGCTTGGCCGACTCCGCCCCAGGTGCGAGCGTAAAGCGTGCGGCACCGTCATCAAGATGGATATAGATGCCGCCGGCGGCCTTGTCATATCCGACCACCCCCTGCGCATCCGCCATGCGCGGCGTACCGGGCGCCATCCAGCGCAGCTCGCGCAGATCGCCATCGCCGCGCACCACCCAGGTGTTGTCGTCACCGACTTCTCGGGCGATGGCCATGTTGCGGAAGTCCAGCACCTTGACCACGTACTCGGTCGAATAGATCGGGAACACGGGCTGCGACAACGCGTAGTCATAGACCTTCTTCAAGGCCTTGAGCGACGCAAGCTTGGTGCCCGAATACATGTGGTAGTAGATGTTGATCGGCTTGAAGCGATACGGCGTGTCCGTCAACTGCAGCGTTTCAATCAGGCGATCGAAACCATAGAACGGCCCGGTCCAATCGTTTGTATAGACGTTCTCGTTCTGGTTTGGCGCAAACACCTGGTAAGCCCCTGGGCCCTTGTCGATGCCCAGCGGCGCAATCTCCGTCCATGATGGCGAACTGCGCGTGATGGTGGTATCGCCCCCGTTCAGGTTGAGCACGCCTGCGTCCCACGCCATGCGCACGGCAATCCCGGGAGGCTGGCAGTCGCCCGACCACTGCAGGAGCTTCACGCGCTTGCCGGGCGGGGCCAGACGCTCGTTGATGTAGTTGATCGAGCCCGCTATCTCGCGATCCAGGCTGAACTTGTAGCCCGGAATGGACAGCGTGAATGCGGTGTCGCCACCGCCCTTGTCCGCACCCGGGCCTTCCTTGGCCCGATCAGCGGCCGCGCCGGGCACGGTGCGGCTCCAATCAAACGGGTGCGAATAAGTATGGGTGCCCAGCTCGACATACGGCAGCGCGAACATCTGGCGCGCAATTGCTTCCAGGCGCGGCGTCAGCTTGGGGTAAAGCCCGCTTGCGCCCACCTCGCCTTCGATGATCGACAGCGTTGTCGGGATACGGTACTTCTCCCACACGTCCTGCAGCAGCACCTCGCCGGAATATTCGGGGCCAGGAAACTCGGCGCGTGAGGCAAAGCCGTCGCCATCCACGTGCACGAGCATGAGCCGGCGGCCGTTTTCAGAGGTCACATCGGGGATCGGCATGTCCGGCAGCGCCAGCGCGCGGCGCAGGAACTCGATCGGCTGGACAACCCAGCGGGCCTGCTCAACGGTGTCCATGGAGAACACCGCGTACGGATTCAGTACGTAGCCGCCCCAGTCGGTAATGGCAGCGGCATCAAACTCAAAGTTGCCCGACTTCAGCCGCAGCAGCGACTGCCCATTCGCGCTCACCTTGATCGGCTGGGCTTCACGGCGCTCCGGCTGGGGCGCCATCTCAAAACCCATCATCTTGTCTTGCGATACCACCGACAGCGGCCCGCTGGCACGCCCGCGCACGAGCTGCAGCTTGAACATGTCGGCCATGCTGCCGTCCACCGGCAGGCCGAACTGGTTCAGGAAGGCGATGTGCACGCCGTCATGAATACGTTGCCGCACCCACGACGACAGCGCCGCCACCTGCTTGATCGGACTGGTGTTCACCCACACCACCACGCCGGCGTAGCGGTCGGGCGGTACCGAAGCCGGCAGCGGCTTGTTGATGTCGGCGTACTCGACGTCGTAGCCAAGAAAATTGAGCGGCGTGGCCACGAAGCGCACGCCCTCGCTGGTGTCGATAGTGGTACGCGGGTCGCGGTCCTGCAGGATCAACACCTTGCGCGGCAACACCTCGATGCGCCCCACGCCAATGGTCGACAGGTCGGGATCGGTCACGTACGGCACCACGCCCTGCGCCTTGATGCGCTTGGCCGTTTCGCGTGCACAGGCACGGTCGGTCGGCGGGCAGTAGTCGATGGCGATGACGGGCAGGTGATAGTCGTCGCGAATCTGGCGTACATGGCCCATCAGCCATTCGCGGTCGGCGTCGCTCACGTCCTTGTACTGCTTGCTGCCCTGGTCCCAGCCGCGATACAGCGATTCAAACGCCACCGCATACGCCAGGTCGTGCACCTGCGGCAGGATCTCAAACCCGCGGTTGAAGATCAGCTTGGCGTCCGGATAGCGCGCCTTGATCGCGCGAATCACCCGCACCATGCCGGCTTCCTGCGCCGCGCGCGAGGCGTCGTCCTTGGCCACCAACTGATAAGAGTCGAGCGTATCGAGGAAAAAGCCACGGTAGCCCTTGTCCCACAGCGGCTTGATGACGTGTTCGACATAAAACGCCGGCCACTCGGGCTGGGCCTGGTCGACCACGCGTGAGGCCCACGCCGCGTTGCGGCCCGACAACCAGGCCTTGGGTAATTCCTTGTACCAGCTGCGCTCAGGCGTGACCTCGCCCACGCTCACATAGGCGTACCACTGCGTCTTGGGTGTCTTGAACTGCGATGGATCGAACCCGTGGTCGGGTTCCACCACCACCGCATCGAAGGCGCGCAACTGCGCCACGGGCGGTTTGTCGCCGTAGTACCACGCGATGTTCGGCGCGCTGGCCGAGACGGAAGATGTAACCGCAGACGCACCGGATCCGGTGGTGGCAGACGTTTGTTGCGCAAACGTCGTACAAGGCATCGATACGGTGGCTGCAATAAGAAAGCCTGCCAACCGAGCGATCGTCCCTGCCGTATTCCCCCGTTTCCCCCCGGTGCGCCGCTGTAAACGGCTGAGAACCCACATGAACTGATACTCCGCTATGCAACTGAGTGCATGAATTAGGCCGATCTGCGCCGGCGCTGAAGATCGGCCCCTGTGGCGGCGCCGTCCCGGAACTGCTGTTTTTCTTCCCGGTCGCCGCCCGCAAACGCAGGCCCCGCAAGGCATACCGAGATAATGTGTCCGAACGTCAAGTATCGCCGATGCCATGGGTACACCGCAAACCACATTTTTGATGGCCGTATACCCCTCTCGGACATAAACAATTGTTTGAGATCAATCGCGCATGCCGTGGTTTGACAAAGCATTCAGGGCTGCACCATGATCATTCGGAGCCACATTCCACGCGACCGTGCAGTTGTCGCTGCGCAACGACGCGACTTGCCCGGACGGCCCCCGCCATCATGTCCGCCCTCATCCTTGCCCTGCTGATCCTGATCAGCGCCTTTTTTTCTGCTTCCGAAATCGCCCTCACGGCATCGCGGCGCACCCGCCTGCAAACCCTAGCCGACGACGGCGACACCCGCGCCCTGCGCGTGCTGCAACTCAAGGACATGCCCGGCAACTTCTTCACCGTGGTGCAAATCGGGGTGAATGCGGTGGCCATCCTGGCCGGTGTCATCGGCGACAGCCAGATCTCGGGGCCGCTCGCCGCGGGGCTGAGCGAGTGGCTGCCTGCCGCCCGCGCCGAACGGATCGGCAGCATCGCCGGCTTCATCATCGTGACGGCGCTGTTCATTCTCTTTGCCGACCTGCTGCCCAAGCGCCTGGCCGTGCTTTACCCCGAGCGCTGCGCCCTGTCGGTCATCGGCCCGATGCAGTCGTGCCTGCGCGCACTGCGGCCGGTGGTGTGGCTGTTCAATGGGGCGGCCGACATGTTCCTCAAGCTGTTTGGCGTGCCGACACACCGCGTCGACCAGATCACCACCGAAGACATCGCCGCCATGGTGGGCGCAGGCGCGGAAGCCGGCGTGCTGCGCAAGCACGAGCTGGCCATGATCGAAAACGTGTTCGAGCTGGAATCGCGCACCATCACCTCGGTGATGACCGTGCGCGACGAGGTGATCTACTTCACGGTGGACGAGCCGCTGGAGTCGATCAAGATGAAGATCATTGCGCAGCCGCACGCCGAATATCTCGTCTGCCGCGAAGACATCGACTCGGTGCTCGGCTTCATCGCGTCCAAGGACATCCTGCAGCAGATCCTGTCGGACGAGTCGTCCGCCGTGATCCGTAACATCAGCAAGCACTACGACAAGAATCTGCTGGTGCTGCCAGACACGCTCAATCTGTCGCAAGCGCTCACGCGCTTTCGCGAGATGCACGAGCGCTTTGGCGCGGTCGTCAACGAATACGGGCTGGTGGTGGGTGTTGTGACACTCGACGACATTGTCGGCGCGGTGATGGGCGACATCCTGTACCTGGGCGAGGACGAGCAGATCGTGCGCCGCGATGACGGCTCATGCCTGATCGACGGTGTCACGCCGCTGGGCGACGTCAAACGCGCCTTCGACCTCGACGACCTGCCCGGCGAACACCACGTCGAAACGCTCGCCGGGCTGGTCATCTACGCGCTCAAGCGCATTCCCAAGAAGAGCGAGACGGTCGACATCGGGCCGCTGCATATTGAAGTGCTCGACATCGACAATCACCGCGTCGATCAGTTGCTGGTGTCGCGGCGGATCGACCCTCCGGCAGCGACCACGCACTAGGCCTTGGCGTCGTGAGCGGCAAACACTTCCTTGGCGGCAAACATGCCGTTGAGCGCTGCCGGAAAACCCGCGTATAGCGCCATCTGCAGAATCGTCTCGGTGATCTCCGTGCGCGTGAGCCCGACGTTGAGCCCCGCCGCAATGTGCACCTTCAACTGCGGTGCCGCGTTGCCCAGCGCCGTGAGCGCGGCAATGGTGGCAATCTCGCGCTCGCGCAGCGTCAGGCCAGGGCGGCAGTAAACATCGCCAAACCCGAATTCGACGATGTAGCGACCGAGGTCGGGCGCGATGTCGGCCATGGCCTCGACCACGCGTTCGCCGGCCACATCATCGACTTCCTTCAGCTTTAGCCAGCCCCGTGCGTAACGGTCGTCCTGCAGACTGGCGTGGTTTGCGGATTGGGCGGTGTGCGTGTTCGGTGTCATGCGCGTCCTCGTTCGGTTGGCGTTTCGGCTTGTGCTTCGATTTGAGAGATGAGGAAGCAGAGCCCTTCGCGCCTTCCGCGGCTTCAATCCGTGCCCGGATGCCGTCGTAGACAACGAGTTTGACGCGCAGCACGGCCAGCGTTTCGGCCCGCGCGCGCAGCTCCGCTTCCAGCGCCGCCGCATGCGATTCCAGCAGGCGTTGGCGCGCCGACACACTCTCCAGACTGTCGCCCTGCCGCCGCAGTGCGGCGTACGCCTGCATCTGCGCGATCGGCATGCCGGTATCGCGCAGGCGCAGCAGGAACTCGAGCCATCTCATGTCTTCGGTGCGGAAGACACGATGGCCGTTATCGCGCCGCTGCACGCTGTCGAGCAGGCCGATGCGCTCGTAATAGCGCAGCGTATGCGTCGACAGGCCGGTGGCTTCTGCAACTTGGGCGATGGTCAGGAATGTGGTCATGAACGGAGCTTAGAAGTTAGAGCGCACTCTAAGTCAAGCGACTTTAACGTGAATCTTTTCGGCTCGCACAAAACAAAGCGCCGGCTCCTTCTAGGAGGCCGGCGCTTCGGTGTGCAGAAAATCGGCGGGCTACAGCAGATCAGCCGCCCACGCCGTACGCGCTCTTGTCCTGATGCTTCGGACGATGGTCGCGTTTCTTTTTCTTCTTATGAAGTTGCGTTGCCTTTTCGCCTGCGGCAGGAGCCGACGCGGCGGGTGCCGGCGCGGCAGCGGCAGGTGCCGGAGCCGCTGCCGGTGCGGACGCCTGCGCAAACGCGCCGGCGCTGAAGACTGTAGCCACGAGGGCGGCCAGAAGCTTGTTCATCGTGTTGTCCTTATAGAAGAGACTGGTTTGTGGCGCTACCGGTATCGGATGGAGCGTGACCCATTGCGCTCCCACGCCCGCGATGCAATGCGCGGCCTGACATCGAAATGACCCACGCATCACCACCCAGTGTGGTGTACGCGTCAGCAGTTGTCCACCCGACGCCTGACGGTACGCCGATGCGCCGGGCCTGGCCTTGATGTGTCTCAACCCATCGCGACAGACATCGGACGCAGCGAAAACGACCTTGTTACGCGCGCTTACACCGTGGGCAGAACGCTTACAAACGGCGGTCAGCGCGCTCTCAATGTGAGACGTTTTTGGAGGCATGGATCGCAAATGGGACGAGATCCATGTATCTGGAGTCCCAATATCCCGCTTGTATCTGATTAAGGAGTCTCACATGAAAGTCGCTCAATCCCTGGCCGCTCTGATCGTTGCTGGTGCCTTCGCAGCCCCCGTGTTCGCAGCTGGCACCGCCTCCGCACCGGCCGCCGCACCCGCACCGGCGGCGACCGCTGCAGCGACGACCACCGATGCTGCTTCGGCACCGAAGGCTGAAGCCAAGCACGAGAAGAAGCACGCTCACAAGAAGGCCCACAAGGCTGCAGCCAAGTCGGAAGCCAAGACCGACGCTGCTTCGGCACCGAAGGCCGCTGCGCCCGCCAAGCAATAAGGCAGCCGCACCATGAAGAACGCCGGGACATCCCGGCGTTTTTTTTCGCCTGCTTGCCAGCGCGGCACTGCAGATGCGTCAGACGCTCGCTGCCTTCCCTCGTCATCCTGCGTTCCGACGGTTCCACTAGAATGGCGTGCCGCCGTTTCCTTCGCTCACATTCCTTTCGAGTTTCCGCCCTCTCATGCCGCTGTCTTCGCGCGCCCTGCCTCGCCTTGTGTTCTTCCTTCTGATGGCCATCGGCGCATTGAGCGGCATCGCCCGGGCACAGACAAGCCCCGCCGCCAACACGGAGAGCAACGCAAACAACAGCGCCGACGCCAGCGACTGGAGCATTGCTGTGGGCCCGGCGATTTACATGTCGCCCAAGTATCCGGGCGCAAAATCGAGCTTCGTGTTTCCGTGGATCGATCAGGAGATCGAGTACAAGCACCGGTTCTTTTCCAAGGGGATGGACTTTGCGGGTGTGTACCTGGCGAACAACGACACGTGGCAGGTGGGCGGCAACTTCCAGTTCGACCCGACGTGGCGCCATGCGCATGACGACGCGCGCCTGAATGGTCTGGGCAACGTCAATGCCACGGTGCGCGCAAAGGCGTTTGCCCAGTACACGGTGTCGTTCCTCACGCTGTCCACCGATGCGGAGCAGGACATCCTCGGTAACCGCCAGGGGTTGATCGCCAACGCCGATGTCTACGCAAGCGCGCCGCTCGGCCGCTGGCTGTTCAGCCTCGGCACCGGCGTGTCATGGACGAACGGCCAGTACATGCGTACGTTCTTTGGCGTGGACGATGGGCAGAGCGCCCGTTCGGGCCTGCCGGTATTTGCCACGCATGCGGGGCTGCGCGACATCCACTTCAATGCCATCGTCACGTGCAAGCTCGATGATCGGTGGACGGCCAATGGCTCGCTCACGGTTGCGCGGTTGCAAGGAGATGCGGCGGATAGCCCGATCACGCAGCGCCGCCAGCAGACCACGGCCATGGCTTCGCTTACGTACCGGTTCCGCTGACAGGGCGCCCCGGATCGGGCGCGGTGATGTGCGCAATCGCTTGCGCAGGCAGGTGACGTTTGCCTCGCAAACCTGTGCAAAGTAGGCAATCCGCTTATGAGACCAGAAGTTGGCCCGTGCGCCTCTCACCCAAACGGACCATGCTTCCTTTTCACAACAGGCATGCGCGTGGACTAGCGCAATCGCGCTGCTTTTTTTGCTAGTCTGTTTGGCAAGCGGCGATCACTTCCGATCAATGCGCGGGCAGTGAACGGTGTCTTCCCACCGGCGGCGGACACCGCAAGACAGGAGGGCTTGACCATGTTGCGGTGGATTGCAAACTGGGCCTTGAGCCACGCACCCTCTCCCGAGAAGCAGGCCGAACGCGCGCTAAGCGAATTGCGCATGGAGCTGTACCAGGCAGAGCAGCGCGTGATGGATGCTCAAATGCACGCGGACTATTACCGCGCCCGTATCACGTTCCTGGAAGATGTCGTCAAGAAAGGCATCGAGCGCGTCTCCGACCAGCGCAAGGGCAAGCAGGAAAGCGCCCACGCATTGCGCGCCGGTCTCAAATTCACGGCCGAGTTGTGGCGCGAATCGCAATCGCGTGACTCGCACATGCTCAAGCGCCGCACGGCAATGTCGTTCATCGACCCGCACGACGCACAGGCCGACGAATCGCACGCGCCGAAGATCCACCACTTCTCGAAGATCCCCGTGGATTCGGCGTTCGACGACAACGTGAGTGCGCTGCCCTCCAAGCACGCCGCGGCGGAGAAAGCATAGCGCGCGAGCTGGCCGGTGCGGCCAGCCCGCACGGCCAGCGCATCAGAGACGTCGACACGTTCGGCTCCGTGGGCGGGCAGTGGCGCCTACGGTGCCACCATCGACACGCCGTACTGCGCAAAGATGCGCTGCAGCTCGCCGCTGGCGCGCAGGGCATTGAGGGCGCTCTCCAGCGCCTGCGCCAGTTCACGTTGATCCGCCTTGACGGCCATGCCGATCGCCCAGCCGCGGGCGGGCAGTAGGGGCGACTGCAGCTCGGTCGCCACAAAGCGTGTGGCAGATGGATTCTGCGTCTTCAGCGCACTTTCATATTGCGCCCGCGTCACCATTGCCGCGGCAATCTGGCCGGAGAACAGCGCACGTAGCGCCTCGTTGGCCTCCGGGTAGATCTTCACCTTGTCGCGCAGGGCGCCGTTGGCGCTGGAAAGCAGCGCGCTTGCGCCGCCCGATCCCTGCTCGGCGCCAGTCGCCTGGCCGGCGAGGTCTTCGAAACTGCTGACCTTGCGGACGCGCTCGCTGTCGTACACCAGCACGTAGCCTTCGCGAAGGTACGGCGCGAAGATCAGCACCTGCCCATTCTGGCGAATGAAATTCGGGTCGACCGGCACATGCAGCATCACGTCGGCCGGGCCGTATCCCAGGTAATGCCCCTTCCAGACCATATTGCGCAGGTCGCCCGACATGCCGTCGTCATCCGCATCAAAGGGCAGCAACGACGCCGACAGGCCCATCTGCTTGCCGAGCGCATTGGCAAGCGCCACATCAATGCCGCTGAATTGCCCCCCGACGTTATCGGAGAACGGTGGCAGGCCCTTGTACAGCGCGACCTTCAGGGCGCCGCTCTGGCGGATCTTCGCCATGTCGGCGTGTGCCGGCACGGCGCCCAACACCATGGCTGACGCGGCAAGCAGGAGGCAGGCAAGGCGGCGAAAAACTCCGGCCGCAGCCAACCGAAAACGGGCGTTCATGAGACATCTCCAGGCGGAAAAAAATGAGCGAGCCG
This sequence comes from Ralstonia sp. VS2407, assembly GCF_052950655.1. Classification (NCBI taxonomy): domain Bacteria; kingdom Pseudomonadati; phylum Pseudomonadota; class Betaproteobacteria; order Burkholderiales; family Burkholderiaceae; genus Ralstonia; species Ralstonia sp. VS2407. The sequence goes on from NZ_JBRFVG010000004.1 coordinate 285,265, forward strand.
ATGCACACGAAGGCAGGGACAGCACCGGCTCGCCAAGCTGCCAACTGAGGCAGGCCGACCTACTAGTCCTGTACGCGGCGCGATTCCAGATACGTCTTGATCGCCCAGACCGCTTCCTGGGTCAGCACGCCTTCAAACGGCGGCATGTAGACACGACCGTCACGGGTGCGGCCGTGGCGGACGGTGGCTGTGAAGTATTGCGACACCTCGCCGTAGCAGGCTTCCTTCTTCTTGGCGTCGGCCAACGACATGCAATCGGTGTCGAGCTTGCGCAGGTCGGGGGCGATCCCGCCCGAGATGGCCTCCAGCCCATGGCAGCGCGCGCAGTTCTGGTTGAACCCGGAGGAGCCGATCCGCAGCGCTTCGTCGTGTGCGGGACCGGTCCGGTATGGATTGTCCTGACGCCAATCGGCGCCGAGTTGCGGTAAGGTGTGCGTGTCTACGGCCTGCGGCGTGACATCGCCGTGAGCGGATGCGGTTGCGGGCAATCCCGCGGCCAGGAATGCGCAGGCAGAAAGCAGCGCGAGCAAGTTGCGAGGCGTTTTCAAGAGTGTCTCCTAGTTGTCGTTGAAACGATTTTTGGAGGCATTTCTGCAAGAGCCATACCAAGTCGAGAATCTGCCGGGAGACACCGCCAAGATCCGCCAAACGCTCCAGATATCGGAGGCATGGGTTGGCACAGGTGCTCAGGAATGCAACACCCTGGCAAGGGTCTTGCTTCATGGCGCAACACTTCCGGTTCGCTCCCTGCTTAAATGAAGCGATCCGGGCGACCCGCACACAGATTGCGGGCGAGGTTTTAGGAGACACACCATGACCCCTCACGCGGCAGCCGGCACGCGCGCTTCCGACAACGCCCCGGCCACGCTCGGTGACGCACCGCACGATCAGCCCGAACTGATCGCGCAATCGCACGAACGATCCAAGTCGTACGGCCTGCGGCCCTATGAATCGCCCGACTTCTGCCCGGTGCTGCATAACGAGCTGAAGACCGAGATCGAGCGCAGCCAGTCGCTGTTCACGCACGCGCTGCCCGTCATGGAGACGCTCTACAGCCAGATCGTCAACACGCAGAGCATGGTGATCCTGACCGATACGTCGGGCCTGATCCTGCATTCGATGGGCGACGACGATTTCCTGGCCCAGGCCAGCAAAGTGGCCCTGCAGCCGGGCGCGCTGTGGTCGGAAGCGAGCCGTGGCACCAACGCCATCGGCACGGCGCTGGCCGACGGCAAACCCACGCTGGTCCACGGCTCGGAGCACTACCTTGAGGCCAACCAGTTCCTCACCTGCTCGTGTGCGCCGATCTTCGATCCGTACGGCGCCACCGTGGGCGCGCTCGATGTGACGGGTGACCATCGTGGCTTCCACAAGCACACCATGGCGCTGGTGCGCATGTCGGCCCAGATGATCGAGAACCAGCTGTTTGCCAACACGTTCCAGGACGTGGTGTGCATCCACTTCCACTCGCGCCCGGAATTCATCGGCACGCTGGTCGAAGGGATCGCGGCCTTCACGCCGGCGGGGCGCTTCCTGTCGGCCAACCGCAGTGGCGAGTTCCAGCTCGGCCTGTCGATCCGCGCGCTTCAAGCACATACCTTTTCGTCGCTGTTCGGGCTGTCGATGTCGCAGTTGATCGACCGGGAACGTACCGCGGCGGCAGGCATCGTGCAGCTGCAGTTGCCCAGCGGCGTGAAGGTGTTTGCGCGCGTCGAATGGAAGCGGCCGGCCAACCGCATGGTGGGCGGCGCAATGGGCGCAGAACGTTCGACCGACCACGACACGGCGCCGCGCCGCGCCTACATCGAGCCATCCCGGCAACCGGCAAGCCTGGAGGCACTGGATACCGGCGACGCGCAGATCCAGACCGTGATCGGCAAGCTGCGCAAGGTCATCGGCAAGGACATTCCTGTCATGGTCCTGGGCGAAACCGGCACCGGCAAGGAACTGCTCGCGCGCGCCATCCACGCCGACAGCCCGCGCCATGCCGGCCCCTTCATCGCCGTGAACTGCGCGTCGATTCCGGAAGCGCTGATTGAATCCGAACTGTTCGGCTACGAAGAAGGCGCCTTTACCGGCGCGCGCAAGAAAGGCGGCATCGGCAAGATGGTGCTGGCCAACGGCGGCACGCTGTTCCTCGACGAGATTGGCGACATGCCGCTGCACCTGCAGGCCCGCCTGCTGCGCGCGCTGCAAGAGCGTGCGGTGTCGCCGCTGGGGAGCAACAAGCTGATCCAGGTGGATGTGACCGTCGTGTGCGCGACCCACCGCAACATGCGCGAGATGGTGGCCAGCGGGCAGTTCCGCGAGGACCTGTACTACCGCCTCAACGGCCTGGTCGTGCGCCTGCCGGCACTGCGCGAGCGCACCGACCTCGACGTGGTGGCCGACAAGCTGCTGAAGCTCGAACAGGCAGACGCGCCCCCCATCAGCGAAGCCGTGATGCAGATGTTCCGCTGCTACCACTGGCCCGGCAACATCCGCCAGCTCGGTAATCTGCTGCGCACCGCCCGGCTGATGGCCGAAGGCGCGCCGGAGATCACCGAAGACCATCTGCCCGACGATTTTCTTGAAGACTGGCAGGCGCGCCACGGCGACCAGCCGGCGGCAGACAACGCGGTGGCGCCGACAGCGGCTGTGCCGCCCGTCACTCAAAGCGTGGGCGGCTCCCAGCCCAAGCGGCTTGCCGATGTGGAGAGCATGACCATCATGGCGGCCGTGAAGGCGCACAACGGCAACATCTCCGCCGCTGCCAAGGCGCTCGGCATTTCACGCAACACGATCTACCGCAGGATCGACGAGGCAGGCGGTTTGCCCTCAGACACCGACTGACCACGCCGACGCACGGATGGCAGCGCCCAGCGCGTTCGCCATCTCCCCTACCGCCAGGTGCCCGCCCGGCACCCACACCAACCGCGCATGCGGTATCGCTGCAGACAATCGCAGCGCATTCCGGGGGTGGCAAACGTTGTCTTGCCGCCCATGCAGTAGTGTGACCGGCAATCCCCTCGCGCCGATACGCGCAGCCGCCCGCAGCAACGCAGCTTTCCCAAGCCCCGCCCGCCGATACAGGTAATGCGCCTGCAACTGATACTTGCGCACGAGAGCCATGCGCTGCTGCCATGTTTGGCGACGTGCCTGCGGCCGCAGCCCCAACAACCGATGCTCCGCACGCTGCCACGCACAGGCGATGTTCAATTTCTGAACAGTTGTACCAGGCTGCAACATGTCTGTTGCAACGAGAAGGCGACCACGGGCCGCGGGAAAACCCTCGCCGCGCGCGTCGACGCTCCGCAAGAGATCACGCCCGGCACCGCGCGCATTGAACAGCGCCTGCACATCGTCGAAACCGGTCAGGAAAGTGCCGCGCAGCACCAGCGCCGATACGGCATGGGGAAAGCGATCGGCATAGGCCAGCGCCAGCGCCGCACCCCATGACCCGCCGACCACGCCCCAGCGCGCAATGCCAAGTGCGGCGCGCAGTTGCTCAAGATCGGCCAGCAATGCCGTCACCGTATTGCGCCGTAGCGTGCCGGCCGGTCGCGAGCGCCCTGCGCCGCGCTGGTCCGGCAGCACGGCGCGATGCCGCAGCGGATCGAACCACGCGGCCATCGATGGCACGCAGCCGCTGCCCGGCCCGCCATGCAGCACCAGCCACGGTTCGCCGCAGTTAGGGCCGCATTGCCGCACATGCAAGCAGTGGCCGTCCGGCGCGCGCAGGTTGAAGCTGGTGGACGTGGTTGGCCAGTCGGAAGTGGGCATGGATGTTGCCTTGATGACGATGCGGCTGTGTTCGGCAAACGCCTGCGTCAGCCGCTGAACAACGCAGTGCACTCACTAACTATGCCAACCCTCAAGGAGGAGACATGAACTGGACGACGCCCGCCTATACCGAACTGCGACTCGGGTTCGAAATCACCATGTACATCGCCAACCGCTGATGCTGCGCGGCTGAGCACGCAAGGCTCCACGAGCCCGCCGGTTCTTCACGGCGGGCTTCTTTTTTTTCGGCGCGCGGCGCGCATGCCTCAGCGCCATGCCCTGGCCGACTTCTTGCTCAATCCGCCCGACACGTTGGATTTGCATCATGACCATACTCAGGGTTCTCGGCTCGGCCGCCGGCGGCGGTTTCCCACAGTGGAACTGCAACTGTCGCAACTGCGACGGCGTGCGGCGCGGCACCGTGCGTGCCACCCCGCGCACGCAGTCTTCCATCGCACTCGGCGACGGCCAACACAACTGGATCGTGGTGAATGCCTCGCCTGACATCCTCGCGCAGCTGCGCAGTTCGCCGGCGCTGCAACCGGCACGTGCGCCGCGTGATACGGGCATCGTGGGCGTCGTACTGATGGATGCGCAGATCGACCACGTGACCGGCCTCTTGATGCTGCGCGAGCATCGGCAAGCGCTGCCGGTCTATGCCAGCGCGGCCGTCATCAGCGATCTGTCCACCGCTTTCCCGCTCACACGCATGTTGTCGCACTACTGCGGGCTCGACACGCGCGCGCTGGCGCTGGACGGCACGGCGTTCTCGGTGCCGCCGCTCGACGACGTGGCGTTGACGGCCATCCCGCTGGAGAGCAAGGCGCCGCCCTATTCGCCCAGCCGCAACGCGCGCCGCGTGGGCGACAACATCGGCTTGCGCATCGTCGACAGAAAGAGCGGTCGGCGGGCGTTCTACGCCCCCGGCCTTGCCCGCGTCGAACCCCATGTGTTCGACGAACTGGGCGCGGCCGATGTGGTGCTGGTGGACGGCACCTGCTGGCAAGACGACGAAATGCTCGCCCTGGGTTTTTCCACCAAGACGGCAGCCGACATGGGCCACCTCGCGCAATCCGGCCCCGGAGGCATGATCGAAGTCCTCGACCAGCTGCCGGCCACGCGCAAGGTGCTCATCCACATCAACAACACCAACCCGATCCTCGATGAAGACTCGCCGCAGCGACGCGAGTTGGAGGCGCACGGTATCGAGGTGGCTTACGACGGCATGGAAATCTCGCTATGACACATCCTGTTGCCTGGACTGCCGAAGACTTCGAAGCGCGACTGCGCGCGAAGCAGGCGGGCTATCACATCCATCATCCCTTCAACCTGCGCATGCGCGCCGGCGAATGCACTCCCGAGGAAATCCGCACCTGGGTCGCGAACCGCTTCTACTACCAGGTCAACATCCCGCTCAAGGATGCGGCCATCCTGTCCAACTGCCCTGACCGGGCAACACGCCGTGAGTGGATCGTCCGCATTCATGACCACGATGGCGACGACGTCCAGCCGGGCGGCATCGAAAGCTGGGTGCGGCTGGGCGAAGCCGTGGGCCTCACGCGCGACGCACTGTGGTCTCACCGGCATCTGCTGCCGGGCGTGCGCTTTGCGGTGGATGCGTATGTGAACTTTGCGCGCCGCGCGCCTTGGCAGGAAGCGGTGTGCTCCTCCCTCACGGAGATGTTTGCGCCGGACATCCACAAGGAACGGCTGGCCGGCTGGCCCGATCACTATCCGTGGGTGCAGCCGGAAGGGCTGGCGTACTTCCGCTCACGCATTCCGCTGGCCTCGCGCGACGTCGAGCACGGCCTGCGCGTGACACTCGACTACTTCCGCACGCCCGAGCAGCAACAGCGTGCGCTGGACATCCTGCAGTTCAAGCTCGACATCCTCTGGTCGATGCTCGATGCCATCCAACAGGCCCACGCACATGAGCCCTCCCTTGCCTGATCCGGCCCACCCCATGCTGCACCGGACCTTCCGGCTGCAATGGGAAGACATGCAGCAAAGCTGGGTGCTGCTGTACCCCGAGGGCATGGTCACCCTCAATGACAGCGCCGCCGCGATCCTGCAGCGCTGCGACGGTGCCCATACCCTCGACATGCTGATCGACGACCTGCAGTCCGCCTTTGGCGTGCAGGGCATCGCTCCGGAGGTCCACGCCTTTGTCAAACATGCACTTGAACGCGGCTGGCTCGTTTGAGGCCGATTCGCTGCTGGCGCCGGCCGCTACGCCGATGCCCGGTCCGCCGCTCTGGCTGCTGGCCGAGCTGACCTATCGCTGCCCGCTGCATTGCGCCTTCTGCTCCAACCCGGTCGACTACACGCGGCACGACCAGGAACTCACTACCGAGCAGTGGTGCGATGTATTTACCCAAGCCCGGGCGCTAGGTGCTGTGCAGCTTGGCCTCTCGGGCGGCGAGCCGCTGTTGCGCAAGGATCTCGAAACACTGGTCGCGCATGCGCATGGGCTCGGGTTCTACGTGAACCTCGTGACGTCCGGGGTAGGCCTGACCGATGCGCGGCTTGGGGCGTTGCGCGCTGCGGGGCTCGACCATATCCAGTTGTCGTTCCAGGACTCCACGCGTGAGCTGAACGACTTTCTGTCGAGCACGCGCACCTTCGATCTGAAGCGCCGCGTGGCCGATCTGATCAAGGCCCACGGTTATCCGATGGTGATGAACTGCGTGATGCACCGGCACAACCTGCCGCACGTGGGGGCCATCATCGACATGGCGCTGGAGATCGGGGCCGAATACCTGGAACTCGCCAACACGCAGTACTACGGCTGGGCGTGGGAGAACCGCCTGGCGCTGATGCCCACCCTGGAGCAACTGCGCGACGCCGAGGCTGTCGTGAACGACTACCGGGCCCGCATCGGCAGCCGGTGCCAGTTGCTCTACGTCGTGCCGGACTACTTCGAGCAGCGCCCGAAGAAGTGCATGAACGGCTGGGGCACGACATTCCTCGGCATCGCGCCGGATGGCGTTGCGCTGCCCTGCCACTCGGCGCGCATGCTGCCGGGGTTGGAGCTGCCCAACGTGCTCAGCCAGCCGCTGCGCGACATCTGGCGAAGCAGCGACGCCTTTCAACGCTTTCGCGGCACGCATTGGATGCCGGAGCCATGCCAGTCATGCGAATCGCGCGAGGAAGATGCCGGCGGCTGCCGCTGTCAGGCGTACCTGTTGACGGGCGATGCGACACGCACGGACCCGGTGTGTGGAAAGTCGGCAGATCACGGCGCACTGCAGAAGGTGGTGCTGCAAGGCCGGATGGCTGCGATGAACGGGTTCGGGCAGATACGGGACACGCGCACCGGTGAAGTGCCGATCGTGTTTCGAACGGATGCCAACTCGCGCCGGCTGACACAGCCATAGAGCGCGGTCATCCATAGAAAGCGAAGAGGGCCGGACAATGCCGGCCCTCTGTTCTTTCCTTGCGAACAACGTCGAAACCTAGGAGCCTGAACTCAACACCCAGGCCACCAGCTGCTTCGCTTCGTCTTCCTTGAGATTGGGATGCGGGGGCATTGGGATACGGCCCCACGTGCCCTTGCCGCCGTCGCGCACTTTCTGCGCCAGCCTGGTCGGCGCATCGGCATCGCCCTTGTATTTTGCGGCCACGTCGGCAAAGGCGGGGCCGACGATCTTGGCGTGCATGCTGTGGCACGAGAAGCAGCCGCTCTTGTCGGCCAGGGCCTGCATGTCGGGGGCGGCGTGGGCAGGTGCCGCGCCAATTGCTGCGCACGCTACGGCCAGCAACGAAAACACTCCATTACGCATGATCACGATCTGAAACTCCATGAAGCTGTGCGAGAGGCTGCGCGCCGCACAGGGCGCACAGCGCTCAACTCAGCACGTCAGTTCTTGTGCAACTTGAACACCCAAACCGAACCGCCCTGCTCCAGGAAGTTCACGCGCTTGGCCACTTCACCGCCCCACAGCGGCACTGCACCACCCCAGCCCGACACCACGGCCACGAACTGCTCGCCGTTGTCTTCCCAGGTGACGGGCGGCGCAACGATGCCGCTGCCGGTCTGGAATTCCCACAGCTCCTTGCCGGTCTTGGCATCGGCCGCCTTCAGATAGCCCTCGGGCGTGCCCCAGAACACCAGTCCGCCGGCAGTCGTCATCACACCACCCCACAGCGGGGCGTTGTTCTTGATCTGCCATTCAATCTTGCCGGTCTTCGGGTTGATCGCGCGCAGTGCGCCGATGTAATCCTCATTGAGCGGCTTGATGGTGAAGCCAGCGCCCAGGTAGGCCGCGCCCTTTTTGTAGCTGACGGGCTCGTTCCAGATCTCCATGCCCCACTCGTTGGCGGGTACGTAAAACAGGCCGGTTTGCGGGCTGTAAGCCATCGGCATCTGGTTCTTTCCGCCCAGGAAGCCCGGCTCGGCAAACACCGCCTTGCCCTTTTTGTCTTCACCCGTGGCTTGCGCCGGGTCGCCCGGCCGGTGGTCCGGTGCGTAGTTCGGGCGGCCGGTCTTGAGGTCGATGCTGGTGGCCCAGTTGACCTTCACGAACGGGAACGCGTTGAGCAGCTTGCCACTCTTCGCGTCGTTCACGTAGAAGAAGCCATTGCGGTCAGCCTTCCCGCCGACGCGCTTGCCGTCCATGTCGAACGTGACGAACTCGTTCACGCCATCGAAATCCCAGCCGTCGTTCGGGGTGTTCTGGTAGTGCCAGACGATCTTTCCGGTGTCCGGGTTGATGGCCAGCGTCGACGACGAATACAGGTTGTCGCCCTTGCGCAGATGGCTGTTCCACGGGCCCGGGTTGCCGGTGCCGAAGTAGACCAGGTTGGTCTGCGGGTCATACGTGCCGCCCAGCCACGTCGATGCACCACCGGTCTTCCACGTCTCGCCGGGCCAGCTCGCGTTGAGCGTGCCCGTCATGCCGTTCTCGGTCTTGTTGCCGTCCTTGTCGTACTTGTAGCCCATGTGGCCTTCGACCGTCGGACGCGACCAGATCAACTGACCGGTCTTGGCATCGCGCGCTTCCACGCGGCCGACCACGCCAAACTCGCCACCCGACACGCCCGTCAGCACCATGCCTTTCACGATCAGCGGTGCAGCGGTCGTGGAGTAGCCCGCAGCGTAATCCTCGATCTTGTCTTTCCAGACGATCTTGCCGGTGTCCTGGTTGAGCGCGATCAGCTGCGCATCCAGCGTGGAGAAGATGACCAGGTTGTCGTACAGCGCAGCGCCACGGTTGACGACGTCGCAGCAAGGCATGATGCCCTCCGGCAGACGCTGCTCGTACTTCCACAGCTTCTTGCCGGTCTTGAGGTCGATCGCATAGATGCGCGAGTACGACGCCGTGACGAACATCTTGCCGTTGTAGATCAGCGGCTGGGCTTCCTGCCCGCGCTGCTTCTCACCGCCAAACGAGAACGACCATGCCGGCACGAGCTGGCTGACATTCTTCGTGTTGATCTTGGTGAGCGTGGAGAAGCGCTGCCCTTGCGTACCCATGCCCCAGGTCAGCACGTCGTTCGACGATTTCGCGTCGTTCTCGATCATGGCATCGGTAACGGGGGGCGTTGCCGCGTGCACGGCAACACTTGCTGCCGCCATTGCAGCCGCAAGTGCAATCACTCGTAGTGTCCTCATTCTTGTCTCCTCTACCTCTATTTATGGTCCAGGTCCGGCAGTGTGATGTCACACCGGTCGGACTCAGGGCAAATCCCGTGCCATCGAAAAACGCCGTAAAACCGCGGTTTCAGGCAACTTGCAGTGCGGTGTTGCGTGCCATACCGCAACACATCGTGTGTTCTGTTGCGAAATGGAACAACGCCATGCACGCAGCCCCCGCAAAGCCCGTGGCCTACAGCGCGCGCGTGCGCCCGCCCGGCAACATGCGCTGCACGCATCGCTGTGCATCGAGCCATTGGTGCTTGATCACCCCGGCAACGTGGAGCGCGACCAAGCAGAGAAGCAGATCGGCCGTCGTGCTGTGTACCGTGTAGAACATGTGCTGCAGTGCGCTGTCGACCCAACCCCAGCGCGGCAATGGCACGCCCCAGAAGCGCGTTCCGTATTGATTGAACGAAGACCCGAGGTAACCCGACAGCGGCATGACGACCATGCACATGTAGAGCAGGCGGTGCGTGATGCGCGCCAGCTCCGCCTCCCAGCAGTGCAGCCCCGGGATCGAAGGTGGCGCAACACGGCGCAAGCGCACGGCCACGCGCCACGCAATCACCAGCGCCGCCGTCAGGCCGAGCGATTTATGCAGATTCACCCAGGCGGCCTTTCCTGGCGCGCCCTTGGCCAGACCCGTCATGTAGTAGCCCAGCGCGAACAGCCCGCATAGGAGCAAGGCGCTGACCCAATGCAAAGCGATCGACAGGCCCGCATAGGCCGGTGCCGGGGCGATGGCGGGTCGATCAGCGGGGCGCATCAAGAGTGCCCACCGAGGTTGGATAAGTCACCACGCCCCAGGGCAGCTTGTAGCCCGGCAGCGCATCGACGACCGCGCGCTTCTGCGGGTCGATCACCTGCACAGTGTTCGAGCGGCCGCAGGCCAGCAGCAGCTTCTGGTCGCCCGGCGTGAAGCTGAAGTGCCAGCAACGCTTGCCAACCGGAATGGCAGCCACCGGCGCAAAGGTGCGGGCATCGAACACCTGCAGTTGATCTGCGCGGCTGGCAGCCACCCAGAGGTATCGACCCTCGCGGTCAAACGCGATGCCGTACGGCCCTTGCCCCGTCGGCACAGTCCTTATCGGCTTGAAAGCGGCATCCAGCAGCAACAGGTTGTTCGAATTTTCCAGCGTCACCACATAGGTCTTTCCATCCGGCGCGATCTTGATGCCGCGCGGCCGATTGCCGAACGGCGCAACATCCACGCTACGGATCTGCTTGAGCGTGGACAACTCATAGACGCCGACCGTGTTGTCACCCTCGTTCGCCACCAGCAGCAACTTGCCCTCTGGTGAAAACTCGATGGCTTCCGTCTCGCGGGCGGCCTTGATGCGGCCCACCACGGCCCACTGGTTGAGGTCGATGATCGCGACTTCAGCGGGGGCTTCGTCTTTCTCACCTTTCTCTTCCTTCCCAGCCTGCACGTTCTTTCCCGGTGGCCCGCCTTCCGACGAAGGCTCGTAGGTGACGAACGCTCGGCGGCCGTCGGGCGAGATGCGCATGAACTCGACATTCCTGCCGACCGCGATGCGTCTGATCTCCTTGCGCGTGGCCGTATCGACCACCGACACATCGGCGCTACCCTGATTGGCCGTCAGCAGCCAGCGGCCATCGGGCGTGACCGCGAGGCCGCGTGGGTCCTTGCCTACGGCAATCTCGTCAACCTGTTTGAGCGTGCGTGCATTCAGCACGGTCACGCCGCCGCCCTGATTCGTGACATAGGCGACGGGGTCGGGCACCTCGGCGACCGCCTGAAGCGTGGATACCAGGCCCACGCAAAGCAACGTGGCGATCCGGAAGTAATAGGTCAGAGCGTTCATGATGATCTCGTCTGCAGGGCTAGTCCTTGTCGGCATCGGAGGTCTTGCCTCCAAACGAATACGTCAGCCCAATCCAGATCGCGCGCGGCGGCGCGGGCGTCATGAACTGTTGCGTCGCGAGCGTGTAGATGCTCCGCATACCCGACAGGCCGTACGTGGAATAACGCTTGTTGAACAGGTTGCTGATGTAGGCGGAGATCTCGAGGTGCCTCGTCGGCTTGTAGTGCAGGTTCAGATTGACGAGACCGTAGCCGGCCACCTCGCCGTTCGGGTCGGCATTGCTTTCGTTGCCGTGCGCGATCTGCTTGCTGACCAGGATCACATTCCCGCCCATCGACAGGTTCGGGCTGAACGCGTACGACGCGCCGAGCTTGAGCGTCTTCGCGGGGATGCCGGGGATCTTGTTGCCGCTGACCACGTTCTGCCCGCTCGCCGTGGTGAATGCCGACTTGTAGATCGCGTCGACATAACCAAAGTTGGCTGACAACGACCACTTGTCGATCTTCGTGCTGGCACCCAGTTCAAAGCCGCGCCGCTCCGTCTTGCCGACGTTGGCGAAGTAGCCGTACGTGTTTGACGTGGCGATGAACTGGATGTCATTGCTCAGCCGCGAGTCGTAGACAGACGCGCTCCAGTAGGTGGACTTGCCCAGCTTTCCGCGGCCGCCGAACTCGATGGTTTTGGCAATCACGGCTTTCAGGTCCGGATCGCCGTTGAACCCCGTCGGAAGCGAGCATGGGCTGTTCGGATCTGCGCAGGACAACTCGATCGATGTTGGTGCGCGCATCGATTCGCTGTAGCTGCCGAAGATGCTCTGCCGCGATCCGAGGTCGTAGTTGAACCCGAGCGCCGGGTTGAACCGGTGATAGTGATGCGAGCCGGCGAGGCTGTTCGTTTCCGGCCCGGCCACCGCCCCTGCGGGGATACCGTTCGGAGCAGAGGCTGCGCCCGAACCCGAGTTCGAATATCGATAGGCGCTTTCGTAGCCGGGGTTGTAGTACGACACGCCCGAGACTTCGTCCGTCCAGGAGTAACCGCCGTCTCCGTTCAGGTACTTGTTATTGGCGCCGCCCTGGTTGAGCGTGGTGTAGTTGAAGCTGCCGGATGCCGTCACGCTCAGCTTTTCCGTCACGCTCAACGTATCGGTGAAGTACGCGCTGAAGTTGTTGACGTTGGACGACAGGCTGACCGCGCCGATGACGTTGCTGCCCGTGAAGAATGCCGGGTTCGATGCCGACGGAGCCAATCCATTGGCGGTGAATCCGTACGCCTGATTGGGAGTCACCACGGCCTGATAGTTGATCAACCGTGCCAGATACGTGGTCTGGTCATACGTGATGCGCGAATGGTCGAACGCACCACCCAAGGTGAACGTATTGTTGCGTCCCGCCAGCTGGCTGAAGTTCGACCACTGCAGGGAGGTGCCCAACGTGTCCTCATGCGTGGCGGAATCCACAACGCTCGTGTTGATCGCGTTGGTCCAGCGGCCGTAGCCGAGCGCCAACGCATTCGCACCGGTCACGGCATTCACTGCCGTACCGTTGGGCGCCTTGTTCGCGCATTTGTAAGTAGTAATGCCACCTGCGGTGGTCGTTGCCAGCGATCCGTCGTCGTTGAAGCAGCCATCGTCGAGCTGCGCGTTGCTGTTGACGTTGTGAAGGTTCGCCTTGCGGTAGTAGACGCTGCCAGCCAGTTGGTTGGTGTCGTTCAACCAATGGCTGCCCTTCAGGTTCAGCAGCGCCATCCGGTTCGAGATGGTGTCGGGCCACGTATAGGCCGCGCTGCGGTTCGCCATCATGTCCATCGGCAAAGACTGCGTGCCGCTCAGCGAGGTATCTGCGAGTGCAGCCGACAGCTCCAACTGGGTAGCGCCATCGTTGCCGTGCCACCGCGCCTTTCCGTACAGCTGCTTGACGTTAGAACCCGAGTGGTCGCGAAAGCCGTCCTGGCGGTCGATGTTGCCGGCGACGAAGTAATCGGTGCTGTGGGCCTTGTCGACGACCCCAGTCTCGAAGCTCAGCGCGCGGCGGCCAAACGATCCACCCAGCGCCTCGATCGACGTGCCGGCGTTGTCCTTGCCGTTCTTGGTGTTGACGACCAGCGCGCCGCCCAGGGTATTGAGGCCGAACATCGGGTTCGATCCCGGCAGGATGTTGACGCTGGACATCGCGTTCATGGGAATCAGGTCCCAGTTGACGATGGAGCCAAAGGGCTCGTTCATCCGCACGCCATCAAAGTAGACCGACACGCCAATGGGCACACCCAGCAGCGAAGACACCTGAAACCCGCGGTAGTTGATGTCGTTCTGGTACGGATTGCCCGCCCCATTGCTGATGCTGACCTGACCGAGGTTGTCGTTCAGCAGGTCGGCCAGGTTCGAACTGCGTTGCTCGCGGGCATCGGTTGCGCTGACGCGCTGGGCATTGGCAGGAAACTGAGACAAGGGCACGCCAATGCTGTCGATCGGGGTCGAGCCGACGACCTGGGCGGTAGGCAACGCCACCGCAATGATCTGGTCCTCGGCAAATGCCGGCGAGCACAGGCCCGCGGCAGCGAGCGCCGCTACCCCGCCGGCCAGACGCGGCGCGGCGTTGCGCAGACGGCTGGCGTCCTTGCCCGAACGGCTGGTATTCGAATGCACGGAGTGTCTCCCTGGTGTTTCACGCTCGCCGGGCCCGAGTGCGTCAATGGCGCATCTTCAGAAACAGACGTGGTGATGGCGATTCCCCTCAGGGAATCAGCGGCAATGGGGCAGACACCTGCGCGCCGTGCGGCGGTGCATGTGTGGGCGCATGGCCATGTCTCCTCTTCTTTTTTCGCCTGCGGGGTCTTTGCCTCGCAGGTTAGCGGCTGGCGCACGGGTGTCGATGACCATGCGCCAGCCGTCCTGCTACACCATCAGAAGAAGCCGAGCGGCTTGGTGTCGTAGCTCACCAGCAGGTTCTTGGTCTGCTGATAGTGGTCGAGCATCATCTTGTGGGTCTCGCGGCCCACGCCCGACTTCTTGTAGCCACCGAACGCTGCGTGCGCCGGATACAGGTGGTAGCAGTTCGTCCACACGCGCCCTGCCTTGATGGCACGGCCCACGCGGTAGGCGCGGTTGATGTCGCGCGTCCACAGACCGGCGCCCAGGCCGAAATCGGTGTCGTTGGCGATCTGCAGGGCCTGCGCTTCATCCTTGAACGTCGTCACGGCAATCACCGGGCCGAAGATCTCTTCCTGGAACACGCGCATGCTGTTGTCGCCCTTGAGCAGCGTCGGCTTGATGTAGTAGCCCTTCGACAGATTGCCAGGCAGCACTTCCACGTCGCCGCCGACCAGGCATTCGGCGCCTTCTTCCTGCGCGATCTCCAGGTAGCTACGGATCTTGTAGAACTGCTGCTCCGAAGCCTGCGCGCCAACCATCGTGTCGGTGTCGAGCGGGTCACCGCGCTTGATGGCGGCCACCTTGGTCATCACCGCATCCATGAAGCGGCTGTAGATGGATTCCTGCACCAGCGCGCGCGACGGGCACGTGCACACCTCGCCCTGGTTGAAGAAGCCCAGCACCAGGCCTTCGGCAGCCTTTTCGATGAAGCTCGGCTCGGCCTGCATGATGTCTTCGAAATAGATGTTGGGCGACTTGCCGCCCAACTCCACCGTCGACGGGATGATGTTCTCAGCCGCGCACTTCATGATGTGCGAGCCCACCGGCGTCGAGCCCGTGAAGGCGATCTTCGCGATGCGTTTGCTGGTAGCCAGGGCCTCGCCAGCTTCCTTGCCGTAGCCGTGCACGACGTTGAGCACGCCCGCCGGCAGCAAGTCGCCAATCAGTTCCATCAGCACGCAGATGCCCAGCGGCGTCTGCTCGGCCGGCTTGAGCACCACGCAGTTGCCGGCAGCCAGGGCGGGCGCCAACTTCCATGCAGCCATCAGCAGCGGAAAATTCCACGGGATGATCTGGCCGACCACACCAAGCGGCTCGTGGATGTGATACGCCACGGTGTGCTCGTTGATCTCGGCTGCGGAGCCTTCCTGCGCGCGGATGCAGCCGGCGAAATAGCGGAAGTGGTCCACGGCCAGCGGGATGTCGGCGTTCAGCGTTTCACGCACGGGCTTGCCGTTGTCCCACGTTTCGGTCACGGCCAGCAGTTCGAGGTTCTGTTCGATGCGGTCGGCGATCTTCAGCAGGATCAGCGAGCGGTCCTGCACCGAGGTGCGCCCCCAGGCGTCAGCGGCAGCATGCGCGGCGTCGAGCGCGCGGTCGATGTCTTCAGCGGTCGAGCGCGGGAACTCGCCGATCACCTCGCCCGTCACCGGGGTGGTGTTGGTGAAGTACTGGCCCTTGACCGGCGACACGAATTCGCCACCGATGAAGTTGCCATAGCGCGGCTTGAACGAAACGATGGCGCCGGGAGTGCCGGGATGAGCGTAACGCATGGGTTGTCTCCTGATGTTTGAGTGATGACCGCAGCGTCGTTGTCTGCGCTGTGTCCGCTCGTCATCTGCAAAACCCGGGCCATCCCCTGCGGTGGATGCTGCATCCATGCCCAATCGCCGGTTCACGCCGTTCGGCTCGCCTGACTGTTCCAGAATGGAACAACGGGTGTTGCAAAGCTCAACGCCCCATCACCTGAACAGCCGCGGGACGCGCATGCGGACCCACGGCGGGCATGGCATGACTTTCGCAACACAGGCCGTTCATCTGAACCTTGCAAGGCACACGATGAGAACGGCCTCACTCCATGCTGCCGCTGCCGCGTTGGCCGTTGCGTGCCTGTCCTGGCCGGCCCGCGCCGATACGAACATTGACCCGGCAGGCTCGCCGCTCTGGCCGACGATTCAGCAGGAGGTTTTTGGCGCGGCGCCAACAACGTTCGACAACCGCATCAGGATCACTGGCCCCGCATTTGCGGAAGACCCGATGCAGGTGCCGATTGCGTTTGACGCGTCGGCGCTCGGCAAGGTGGAGCGCATCGTCGTCGTGGTCGACCGCAACCCCATCCGCAAGGTGCTGGAGTTCGCGCCGATGCGCGTGCGCCCGGCCCTGTCGTTCCGGTTCAAGCTGCAGGAGGCCTCTGCGGTGCGCGTGGCGGCGCGTACGCAGGACGGTGTGTGGCATGTCGGCACCTTGCAGGTGGACGCCACCGGCGGCGGCTGCACGCTGCCCGGAGCCACCCGCCAGAACTCCACGTGGAGCACCACGCTGAACCAGGTGGAGTCGCGCGTGTTTCCGGGCTTCAACGGCGCAGGCAGGCGCATCCGCCTGCGCGTGATGCATCCGATGGACACGGGCTTGGTGGCGGGCATCCCGTCCTTCCATATCGAGCAGCTCAACCTGCTCGATGCCCGGCGTCAGCCCATGCTTGAACTGGCGCTGTACGAACCCGTGGCCGAGAATCCGATCTTCTCGTTCGATCTGGATGGCCCCGTTGAACACGGCATCAGCGTGGCCGGCGTCGACAACAACGGCAACCGCATCCGCGCACAGGTGACACGATGAGCCGACGCCACCAACGGTTGGGGCTCCTGCTGCTGTGCCTGGCAATGTGGACTGCCATCGCACGGGCAGAGCGCCCCGATTACCACCTCGTACCGCAGGCGGTTGCCCCAGACGTCTGGGTGCTCGAAGGCGCCAACGCGGATTTCTCTGCGCGCAACGGCTGCAACATCATCAATACCGCCTTTATTGATACCGGCGACGGCGTGCTCGTCATCAACACAGGGCCGTCACTGCTGTACGGCGAACAGCAGCGCCAGGCCATCCGCACGGTCACCTCGGCGCCGGTGCGCTGGGTGTTCAACCTCAACCTGCATCCCGACTACTTCTTCGGCAACCAGGCCTATGCGGATGTCGGCCCCCAGGCGCTGCCCGGCACCATTGCCGGTGCGCAACGCGAAGGCGCGGCCTATGCCGACAATCTCTACCGCATCTGCGGCGCGTGGATGCAGAACACCGTATCCACACCGCCCGGCGTCCCATTGACGCCCGGCACACGCACCATGGGGAGCCACCGCATCGACCTGATTCGGCTCGACGGGCATACCGATGACGATCTCGTCCTGGTGGACCGGACCAGCGGTGTCGTCTTCGCCGGCGGCATTGCCTTTCGAGACCGGATTCCCACGACGCCGCACGCCAACATTGCGCATTGGCTGGCCAGCCTGGACGCGTTGCAGAAGATCGTTGCCGACAGCGGAGCGCGCGTGTTGATCCCCAGCCACGGGCCCGCGCTCGGCAAGGCCGATGCCATCGCGCAGACACGCCAGTACCTGCAGTGGCTCGAGGCACGCATGCGCCGCGCGGCCGCAGAAGGGCGAGACCTGGCAGAGGTGATTGCCATGCCGGTAGACGCGCCCTACGCGCAATGGGGCGGAATGCCCGCGGAGTACATGCGCAACGTGACCCGCTTCTACCCACGCTACGAGAACGCCGCGCTGGCGCCCTGACATGGCGCCAGACCCCGCGCGGCGACGCTGGATGCGCATCATGCTCGCGACCCTGATCAATCCGGCGCCGACGGCGTCTGCGGCACCTGCCCGCGTTACGCTGTTGCGCCTGCAGGATGGCCTGTATGCCGCGCGCGCCGTCAACGCAGAAGCCTCGCGCGCGAATGCCGGAGAAGTCGTACCCACGCTGGTACACACGACCGGCAACGGCGTTCTCGTGGTGGACCCGGGCCCGCACGCGCGATGGGGACGCCATCTGATCGCGGCCATCCGGCACATCACGGCCGAACCCATCCGCTGGGTGGTCAACACGCACGCGCACCCGGAGCACGTGCTCGCCAACGCGGCGTTCGCACAACTGCAGCCACGCCCTGCGTTCCTGGCATCGGCCGCCACCGCCGACCTGATGCGCCGGCGATGCGAAACCTGTTTGGCCCGGCTGACCGCCCTGCTAGGTGCGCGCGTCATGCACGCAACGCAGATCGTCTATCCCGAGCCCGCATTGCGCGATGGCGACTGGCTGCACACCGGCAAGACAGCGTGGCAAGTCCACGTCTGTACGGCTGCGCACAGCGCTTCCGACACGGTGCTGTACGCGCCGCAGCGCGGCGTGCTGTGCACCGGTGGCCTGGCATATCGGCAGCGCATTCCAGACCTGCAGGACGGCTCGCTGATCGGCTGGCGTCAAGCATTGCAGGCGCTTGTTCAATTGCCCGCCACCATCGTCGTCGGCACCGCCATCGGCACGCCTGCGCAGATGCTGCGCCCGACGCTCGCCTATCTCGACATGCTCGACAGCGCGATCACGCGCGCCATTGAAGCCGGTGGCGATGCAGCTCGCGCGCTCGAGTACGTCCCGGGCGACGCCTATCGCGACTGGCGCAACTTCGACCCCCGCCATGCGCTGAACGTCGGACGTGCATGGCGCGAGCTCGAAGATCGCTGGATGCAAAGCGCGCCCAAGGTCTGACACACCTGCTCCACTGCGCAACAGAGAGCGGACATGTGTTGCATCAACTGTCCCGCCACGCCACATCACACAAACAGCCGCGGGCATCCGCAAACGTTAAGCAACGGACTGCAACTCCGTGCAATGCGCGGCGAACGTCGTGGTACGCATATTGCAAAGTTCCGCCGACGTTGAGCGCGCGCCCCGCGTGTTTGGCGCCAACACCGCATGCGTCCGAGCCAATTCCATAGACGCATCACACAACGACAATACGGAGACAACATGCAGAACACACGCCTTCGACCCTGCGTACTGACCGCCCTTGCTGCCGCCCTCGGCTGCGCAGCGAGCGGCGCCATCGCACAATCGTCGGTCACGATCTACGGCACAGTCGATGCCGGACTCCAGTATCAAAACCGCAGCGCAGCCGGCGGCAGCATCACGGAAATGCATTCGGGCGGCATCAGCCCAAGCATCTGGGGCCTCAAGGGATCGGAAGACCTGGGCAGCGGCATGAAGGCCAACTTCAACCTCGAAGGGCATTTCAGCAGCGACACGGGCACGCTCACCACCGGCCCGGGCTTCAGCTCGGAGCTGTTCCGCCGGCAAGCGAACGTTGGACTCAGCGGCAACTGGGGCGCGATCACGCTGGGGCGCCAGTACAGCCCCGCGCTCATCGGCACGATCGGCACCGAAGCGCGCGGCTTCAAAGAGCAGTTCTCGAATCTGTACGGCTGGGCATACAACCAACTGCCCGCACCGGGCAACGCGATGGGCGCTGGCACCAACCCCGGCAACGACGTCGGCGTGTTCATTGGCAATGCACTGCAGTACTCCAACAACTTCGGCCCGGTGTGGCTGGGCGTTGCCTATTCATTTGGCGAGACCGCCGGTAGCTTCAAGCGCGGCAATGAGCTGTCGCTGGGTGCCACGTATACGGGCCCGGTCACAGTCGGCCTCGGCTATCAGTCAACCGCGGACAGCGGCACAGGCGAGACCCTCAGCCGCTTGTGGAGCGCAGGTGTGGCCGTGCCGTTCAATGCCTTCACGGGCCGGGTGAACTACATCGGCGTGACCAACAATGCGCCGACCGGGCAACGCGTATCGGACGTCAAATCGATCGGCGTCGGGCTCGACTACAAGTGGAGCCCCGCCAATACCGCCACGCTGGCCGGCTACTACAGCAAGTACGAAAGCAGCGCCCACGACAGCTCGACCAAGTCGGTCGTGCTGAGCAACGACTACGCATTCTCCAAACGCACCACGCTGTATGCGCAGCTCGTGTACGTGAATGCGGGCGCGGTGGGCGCGGCCGACCCGCTGGAGAGCCTCAAGACGTCGATCGTTGCAGGCGGCACCGCGCCGGGCGCCAAGACGGTGCTGGCAGGTGTGGGGCTGAAGCATTCGTTCTGAGCTGGACCTGAGCAGGAAAAACCCTTGGCCAACGCCAAGGGTTTTTTTTTCGCCCTCAGGTACATAGCGTGAATCCTGACGCAGCGCATGGTCGGGCCGGCCGAACCGCGCTACGCTCACGTATCGTCAACATCACGATTCCTGTCTGCCGGAGCCACCCGGCAGCGCTCATTGGAGGTGCCTTGATTCGCGTCCTGCCTGCCTTTGTACTGGGCATGCTCAGCTCAATCCTGCTGGCCCTGAACACGCTGTTCTGGAGCGTGCCACTGTTCACGCTCTCGGCGTTCAAGCTGCTGGTGCCGGCAGCGGCCGTCCGCCGCCGGATCGACCCCATGCTCAACTGGGTCGCCACGTGCTGGATCGGTTGCAACAATGCCTGGATCGGCGTACTGCAACGCGAGCCGTGGAGCGTGGAAGGCGCCGACAACCTGCGCTACGCGGGCTGGTACCTCGTCAACTGCAACCATCGGTCTTGGGTGGACATCTTTGTGCTGCAGCGGGTGTTGAACCGGCGAATCCCGCTGCTCAAGTTCTTCCTCAAGCAGCAGCTGATCTACGTGCCGGTCATCGGCCTGGCCTGGTGGGCGCTGGATTTCCCGTTCATGCGTCGGCACACCAAAGCGGCGCTGCGCAAACACCCCGAGCTGCGCAATCAAGACCGCGAAACCACGCGTCGCGCGTGCGCCAAGTTCGCCCATGTGCCGACCAGCGTCATGAACTTTGCCGAAGGCACGCGGTACACACCGGCAAAGCACCGGACGCAGTCGTCCCCCTATCGCCATTTGCTCAAGCCGAAGGCCGGCGCCCTGGCGTTGACGCTCAACGCCATGGGCGGACGGTTCCAGTCGCTGCTCGATATCAGCATTGCCTATCCGGACGGCACACCGAGCTTCTGGCAATTGGCCTCCGGCCAGGCCGGCCGGGTCATGGTGCATATCCGCGAGCTGCCGATCCCGCCGGATTTCTGCACGCACGACTACAGCACCGACGCCGCCTTCCGTAGCGATTTCCACCGCTGGCTCGCCCAGCTCTGGGAAGAGAAGGACCAGCAGATCGAAAACATGTTGGCCCGGGCGGCCGGCCGCGCGGCGTGACCGCCGGTGGCGACGCCGTTTCGCCAGACGAAATCCAGACGCCAAACAAAAAGCCCCTTGGTCGGAAAACCAAGGGGCTTTTGCTACTGCTGGCGGAGAGGGTGGGATTCGAACCCACGGTACCGTCGCCGGTACGCCTGATTTCGAGTCAGGTACATTCGACCACTCTGCCACCTCTCCGGTAACTGGGTCGCTGAATCGCGAAACCGCGAGTATAACAAAGTTTTTCCGGCCCGATCAAGGGGGTCGGCATAACTCATCAAACTGCCGGTTTCAGCACTTCCTGGCCGCCCAGATACGGGCGCAGTACCGTCGGCACCGTGACCGAGCCATCCGCGTTCTGGTAGTTCTCCAGCACGGCCACCAGCGTACGGCCCACGGCGAGGCCCGAACCGTTGAGCGTGTGCACCAGCTCCGGCTTGCCCTGCGCGTTGCGGAAACGCGCTTGCATGCGGCGCGCCTGGAAGTCGCCCATGTTCGAGCACGAGCTGATCTCGCGGTACGTGTTCTGCGCCGGGATCCACACCTCGATGTCGTACGTCTTGGTGCTGCCGAAGCCCATGTCGCCCGTGCACAGTACGACGGTGCGGAACGGCAGTTCCAGCTTGCGCAGGATGTTCTCGGCGCAGTTGGTCATGGCGTCCAGCGCGGCGGCCGAGGCTTCGGGCTGCACGATCTGCACCATCTCGACTTTGTCGAACTGGTGCTGGCGGATCATGCCGCGCGTGTCCTTGCCGTACGAACCGGCCTCCGAACGGAAGCACGGCGAATGCGCCGCAAACATCATCGGCAAGGCGTCCGCAGCAACGATCTCATCGCGCACGAGGTTCGTCAGCGGGACCTCTGCGGTCGGGATCAGGTAGAAGTTCTCGACACGCTCGCCGTCTTCCCCTTCGGCGCTGTGCCCCATCTTGCGCGGCACGCGGAACAGGTCTTCCTCGAACTTCGGCAACTGGCCGGTGCCACGCATCGACGCGGCGTTGACGATGTACGGCACGTACGCCTCGGTGTAGCCGTGCTCCAGCGTGTGCGTGTCGAGCATGAACTGCGCGAGCGCACGATGCAGACGCGCCACCTGCCCTTTCAGGACAGTGAATCGCGCGCCCGACAGCTTGGCACCCGCGTCAAAATCCAGCCCCAATGCGGCGCCCAGGTCCACGTGGTCCTTCACCGGAAAGTCGAATGCGCGCGGCGTGCCTTCGCGACGCACTTCCACGTTCTGCGTTTCATCGCGGCCGGCCGGCACGCTTTCGTGCGGCAGGTTCGGGATCGACAGCATCAGGTCCTGCATCTTGGCCTGTACCACGTCGAGTTGCGCGGCAGACGCCTTCAACTCGTCGCCAATGCCCGACACCTCAGCCATCACGCCAGATGCATCCTCGCCCTTGCCCTTGAGCATGCCAATCTGCTTGGACAGACTGTTGCGGCGGGCCTGCAGCTCTTCGGTGCGGGTCTGGATGGCCTTGCGTTCCGCTTCGAGCGCGGCAAAGCCGGCCACGTCGAGCACGTAGCCACGATCTTTGAGGCGCGCGGCGACGGCATCGATGTCTTTGCGCAGCAGTTGGATATCAAGCATGGTGGGAAAAAGGAAACCGAAGATGGCGAGCGATCTGAACGATCGAAAACGCCGATTTTATCGTACCGGCCCGTCGGGATTATTTGTTGCGAGCGGATTTGTCCTGCTCGGCATGCCACTGCGCATCCAGCTCGCGCAGGTGCCGCAGCTTCTCACCGATCTTGCCTTCCAGGCCACGCGGCGTCGGCACGTACCAGTTCTGCGGGGGCAAATCGTCGGGGAAGTAGGTTTCGCCGGCGGCGTAGGCCTCGGGCTCGTCATGCGCGTAGCGGTAGGCGTGGCCGTAGCCGAGTTCTTTCATCAGCTTGGTCGGCGCATTGCGCAGGTGCACGGGCACGTTGCGCGACTTGTCCTGGCTGACGAAGGCGCGCGCGGCGTTGTAGGCGTTGTAGCCGGCGTTCGATTTCGGTGCGATGGCCAGGTAGATGACGGCCTGGGCCAACGCCAGCTCGCCTTCCGGTGAGCCCAGACGCTCGTACGTTTCCGCCGCGTCGAGCGTGATGCGCCCGGCACGCGGATCAGCCAGCCCAATGTCTTCCCACGCCATGCGCACGATGCGGCGTGCGAGATAGCGCGGGTCGGCGCCACCGTCGAGCATGCGGCAGAACCAGTAAAGCGCGCCGTCCGGATCAGACCCACGCACGGATTTATGCAGCGCACTGATCTGGTCGTAGAAGGCGTCACCGCCCTTGTCGAAGCGGCGCAGGTTTTCCGATAACGCCGATGCCAGCAGTGCCTCGTCGACCACCGGAACCGCATCGCCCTCAGCCTGCGAACGCGCGGCGCGCGTGACGATTTCAATGTTGTTGAGCAGCTTGCGGCCATCGCCATCGGCGGAGGCGACGATGGCGTCGACTGCGGTGGGCGCCCAATCCAATCCGCCCAGCTCCTGGCGCGCCCGTTCGGCCAACTGCTTGAGCTCATCGTCAGACAGGCTCTTGAGCACATACACCGCGGCACGCGAGAGCAATGCACCGTTCACCTCGAACGAGGGGTTCTCCGTCGTCGCGCCGATGAAGGTGAACAGCCCGCTTTCCACGTGCGGTAGAAATGCGTCTTGCTGGCTTTTGTTGAAGCGATGAACTTCGTCGACGAACACGAGCGTGCGGCGGCCATTGGCGCGGAATTGCTCTGCGCGCTCGACGGCCTCGCGAATGTCCTTCACCCCGGAGAGCACGGCCGACAGCGCGATGAATTCCGCATCAAACGCGTCGGCCATCAATCGGGCCAGCGTGGTCTTTCCAACGCCGGGCGGGCCCCAGAGGATCATCGAATGCGGCTCGCCAGAAGCGAAGGCCACGCGCAGCGGCTTGCCCGGCCCGAGCAGATGCTGCTGGCCGATCACTTCGTCGACAGAATGCGGGCGAAGGCGCTCGGCCAGCGGCATGTGGGCGGGCGCGTCCGGAAAGAGAGATGCGGAAGCGTTCATGCGGGGATTGTCGCAGAATCCGCCGGCCGACCGGTTTCCACGGCGGATCAGGCGGTGCGTGTGTCCAATGCCGATTCCCCGGCGATCAGTCGGGCCCGGCCGATCCACACAACGCACACCAGAGACAGCGCCGCAAAGCCGGCATAGAAAACCGCCATGGGCCACCACAGTGGGAAGAAGCGATCTGCAAGCACCGTGGCAAGCAGCGGTGTCAGGCCGCCAGCAAATGCGCCGCAGACTTGATACGACAACGAGATCGCCGTATAGCGGATGCGCGCCGCAAACATGCCGCTGACAAAGCCCGCAATGATCGCGTAATAGCCGGACTCGGCCAGCGTGGCGATGGCCACCCCTGCAAACACGGTGTGCGCCTCGCCCATGCGGACCAGCGGAAGCATGATGAACGGTACGACCACCGCGAAGGCAGCGAGAACGACCAGCATGCGGCGCGCCCCGAAACGGTCGGCCAGCGTGGCTGCGCCGAGCTGCACGAAGAACTGCAGCACGGCCACCCAGAACATGCAGTCGAGAATCATCGCGCGACTGAGCTGCAGATACTGCGTGGCATACGAAATCATGAAGATGTTGCTGAAGTAGACGCCAGCGATGCCGTACACGTTGGCGCCAATGGCCAGCGCGATCAGCGGCCATGCCTTGAGCGCCTCCGCCAGCGGCTGCTTCGCCACGTCGCCGGAGGCCCGCATCGCCTCGAACTCCGGCGATTCATTGACCGACATGCGGATCACAAAGCCCACGGCCAGCAGCACGGCACTCGCCAGGAATGGCAGGCGCCAGCCCCACGCCAGGAAGGCTTCCGGCTCGAGCCGGCTGACGGCCGAGAACGCCAGCATCGACAGGATCAGGCCACCGGCGCTGCCAAGCTGGGCGAACGAAGCGAAGAACGTACGCCGGCCTTTCGGCGCATGCTCGCCGGCCAGCAGCACCGCGCCGCCCCACTCGCCGCCCACGGCAATGCCTTGCAACACACGCAACGCCACCAGCGCGACCGGCGCAATCCACCCGGCCTGCGCATAGGTGGGCAGACAACCGATCAGCACGGTGGCGACGGCCATGAGGGTGAGCGTGCCCATGAGCGCGCGCTTGCGGCCGAGCTTGTCGCCGATGCGGCCGAACAGCACGCCGCCGATGGGCCGGGCGAGGAAGCCGATGGCGAACGAGCCGAACGAGGCCAGCAGCCCCAGCAAGCGGTTCTCTCCCGGGAAGAACAGCGGCCCGAAGACAAGCGCCGCCGCCGTGGCGTAGCTGTAGAAGTCGTACCACTCGATCGTGGTGCCGATGAACGATGCCATCGCCGCACGGCGCGGCTGGGCCGTCGATTGCGTTGTCTGCATGGGTCTCCTCTCCGTTTTTGTGGGTATCGCGTCAGGCGCGGTATTCGACGCCCGGTAGTACGCACAGCAGCTCGAACGCGAGATTGGCGCCAAGCAGCGCCGTCGTCCCGAACGGGTCATACGGCGGGGACACCTCGACGAGATCTGCACCGACGATGTCGAGACCGCGTGCGCCGCGCACGATCTCCAGCGCTTGCGGCACGGTCAGGCCGCCAATCTCCGGCGTGCCGGTACCCGGCGCATAGGCGGGGTCGATACCGTCGATGTCGAAGCTGATGTAGACCGGGCCGCCCTGCACGCGAGCGCGCACCTCTTCCATGAGCGGCACGAGCGATCGGTGCCAGCATTCCTCGGCCGTTACCACGCGAAAGCCCTGTTCGCGGCACCAGTCGAAATCTTCGGCCTCGTAGCCGGTCCCGCGCAGCCCGATCTGCGCCACGCGGTTGCAATCGAGGAGCCCTTCTTCCACCGCGCGGCGAAATGGCGTGCCGTGCGCGATCTTCTCGCCGAACATGGTGTCGTTGACGTCGGCATGCGCATCGACGTGGATCAGGCCAATGCGGCCGTATTTGGCATGCATGGTGCGCAGGATGGGCAGCGTGATGGTGTGATCACCGCCCAGGCCGATCGGGCGGCAGCCACCGGCGATGATCTCCCGGTAAGCCGCCTCGATGCGCGCGATCGAGTCATGCAGGTTGTAAGGGTTGGTCGGCACGTCGCCGATGTCGGCCACGCGCAGCGAGTCGAACGGCGCGGCGCGCGTGGCCATGTTGTACGGCCGCAGGAGGACGGATTCTGAGCGGATCTGCCGTGGCCCGAGCCGCGCACCGTTGCGGTTGGACGTGCCCAGGTCGAACGGCACGCCGACAAAGCAGGCGTCCAGCCCCGCCGCTGACGCTGCGGCAGGCAGCCGCATCATGGTGGCAATACCGCCAAAGCGCGGCATGGCATTGCCCGAGGCGGGCTGAAAGAGGTTGGCGCAGTCGTTCATGGCAGTCGAAGTATCACATCGTCTTCAGGCGATGTAATGAGTGGAGATAGCCTGCATTTTTGCCGATGGATTTCGTGCGTAGAATGCGAAATCTCCGACTTAAACATCGATTTCAATCGATGTATTCACCGCCGTGCTGGGCCAACCTTCCGATCTTGATCTGCGACTGATCCGCGTGTTTCTTGCCGTGGTTGACGCGGGCGGCATCACCCCTGCCCAGGCAACGCTGAACGTGGGGCAATCGACCATCAGCACCCAGCTGTCCACACTCGAGACGCGACTCGGCTATCGGCTATGCGAACGTGGCCGCAGCGGCTTCCGGCTCACCGCGCGCGGAGAACGGTTCGTTGATTCCGCACGCAAGCTACTGGGTGCGCTCGACGTCTTCAGCGCGGAAGCCCGCAAGGTGGGCCGCACACTGGTCGGAACGTTGAATCTCGGCTTGATCGGCCATGCGCCCGTGAATGCGAATGCGCGCATCAGCCAGGCCATCGAGCGCTTTCGGCAACGCGATGAATCCGTGCATTTCACGGTCTCGGTACGCCCGCCCGGGGAGCTGGAAGGACTGCTGCTCGACAACAAGATCCACATGGCGATCGGTTATTTCTGGCACCGCGTGCCGGCGCTGGACTACACGACGATCTTCCACGAGACGCAGCTTGCGTATGCGGGGCGTGGTCATCCGCTGTTCAGCAAGGCTGGGGACGTGACGCCCGCGCAGGCACTGGCGCACGCGTGGGCGTGGCGCAGCTATCCGCTGCCCGAAGCGGCGGGGTCGCCGGCCGAGCGGCCGGTGACTGCGGTGGCAGACAACATGGAAGCGGTGGCAATGCTGGTGCTTTCGGGCCGGCACCTAGGCTACCTGCCAGAGCACTTTGCGGCGCCCTATGTAGCCCAAGGCCTACTGACGCCGTTGGCACCTGCAGCCATGCGCTACGAGGTGCCGTTTGACATGGCGGTGCGCCGCGACGCCCGGCGCAATGATCTGCTGGCCGCCTTTATTGCCGACATGAAAGCGGCCCACGCCTGAAAAGGCGGGCAAGCCGTCAGTTCGATGCCCGCTGCACCAGCCCCATGAACGCCTTGGCCGGCAGCGGCCCATGACACGATTGCGCACCGTTGGGCGAGCGCAGCAGCAGCCAGACGTTCTCGCTGGCCGGCGGCTGAATCACGAACGGCTGACGCGCCGAAGCCTCGGGCAGGCGCGGATCAGCCGGCGCCTGGATCGGCACGACCTGCCCGGCGTGGCCCTTCACCAATGCGCTGCACTCGGCGCCGGGCAGCTCGGTCGCGTGCAGGAAATCCTTGTTGACCAAGGCCTCGGCCAGCACCGTGTCTGGCGCGGTGAGGAACGAATCGACGTCAAAACGGGACGCACCGGTGGAGGCGCATCCCGCAAAGACGGCCGCCGCTGACGCTGTAACGGCAACAGCGGCTGCACGGTGCAGCGACGTGGTGAACGGCAAAGGCATGGTCGGTCTCCTTGTCGAGGACAGCAACGGCGCCGGCCTGCACGCGTCATTGCTTGATGACGTCAGCCCCTTTGGGCGGCGTAAAGCGGAACACGTTGGCCGGCAGTTGCGGATTCTTCTGGATGTTCGAGAACGTCAGCAGGGTGGTGTTGCCAAAGGCGTCGCGCAGCTCCATCCCCTGCAGCTCGCCGCTGCGAAAGCCGATGGCGATGCGCTCGAACTGGGTGTCCTTTGCCTTGGGGGTGAGTTCGACCCAGTCGATACCGTCCTTGGTGCCACCCTCCTTGAGCGTGAAATTCTTGGCCAGGTCGTTGCTGCCGAACAGGATGGCGGCGGGGCTGGAACCCAGCGACGCATCAAGCTTGCGCTCCGTGATCTGGTTGAGGTCCTTGTCGAAGATGTAGAGCATCTGGCCGTCGGCCGAGAGCTGCTGCTCGTACGGCTTCACATAGCGCCAGACAAAGCGGCCCGGGCGCGAGAAGACGAAATCGCCGTTGGACGTGCCGGCCACGCGCAGCGGGCTGCCGTTGGTGCCGCCCTTCACTTGCCGCTGCACGAACTCGCCGCGCGCAGTGCTGACGTTGCTCACGAAGGCGTTGAGCTGTTCGACCGCGCCCGCATAGGCGCCGGCGGACCATGCCGCCAGCGAAACCAGCCCGGCGGCCATCAGGTGACGTGCTTTCAACACAAACATAGGAATCCCGGTTTCAGTTGATCTTGTTGTTAGTGGCCGGCCGCGACGGAACATTCCGCCCGCGCGGTAACGCGATGTAACTGCAAATGCGGGCAGCGTCATTCCTCTTCGACGACGTTGCCGTTGCGGTTGGGCGCCAGGATTTCGCGGTTGCCGTTGCCTGACATGGCGGACACGAGCCCCGCCTTTTCCATGTCTTCGAGCAGGCGTGCGGCGCGGTTGTAACCGATGCGCAGGTGACGCTGCACCAGCGAGATCGACGCGCGGCGATTCTTGAGCACCACGTCGACGGCCTGGTCGTACAGCGGATCGGCCTCGCCACCGCCCGCACCGACAAGTCCCGCGCCGCCGCCAAAACCATCGCCGCCGCCCTCGCCATCGGCCACGCCGCCTTCGAGAATGCCCTCGATGTAGTTCGGCTCGCCTTGCGATTTGAGGTTATCGACGATGCGGTGGACTTCCTCGTCTGAGACGAACGCGCCGTGCACACGCACCGGCAAGCCCGTGCCGGGCGCCAGATACAGCATGTCGCCCATGCCCAGCAGCGCTTCGGCGCCCTGCTGGTCCAGGATGGTGCGCGAGTCGATCTTGCTGCTGACCTGGAAGGCGATCCGCGTCGGCACGTTGGCCTTGATCAGGCCCGTAATCACGTCCACCGACGGACGCTGCGTCGCCAGCACCAGATGGATACCGGCAGCACGCGCCTTCTGGGCAATCCGCGCGATCAGCTCTTCGACCTTCTTGCCGACCACCATCATCAGGTCGGCCAGTTCGTCGATCACGATGACGATCATCGGCAACTTGTCGAGCGGCTCCGGCGCGTCCGGCGTCAGGCTGAACGGGTTGGGAATCTTCTCTTCACGCGCTGCAGCTTCTTCGATCTTCTTGTTGAAGCCCGCCAGGTTGCGCACGCCCATCTTGCTCATGAGCTTGTAGCGGCGCTCCATCTCGCCCACGGCCCAGTTGAGCGCGTGGCCAGCCTGACGCATATCGGTAACGACCGGGCACAGCAGGTGCGGAATGCCTTCGTAGATGCTCAGCTCCAGCATCTTCGGGTCGATCAGGATCAGGCGCACCGCATCGGCCTTGGCTTTGTACAGCAGCGACAGGATCATCGCGTTGATGCCGACCGACTTGCCGGAGCCCGTGGTGCCGGCCACCATGCAGTGCGGCATCTTGGCCAAGTCGGCCACCACCGGCTTGCCGGCGATGTCCTTGCCCAGTGCCAGCGTGAGCTGCGATGCGCTCTCGTTGTAGACCTGCGAGCCGAGAATCTCCGACAGGCGCACCGCCTGACGCTTCGGATTCGGCAGCTCCAAGCCCATGTAGTTCTTGCCCGGAATCGTCTCCACCACGCGGATCGACACCAGCGACAGCGAACGCGCCAGATCCTTGGCGAGGTTGACGATCTGGCTGCCCTTCACGCCTGTGGCAGGCTCGATCTCATAGCGCGTGATGACCGGCCCCGGATAGGCCGCCACCACCTGCACTTCCACGCCAAAATCCTTGAGCTTCTTCTCGATGAGGCGAGACGTGAATTCCAGCGTCTCGGCGCTCACGGTTTCCACAACCGGCGGAATCGGGTCGAGCAACGCGAGCGGCGGCAGGTCGGAATCGTGAATGTCGACAAACAGCGGCTGCTGCTTCTCGCGCTCCACGCGCTCGCTCTTGACCACGGCGGTCGGACGCACGATCTGCACCGGCGGCGATTCTTCAATGCGCACACGGCGGGTTTCGACCACTTCTTCGCGCTCGACCTTGGCTGCCTCACCAATGGCCCGGTCCTGTTTGCTTTCGCGGCGCGTCTTGAAGCCGACGAACAGCATCTCGACGCCCGCGCCGATCTGCTCGGCCAGGTTCAGCCACGAAAAATGGAAGAACAGCGACAGCCCGACCAGGAACGTGAACAGCAGCGCCAGCGTGCCGCCGGTAAAGCCCAGCGAATGCTGCATCGCCCCGCCGATCACGTCGCCCAGCACACCCCCGGGCGCACGCGGCAGCTTCATGTGCAGCGAGTACATGCGGATGGCTTCCAGACCCATGCTGGAAGCCAGGATGAGCGCAAAGCCGATCCACGTGACACTGGCGTCAACACGCGGCATGGAGGTGCGCGGCAGGCGTTCGTCCGACATCAGCTCGCGCCAGCCGCGCCAGACCTTGCGCACAAGCAGCACCGCCCACCAGTAGGCGGACGCGCCAAAGACAAACAGCAGGAGATCGGCCAGCCACGCGCCCACGCGGCCGCCCAGGTTGCGGATCTCGTCGACCTGGCTGGCGTGGGTGAAACCGGGGTCAGCCCGGTTGTATGACAGAAGAATGATCAGGAAGGCGATGGTCACCGCCAGCAACAGGAACCAGCGGACCTCCCCCAGCAGCCGGCCAATGCGGGACGGCAGTGCGGAGGGATCGGTGCGGGTTGTCGGAGTGGTGGAAGCTCGAGCCATGCGGGAGACGCGGAGAGACGGATGTGCCGCTTGGGTAAGGCCACGCGGCTTGGGACAGCACAAATGCGATGGCAAGGATTGTAACGCGGCCCTATCACCGCCATTGGAATTTACAACCGGGCGGACGAGGGGGTGCCACTTTATAATGGCGCCCGTCACCCTCACCTAGCCTGCACGGCGGCGCTCCACCCCTCGTGCCGCGCACACACAGAACGCATCATGGCAAAACACGCAAAAGTGCTGATCCTTGGCTCCGGCCCCGCCGGCTACACGGCCGCGATTTACGCTGCCCGGGCCAACCTGAACCCCGTGCTGGTTACCGGTCTGGCGCAGGGCGGCCAGCTCATGACCACCACCGACGTGGAGAACTGGCCTGCTGACAAGGAGCACCTGCAGGGCCCCGAGTTGATGCAGCGCTTCCTGGAGCACGCCGAGCGGTTCAAGACCGAAGTGCTGTTCGACCACATCCACACCGCGCATCTGAACGAAAAGCCGATCCGCCTCGTGGGCGATTCGGGTGAATACACCTGCGACGCGCTGATCGTCTCCACCGGCGCTTCGGCCCAATACCTGGGCCTGCCGTCGGAAGAAACCTTTGCGGGCCGTGGCGTGTCTGCCTGCGCAACGTGCGACGGCTTCTTCTACAAGGGCCAGGAAGTGGCCGTGGTGGGCGGTGGCAACACCGCTGTGGAAGAAGCGCTGTACCTGGCCAACATCGCCAGCAAGGTCACGCTCATCCACCGCCGCGACAAGTTCCGCGCCGAGCCGATCCTGATCGACCGCCTGCATGAGCAGGAGAAGAAAGGCAAGATCGCGATCAAGACCAACATGGTGCTCGACGAGATCCTGGGCGATGACTCCGGCGTGACGGGCGCGCGCCTGAAAGGTACGAACGAGAACGAAGGCAAGATCGAAGAGCTCAAGGTGGCCGGCGTGTTCATCGCCATCGGCCACAAGCCGAACACCGACATCTTCCGCGGCCAGCTCGACATGAACGACACGGGCTACATCCGCACGAAGAGCGGCCTGGACGGCATGGCGACGGCCACCAATATCCCGGGCGTGTTTGCCGCCGGCGACGTGCAGGACCACATCTACCGCCAGGCCATCACCAGCGCCGGCACGGGTTGCATGGCCGCACTCGACGCCCAGCGCTACCTAGAAAGCCTGGAATAAGCTTCACCGCCCCGGTTTTCCCGGGCGCAAACAACGCGGCCGATGGGTAACCATCGGCCGTTTTGCCATATGCGGCGCCTTCGTATAATCGACAGACGCTCCATCCGATGTGCACGCCTGCCCTTCACCATGAAACGCGCTTCTTCCCCCGCCAACAAGCTCAGCCTGACCGACCTGGCCGGCCTGCGTGACCAGCTCAAGCACGAGACGGAGGCACGCGAAGCCGAACGCCAGCGCGCCGAAGCCGCCGCGCGCAAGGCCGCAGAAGAAGCCAACGTGTTTCGTGCCAGCATCGGCGAGGTCAGCGCGCTGCGCCAGAACAAGCGCGTCGAGCATCCGCGCAATCCGCCCGCCCCGGATCCCGTGCATTCGCGTGCCGAAGAGCAAACCGTGCTGCGCGATTCGCTGTCGGATGAATTTGACGTGGACAACCTGCTGGAAATCGACGACACGCTTTCCTACCGCCGCCCCGGCATCGGCGACGACGTGCTCAAGAAGCTGCGCCGCG
Organism: Ralstonia sp. VS2407; assembly: GCF_052950655.1. Classification (NCBI taxonomy): domain Bacteria; kingdom Pseudomonadati; phylum Pseudomonadota; class Betaproteobacteria; order Burkholderiales; family Burkholderiaceae; genus Ralstonia; species Ralstonia sp. VS2407. The sequence continues at coordinate 318,018 of NZ_JBRFVG010000004.1, forward strand.
GCGAGTGGGCCACGCAAGACCAGATCGACCTGCACGGCATGCGCCGCGAAGAAGCCCGGGAGGCACTGGCCGCCTTCCTGCGCCGCGCCGTACAGCGTGGCGTCCGCTGTGTGCGCGTGATCCACGGCAAGGGCCTCGGCTCGCCCGACAAAACGCCCGTTCTCAAGGGCAAAGTGCGCTCGTGGCTGGTGCAGAAGGAAGAAGTGATCGCTTTTGTCGAGCCGCGTAACACAGCCGGGGGCGCTGGCGCGGTGCTGGTGCTGCTGCGACAGCCGCACGGCTCCTGAACCCCAATCCTCCCATTCGCCCGCTCATCACAAGAACAACACGCATATGCACGTGACCCGCCTGCAGTTGGTGATGCACTGGGTGGAGATCCTCGCGGTCTTCTCGTTTGCCGTCTCGGGACTGGCGGAGGCCAAACGGCGCCGGCTCGACGCCGTGGGCGCGTTCATCGTGGCATTCCTGACCGCGTTCGGCGGCGGCACACTGCGCGATCTATTGCTGGATCGGCGGCCCTTCTACTGGATCGAGCACGAGCAATATCTGCTTGCGCTGTTCGTGATGAGCCTGTTCGCCAACTGGGTGATCCGGCTGGTCAGCCAACTGGTGTCTGATCGCGTGCTGATCGTGGCCGACGCTATCGGTATGGGGCTCTTTGGCGTGCTGGGCACGCAACTGGCGCTCGATGCGGGTGTGCCGATCTTCGTGTCGGTGATGATGGGTGTGATCACGGCGGCGTTTGGCGGCCTGCTGCGCGACGTGGTCTGCAATGAAGTGCCGATGCTGCTGCGGGACAATCACCCGTACGCAACGTGCGCGTTTCTCGGGTGCTTCCTTTACGTCGGGCTGACGCACACGGACTTGCTTCCGAGCGTGTCCGTGGTGATCGCAACGCTGGCGATCGTGATCGGGCGGCTGGCCACGCTGCGCTGGAACATCACCCTGCCGCGTTGATCAGCGCTGACCGGCGCGAGCGCGCCGGCCACGGGCCGCGGCTTCAGACCGCTGCTTCGTCCTTCTCGCCGGTGCGGATGCGGATCACCTGCTCCACCGGCATCACGAAAATCTTGCCGTCGCCGATCTTGCCGGTCTTGGCCGCCTTGACGATGGTGTCGATCACGTTTTCGACCTGGCTCTCGGCCACCACCACCTCGATCTTGATCTTCGGCAGGAAGTCGACCACGTATTCCGCACCCCGATACAGCTCGGTGTGGCCCTTCTGACGGCCAAAACCCTTGACCTCGGTGACGGTCAGGCCGGTCACCCCCACGTCGGCGAGCGACTCGCGCACTTCGTCCAGTTTGAAGGGCTTGATGATGGCGGTGATTTGTTTCATGGTGTCTCGCTCACTAGTTGGTGAAGTATTCAAGCGTCCAATAATACTGGAGCCGGTTAATGCGCACATCCTGGGCGATGCCGGCCACGGTCTGCAGCAGCGTCGGATCGTCGGGAAAGTTCTTCAGCACATCGTGCTCGCTGCCGTCGCGCAAGGGGCGGCGCTGCCACGTGTTGCCATGTTCGTCGTTGTAGGCGATGGGCGTGCTTGAGCCGAACACATACTGGTTATCGAACCACAGGACACGCACGCCCGGTCCAAGCGCGCGGTGCAGCCCTTCGACGTGCTGGCGCAAGTCCTGCAACGGCACATGCGACCACCAGCAACCTGCCGTCATCACGTCGAATGTGCCCGGCGCAAACGGCAGCGCGTCATTGTCGGCACGCACAAACGACGCTCCGGGGATGCCCTTGCCGCGCGCGATGCGCAGCACGGTGTCGTTGAAATCCGCGCCGACGATGCTGCGCGCTTCCGTCATCGCTTCGGTCCAGAAACCGGTGCCGCATGCCAGATCCAGCACCCGCGCGCCGCGCGTCAGCTCGCGCACGCGCGCCTTCAACCACGCCAGATCGCCCTGCCGCTCGGGCTTCGTATAGATGCGCTCGTATTCGGGAGCGCGCTTGGCGTAGTAGTCGAGCATGGCGGCGGCCTATTCTTTGAAGCGCGACGTGATCGGATACCGCCAGTCGCGCCCGAACGCCCGCTGCGTCACGCGGATGCCCACTGGCGCCTGACGCCGCTTGTACTCGTTGATCTTGATGAGGCGCACGATCTTCTGCACGTCGGCCTCGGCAAACCCTGCAGCGATGATGTCGGCCACTGGCTGGTTCTGCTCCATATAGCGCTGCACGATGGCGTCGAGCGCGTCGTATTCGGGCAGGCTGTCCTGGTCAGTTTGGTTCTCGCGCAGTTCGGCCGACGGCGCGCGGGTCAGGATGCGCTCCGGAATCACTTCCGACAACGCATTGCGGTAGCGGCACAGCCGGTAGACCAGCGTCTTGAAGATGTCCTTGATGACGGCAAAACCGCCGGCCATGTCACCGTACAAGGTGCAATAGCCGACCGCCATTTCGCTCTTGTTGCCGGTCGTCAGCACGATCCGGCCGCTCTTGTTGGACAGCGCCATCAGCAGCGTGCCGCGAATGCGCGCCTGGATGTTCTCTTCCGTCGCATCTTCGGGCAGCCCGCGGAACTCCTCCGCCAACGCGCCCTTGAATGCGTCGAACATCGGGCTGATGGCGATTTCGTCGTACTGCACGCCCAGGCGGGCCGCCATGTCGCGGGCATCCACCCACGAGATATCTGCCGTGTAACGCGAGGGCATCATCACCGCGCGCACGCGATCGGCGCCCAGCGCATCGACGGCAATCGCCAGCACCAACGCTGAATCGACGCCACCCGACAAGCCGATGATCGCGCCCGGGAAGCCATTCTTGCCGAGGTAATCGCGCACGCCCAGCTTGAGCGCCTCGTACACCCGGGCTTCAAGCGGAGCTTCCGGCACGATCGTGCCCGGCAGCGCGCGTCCGCCGTCGAACTGCGCGTAGCCGACGCCCTCCACAAACTGCCCCATCCGCACGACGACGTTGCCTTCGGCATCAAGCACGAACGAGCCGCCATCGAAGACGAGCTCATCCTGCCCGCCGACCAGGTTCGCATACACATGCGGCAAGCCCGATTCCTTCACCCGGTCACCAATGATCCGTTCGCGCAGGTCTTCCTTGTCGAGGTGGTACGGCGAGGCATTGGGGATCAGCACAACCTGCGCGCCGGCGGCCTTGGCGTAGGCCGTGGCCGTGGCATACCAGGCGTCTTCGCAGATGACGACGCCGAAGCGCGTGCCATCCACTTCAAACACAAAGGGCTCGGTGCCGGGCTGGAAGTAGCGCTTCTCGTCAAAAACCTCGTTGTTGGGCAGCTCCAGCTTGTTGTACCGGCCGACCACGCGGCCGTCCGCGACCACCGTGGCGCTGTTCGTCGGCTTTGGCAGCACGCCCGGCGCCGGGGCTTCCAGCGAGAGTTGCGGGTGCCCGATCAGCACGTGCAACCCCGGGAAGGCGGCCAGTTCGGCGATCAGCGCGTCGAGCGCGCGCGCGCTGGCATCGATAAAGGCCGGGCGCAGCAGCAGGTCTTCGGGCGGATAGCCCGTGAGCGACAGTTCGGGCGTGAGCAGAATGCGCGCACCAGCCTGGTGCGCTTCGCGCGCAGCGGCGACGATGCGGGCAGCATTGCCGGCGAAATCGCCGACGGTGCAGTTGATCTGGGCGAGAGCGACAGAGACGGTCATGGGGGCAATGTGGATTGCAAGCGCGGCATTCGAAGCTGGAATTAGAATCGGCGGCATGACTTCTCGCCCCCTTGCTCCCGAGCCCCAAGCGCGCGCTGGTTCGCGACACGAATTGGCCAATTATCGCACGCGACTTGTGACCGATCTGCGCGACATCGGCCGCAATGCGTGGGACGCCCTGCTCGCCCTGCAGCCCGAGGCGACGCCCTTCCTGCGCTTCGATTTCCTGCATGCGCTGCATGAAAGCGGCAGCGCATCGCCTGACACCGGCTGGTCGCCGCAATACCTGACGCTGTGGGAAGACGGCGCCGACAGCGAAGTGCTCGCTGCGGCCGTACCGCTGTATGTGAAGGGCCACTCCTATGGCGAGTACGTCTTCGACTGGGCGTGGGCCAATGCCTACGCGCAGCATGGGCTGGAGTACTACCCGAAATGGCTGTCGGCCGTACCGTTTACACCGGTACAGGGTGCGCGGTTGCTGGCGCGCGATGCGGCTGCGCGTGCGGCGCTGCTCGACACGTTGCTGGCGGTTGCGCGGCAGAGCGAGTTGTCATCGCTGCATGTGCTCTTTCCCACCGCTGGCGAGGCCGAGCAGATGCGTGCGGCCGGCATGCTGCTGCGGCAAGGGGTGCAGTTCCATTGGTGCAATCCGGGCTTCGCCAGCTTCGACGACTTTCTGGCCGCGCTGGAGCAGAAGAAACGGAAGAACATCCGCGCCGAGCGCCGCCGCGTGCACGACGCCGGTATCACTTTCCGCCACGTGCCTGGCGCAGCGGCGACAGACGCCGACTGGCGCTTCTTCCACCGCTGCTATCGCACCACCTACCGCGAGCATCACTCGTCGCCGTATCTGAACCTCGAGTTCTTCCGCCAGATCGGCCAGACGATGCCGGAAAACCTTCTGCTGGTGGTCGCCTCGCGCAACGGCAACGACATCGCCAGCGCGCTGCTGGTGGTCGACACGCGACCGGAAGCGTCGGTCATGTACGGCCGCTACTGGGGCGCGATCGAGCACCACCCTTGCCTGCACTTTGAGACGGCGTATTACCAGCCGCTGACGTACTGCATCGCGCACGGCATCCGCACATTCGAAGGTGGCGCGCAAGGCGAGCACAAGATGGCGCGCGGCTTTGAGCCGGTGGCGACGCTGTCGGCACACTGGCTGGCGCACCCGGCATTTGCCGATGCAGTGAGTAGGTTCCTCGACCGCGAAACGGCAGGTATGGAGGCGTATCTCGACGAACTGACAGACCGCTCGCCCTTCAGGCAGCGACCAGAATCGGATTAGCAGGAGAAAACAGCGGAGGCAGGAAAGACAGCGTCCGCACGAACGGCGGACGCGGAGATGAAACTTAGGGCGCGGAAGGCTTCTGGTGAGCGATCACGCAGTGTGCAGTGTTTGAATCCACCGCCACAGGGGCCGATGCGACGGCACGCTCGCCAGCGTGGGCAGCGTCCGGCGGCCCAACCAGCAGCGCCCACACAGTGAATGCGGCCATGGCCACAGCGGAAAGCACGGGAACGACAACGGTCTTGTTCAACATCGCAGTACCAGGGGTTGGAGTCAAACTTGACGGGGAGTCTAGAGGGGCCGTTTCCGGTGGGCAAATGAGCGTTTCTTAAATCTCTGTGTAGCAGAACTACCGGGCGGTAAGTATGCACAATTCGTGAAAAATATCATGGAACGCATACTGCAGCCCTGTCCCGGGTGCAAATGGCGGCCGGACGCGAGTCGACAAATCTCCGCGTGCTGCGCTGATGACCGCTGCGCAAAGAAAAAATCCCGGCGCTCCATCCGGAGGCCGGGATTTGTCAGACATGCCGTACGGCAAAATCCTGAAATCGCTTACTTCTTATAGTTGGCAACGCCGTCGGCGATTTCCTTGTGGGCTTCTTCAATGCCGCCCCAGCCTTCGACCTTGACCCACTTGCCGGCTTCCAGCGCCTTGTAGTGCTCAAAGAAGTGCTTGATCTGGTCCAGCAGGTTCTGGCCGATGTCCGACAGGTCGGTCATGTGAGCCGTGGCCGGGCTCAGCTTGTTGACAGGCACGGCAACCAGCTTGGCATCCACGCCGGACTCGTCCGTCATCTTGAGCATGCCCAGGGCACGGCAGCGCACCACGCAACCGTGGATGAGCGGGAACGGCGTGACGACCAGCACGTCGACCGGGTCACCGTCGCCCGACAGCGTCTGCGGGATGAAGCCGTAGTTGGCCGGGTAGCGCATGCCGGTGCCAACGAAGCGGTCCACGAACAGCAGACCGGTTTCCTTGTCGGCTTCGTACTTGACCGGGTCGCTTTGCGCCGGGATCTCGATGATGACGTTGAAGTCGTTGGGGATGTCCTTGCCCGGCGAGACGTTGTTGAAGCTCATGGAAATGCTCCGGAATGCGCGAAGTGCGTAAAAACGCGACGCAAATGGTTAGAAAGAAGCGTGAAAAACTGTCGGCGGGCATTATAGCTCCTGACACCCGGCCGCTTCCCCTGACAACGCCGCGCCCGTGCGAAAATCGCGCGTTGCCGATCTTTTGCAGGAACCTCCCATGCATGCCCAGCACTTCATCGCCAACCGTCTGATGTCGCCCGACTCGGGGATGCGCATCAAGGTGTTCGATCCGTCCGACGGCCAATCCTTTGCCGAGATTGCGCGCGGCAACGCCACCGACATCAGCGTGGCCGTGCATGCGGCACGGCGTGCGTTCGAGGGCGTCTGGGGCCAGTTGGCGCCTGCCGAGCGCAGCCGCTTGCTGATGCGCGTGGCCCTGCGCCTGGCCGATCACGAAGAAGAGTTGGCCCGCCTGGAAGCCCGCGACACCGGCAAGCCCATGCGCCAGGCCCGCGCCGACGCCCGCGCCGTGGCCCGCTACTTCGAGTTCTACGCCGGTGCGGCCGACAAGCTGCACGGGCAAACCATCCCCTACCCGGCCGATACCACGGTGCTGACCGTGCGTGAGCCGCATGGCGTGACGGCGCACATCATCCCGTGGAACTACCCGATGCAGATCTTCGGGCGCAGCGTGGGCGCCGCATTGGCAGCGGGCAACGCGTGCGTGGTCAAGCCGGCGGAAGACGCATGCCTGTCGATCCTGCGCGTGGCCGAGCTGGCCGCCGAGGCAGGCCTGCCCGATGGCGCACTCAACATCGTGACCGGCTATGGCCACGAAGCGGGTGCCGCACTGGCGGCGCATCCCGGGATCAACCATGTGTCGTTCACAGGGTCACCGGAAACGGGCAAGGCGATTGTGCGTGCGGCCGCTGAAAACCACGTGCCCGTGACGCTGGAGCTGGGCGGCAAATCTCCGCAGATCGTGTTTTCAGATGCAGATCTGGAGGCGGCCATTCCGGCCGTGGTGAACGGCATCATCCAGAACGCCGGGCAGACGTGCTCCGCCGGCAGCCGCGTGCTGATCGAGCGCAGCATCTACGAGGCGATGCTGGACCGGTTGGCCACGGTGTTCGAATCCATCAGGGTCGGCCCGTCGTCGCTGGACCTGGATTGCGGCCCGCTCATCAATCCCAAGCAGCAGCAGCGCGTGTGGGATTTCGTCTCGGATGCGCAGCACGCCAACATTCCGGTGATGGCGCAGGGCCAGGTGGTGCCCGAGGCGCCCGAGACCGGCTACTACCAGGCGCCGATGCTGCTGCGCGATGTGCCGCACACGCATCGCCTCGCGCAGCAGGAAGTGTTCGGCCCGCTGCTGGCTGCCATGCCGTTCGATAGCGAAGCCGAAGCGCTTGCCCTGGCCAACGGCACACCGTACGGCCTGGTGGCCGGCGTGTGGACGAACGACGGCGGCCGCCAGATGCGCCTCGCGCGCAAGCTCAGGGCCGGCCAGGTCTTCATCAACAATTACGGCGCGGGTGGCGGCGTTGAATTGCCCTTCGGCGGGACGGGCCAATCGGGTCACGGGCGCGAAAAGGGCTTTGAAGCGCTCTACGGCTTCACCACGCTCAAGACCATCGCCATCCGTCACGGTTAAGGCGCAACGCAGCATCCACCCACAACACGAGGAGACATCATGCGGCTTGCCGGCAAAATCGCCATCGTCACGGGCGCGGGTTCGGGTTTTGGAGAGGGCATTGCCAACACCTTTGCCCGCGAGGGCGCGCGCGTCGTCGTCAATGACTTGAATGCGGAGGCCGGTGAACGCGTGGCCAGCGCCATTCGCGTGGCCGGCGGCGATGCACATTTCGTGCAGGCCGACGTCTCGAATGGGGACTCCGTCGCCAAACTGCTCGGCGCCACGCTGGCGCGCTATGGCGATCTGCACATCGTCGTGAACAATGCCGGCACCACGCACAAGAACAAGCCGCTGCTGCAGATCACCGAAGACGAGTTCGACCGCGTGATGGCCGTCAACGTGAAGAGCATTTACTGGACGGCGCATCACATCGTCCCGCACTTCCGCGAGCGCGGCGGCGGCGTGTTCGTCAATGTGGCATCCACGGCGGGCATCCGGCCCCGCCCCGGGCTCGTCTGGTACAACGCGAGCAAGGGCGCTGTCATCACTGCCAGCAAGGCGATGGCGGCGGAGCTTGGCCCCGACAAGATCCGCGTGAACTGCGTGAACCCGGTGATGGGCGCTACGGGCCTCATCGAGCAGTTCATGGGCGTACCCGACACGCCCGAGAACCGGGCGCGCTTCCTGGCGACGATCCCGATGGGGCGGCTTTCCACGCCGCAGGATGTAGCCAACGCATGCCTGTATCTGGCGTCGGACGAAGCCGAGTTCATTACCGGCACATGCCTGGAAGTGGACGGCGGGCGCTGCGTATAAACCCTGCCGGCGGGCGTCTTGGCGCGCCCGTCCGAGAAGCGCAGAATGCTGTGGCGGTTTTCCGGGCCGAGGTAGGTAACGAGGAGCACTCGGCCTGAACTCACAATAACGCTGGAGACCCGATGGCCATCACCACCCCACCCACCTCACCGGTCGGCGGCGCAGGCACGCTGACGAGCCAATCCACAAGTGCATTTGAAGAAGCCACCTACCGCAAGGTGACGTGGCGCCTGGTTCCGTTCCTGCTGCTGTGCTACGTGGTCGCGTACCTCGATCGCGTCAACGTGGGCTTTGCCAAGCTGCAGATGCTGAACGACCTCAAGTTCAGCGAGACCATCTACGGCCTTGGCGCCGGCATCTTCTTCATCGGCTACTTCCTCTTTGAAGTGCCGAGCAACGTGATCCTGCACCGCGTGGGCGCGCGTATCTGGATCGCGCGGATCATGATCTCGTGGGGCATCATCTCGGCGGCCATGATGTTCGTCACCACGCCGGCCATGTTCTACGTGATGCGCTTTCTGCTGGGTCTGGCAGAGGCGGGCTTCTTCCCAGGCATCATCCTGTACCTCACGTACTGGTATCCGGCGCAGCGGCGCGGGCGCACCACCACCTTCTTCATGACGGCGATTGCGTTGTCGGGCGTGATCGGGGGCCCCATCTCGGGCTGGGCGATGAAGGCGTTTGGCGGCGTTTACGGCCTGGCCGGCTGGCAGTGGATGTTCCTGATCGAGGGCATTCCGTCGATCATCGTCGGCATCTTCGTGCTGGCCTATCTTGACGATCGCATCAGCCACGCGAAGTGGCTGACCGACGAAGAGAAAGCGCTGCTCGCCCGCAACATCGCCGCGGAAGACGCCGAGAAAGAAGACCCGCCCATCCGCACCGTCATGGCCAGCCCGCGCGTGTGGCTGATGAGCCTGATCTACTTCAGCTTCGTGATGGGCTTGTACGGCGTGAGCTTCTGGCTGCCGACACTGATCAAGCAGACCGGCGTGGCAGATCCCTTCTCGGTGGGCTTGCTGACGGCGATTCCGTACGGCGCGGCAGTCGTCGCCATGGTCTTGGTGGCCCGCAGCGCCGACCGCCTGCGTGAGCGCCGGTGGCACATCGCGATTCCCGCAGTGGTGGGGGCAATCGGCCTCGTACTGTCGGCCGTGTGGCACACCGACACCACGCTCGCCATGGCCGCCCTCACGCTCGGCACCATGGGCATCCTGACCACGTTACCGCTGTTCTGGAGCCTGCCGACTGCGTTCCTGGCCGGCACGGGCGCTGCCGCTGGCATTGCGCTCATCAATTCGCTGGGCAACCTTGCGGGCTTCCTGAGCCCCTACGCCGTCGGCTGGCTGAAAGACGCCACGCAGAGCACGGATTCCGGCATGTATTTGCTGGCTGCATCGATGGTGCTGGGAGCGATCCTCACGCTTTCCGTACCGGCACGGATGGTGAACAAATAGGCGACGCCACCGGCAAGAAAAAAGGCCGGGGTGACCCCGGCCTTTTTCATTTGACTGCAAGCAATGCGCTTTGCCGGTAGTGGCGCTGCGCGTCTTCCATGCGCTCGGTCTGCTCGAACATCTGTGCAAGCGCCAGATGTGCATGGGCGCGGAGGTTGCCGGAGTGATCCGCATCGGCATACTTCAATGCCGACTCCAGGTTCGACTGCGACTTCCCCCAGAGCTGCTCCTTGAAGCACAGCATGCCGAGCGTGTAGAACAGATCGGCATCCACCGGATGCTGGGCGAGCCATTTCTCGGCTTGCTGGATCAGCGGCAGCGCCTTGCCCGGCACCGCGCAATCGGCATAGCGGCGGATCAGGCGGCTATCCCAATGCGTCTTCAGGCCGTCTTCGACGATGCGCTTGGCGTCATCGGTGCGGCCAAGCTGCGCGAAATACAGCGCCGCCTGCGACGCAATGCGCGGCGAGCGGCGTTCTTCCGTGGTCAGCTCGCGCCAGAAGCTGTTCAGCGCATCGGCATCGTGGCGGCGCTCGGCCAGCAGCGTTTCACACGCCATCTGCTTGAGTCGGGCGGCCAGCACGGAATGGATGGCGTTGCGCTTTTCCAGGGCGCGCGTCAGGCGCAGCACCTCGCTCCAGTTCTTCAGATGCTGATGCGCACGCAGGGCAATGCGTTGCGCCTGAATCTGCCGCGAGCCCTGCGATTGCAGTTGCGCGATCTTCTCCAGCGCACCTTCCGCATCACGTGCGTCGACCAGCAATTCGGCCATCGACACAAGCTTCGCCTGCTCACGATCGGGCGAGGAGACTTCGGCCATCCACGCATCGCGGCGCTCGGTCTCCTGCATGCGGTGTGCGGCACGGGCACCGATCAGCGCGGCCGTCTCACGCTGAGGTTCCCAAGCCTGGGCTTCGCGCGCCTGGCGCTCCGCATGGCCAAAGCGCCCGGCAAACAGGCTTTCCATTGCCTCGCGCAGCGCGGCAGATGCCTTGAGGATGCGATTGCGCTCGCGATACGCCGCAGCACGCGCCGGCATACCGGCCACATGGTGGAAAAGGCGCATCACAAGATGCAGCACCACAAACGTCGCCAGCAGCGCCGCCAGCACGAAATTGAGCGACATCTCCACCCGGTACGGCGGGTAGAACAGCACGACGTTGCTCAGGTTCAGTTCCGTAAATAGCGCCAGCCCGACGGCGGCGGCAAACAGGAGCGCGACCCAGAATACCCAGCGCATGCTCACTCCTTGCCCGAACCGCGCACGGCGGCAAGGCTGTCAGCCAGCGTCGGCACCTGCAGCGTGCCAACCATCGCGCGCACCTGCGACAGTTGATTCTGCACCGTGGTCACGCGCGAAGACTGCGTATCGAAGTAGCGCGCCAGCAGCGTATCGGCGCGACCCAGATCGGCGCGGAACACGGCGTCATTGCGCGAGAGCAACGCCAGGCGCGCATTCATCAGGCGCAGCTTGAGGTTTTCACGCAGGAACCACGCTTGGTCGGAAGACAGCAGCAGTGCCTCGGTCTGATCGACGCGGCGCACCTGCACGATTTGGCCCAATTCGCCGCGCACGTCGCTCCACAGGCGCCCCCACCAGGCGCGCACGCCTGCCGACCATCCGGCGTCGTTTGACGGCATCGAGGCCACCGGCGCCGACGCAGCCGCAGCCGCGGCGTGCGCCTTCGCATTCTTCGTGGGTTTCACGGCAGCATGCGGCGCCTGCGCGGCCTGTTCCGCCTCCAGCGGCTGTGCCGACGAGATGAGCGGCAGCGTGTCTACAGCATTGATGGCGTCATCCAACCGCAGCGCAGCACCCGCCAGATCAAACGACGGCATCGCCTTGAGCTTGGCCATATCGCGCGATACCGCCCGGCGCGCGGCGTTGAACTGCGACTTGTCGAGCGTGGCCAGGCGCGCGTCAACCGTTTGCAGCGCAGCCAGTGCGCCGGCGACATTTCCCGTCAGTTGCAGTTGCTCGGCAGTGACCTCCAGCGAACGCTGGATCTCGGCGCGCTGCCAGTCATCGCGATTGCGCAGAAGGTCTTGGTTGGCCTGCTCCAGCGCGGCTTGACGATCGCGCGTTTCAGCGGTGCGGGCATCCAGCGCGCCGAATTTCTGCTGCAACTGGGAAACCGAATCCTGGTCCGCACGCGACAGCACGCGCATCTGCTGCGCCAGCGCTTCGTTCGTCTGGGCGTGCTGACGGATCTCGCGTGCCAGGCGCTCATTGCGCACCTGCAGCGCAGCCACCGCCGCCACGACCGCGACGAGCGCCACCCAGATCAGCCAACCGCCGCTGCGTGGCGCATGGTTGACCGTCATGGTGGGCGCAAACGCGGCCGGCGGAGCACTGGGCGCAGGGGCCGGGCTTGGCTTGGCTGCCGCAGATGCGGGCGCCGGTGTCGAAGCAGGGGCAGAAGCGGGAGCCGCCGAGGGAACGGGAGTCTGCGTCACAGTGGAAGAAGAAGTAGACGGGTTTGATTCAGCTGACGCCTTTGCCGGGGCTTGCTCGGCTGCCGGCACCGGCCCAGCCCACGCGAGCACGCTGGCGAGGAGCCGGTCGTCGCCGGCGCCGGTGAGCGTCACGTCGCGAAAGCCCAGCGATTTGGCCTGTTCGACGATGCGGGCGTGCGAAGCAAAACATGGTGCGCCGTGCAGCGTATCCAGATCGGCGGGCGACAGATTGGCGCGGGCCAGTTCATCGAGATTGCGGACGGCCTCGGAGCTGGTGAGCGTCCAGGCATGGCGTGCCGAAAGCACGGCACGCAAGGCGAGCCACGCCGCAGCATCGGGCACCGGCACGCTGCGGCGATAGGCTTCCACCGTGCGGACCGATGCGCCGGCTTCGCGCAGTTGATCGGCCAGCCATTCGCGGCCACCGTTGCCGCGCACGATCAGCACTTCACGGCCGCTCAACGAGGGCACGTCCAGCCGCGCGTAGAGCGCTTCGGAATCCTGGCGCGCGTCGTCGGCATGCGTGTCGGGCTTGATCACGCGGTGCGCGGGCGGCGCAACGCCGTGCTGGGCAAGCGCCTGTGCGCTCGCTGGGCCCACCACCGCTACCGGCACCTCCTGCGGCCAGTGGAAACCTTCCGGCATGGCGGCAAATGCCTGCTGCACGGCGTTAGGACTGACGAACACCACCAGTGCGTAGCGCGAGGGATCGCCCAGCGCGGCACGCAAGTCGTCGAGATTGGGGGTCGGCGCAATGTCGAGCAGCGGAAACTGATGCGTGCGCAGGCCGTGGCGCTCAAGCGCCGCCACCAGCATGGGCGCCTGCGCGCGCGGACGCGTGACCACCACCACGGGCGGGGTTGCCGGTTGAACAGGCGGCGTGCTGGATGCGGGCGACGATGGTGACAAGCGCAGTGGCAAGTGGTCGTCCATGGCGAGCCGTGGGAGTTAGGTAGCAGGTGGGGCGTCAGTGCCCAGCATGGCAAGGATGTCGCGTGCACCGCCGGCCAGCATCTGCTGGGCCACGCGCACGCCCAGTGCGTCGGCGTCGGCCAGCGTGGACGGCGTGGTTTCGCCATCCGCGGCAAGTTTGCGGGTACCGTCCTGCGAAGCGACAAAGGCGCGCAGGCGCAGCGTGCCGGCATCCGACCACTGCGCAAACGAGGCGAGTGGCACCTGGCACGAACCGCCAAGAATGCGCGAAACAGCACGCTCAGCAGTCACGGCCAGCGCTGTGGGCTCATCGTGCAGCGGCGCGAGACACGCTCGCACGTCTGCGCGATCGGCGCGAATCTCGATGCCGAGCGCACCCTGCCCTGCTGCCGGCAGCGATTCCTCCGGCGCAATGGTCGAGCGGATGCGATCGGCCAGCCCCAGGCGTTTGAGCCCGGCAGCGGCCAGGATGATGGCAGCGTAGTCGCCACGGTCAAGCTTGCCGAGGCGCGTATCGAGGTTGCCCCGCAGCGGCTGGATGACCAGATGCGGGAAGCGCGCCCGCAGCGAAGCCTCGCGGCGCAAGCTGGACGTGCCCACGACGGCGCCTGCCGGCAGCGAGGCCAGATCGGCGTAGTCGTTCGAAACAAAGGCATCGCGCGGGTCTTCGCGTTCGAGGATGGCCGATAGCGCAAAGCCTTCGGGCAATTCCATCGGCACATCCTTGAGCGAATGCACGGCGAGATCGGCGCGTCCCTCGGCCAGCGCGACTTCCAGTTCCTTAACAAACAAACCTTTGCCCCCCACCTTGGCGAGGGAGCGGTCGAGAATCTGGTCGCCACGCGTGGTCATTCCAAGGATGGACACGTCGCACGCGGGATAGTATTTTTGCAATGCAGCACGCACGTGTTCGGCTTGCCAGAGGGCAAGCCGGCTTTCGCGCGAGGCAATGACCAGCTTGGTCGGCGCCTGGGCTGCAGGAGTCGTTGCAAGCTGGGATTGACGGGAAGTCGGGTGGGCGTTGGAAGACATGCGGCAATGGTAGCACGCAGCTTTTTCGCGACAGCCCGGCTATCACGTTGAAGTGATGCAGAAAAGAGGGCCGTTCAGGCACCTTCGAGCAGGCGATTCCGCCTGCTCGCCACCCAACCTAGGAGACACCATGACGCAGCCCGCCGCGCGCCGCGCTTCCTCGCGCGCGACCACCGCCCGCAAGGCTTCGGCCGCCCCCGCCAAGACCAGCAAGACCCCCAGGGCCATCAAGGCTGCCAAACCCGTGGCAAAGGCCAATGGCGCGGACGAAGCCAACGGCGCATCACTCGGCCCCACTTCCCGGCGCTCGTCGGGTAGCGCCGCGGCCAAGGATCAGCCGCTGAAGGAAGACATCCGCTTCCTCGGGCGCCTGCTGGGCGACGTGCTGCGTGACCAGGAAGGCGGCACCGTCTTCGAAACGGTCGAGACCATCCGGCAGACTGCCGTGCGCTTCCGCCGCGACGGCGACCGCCAGGCCGAGCAGGATCTCGACCGGCTGCTGAAAACGCTCTCGCGCGACCAAACCACGTCGGTGGTGCGCGCCTTCAGCTATTTCTCGCACCTGGCGAACATCGCTGAAGACCAGCACCACAATCGCCGCCGCCGCGTGCACGCGCTGGCCGGATCGCCGCCGCAGCCGGGCAGCCTGATGCGCGCGCTGCTGTCGGCCGCCGATGAGGGCATGTCGGGCGATGTGTTGCGCCGATTCTTCGAAACCGCGCTGATCGTGCCGGTGCTGACCGCCCACCCGACCGAGGTGCAGCGCAAGAGCACGCTCGACGCACAACGCGAAATCGCCCGCCTTCTGGCCGAGCGCGACGCACCGCTCACCGCGCGCGAACGCGAACGCAACACCGCGCTGCTGCGCGCCCACGTCACCAAGCTGTGGCAAACGCGCATGCTGCGCACCACGCGCCTGATGGTGGCCGACGAGATCGAAAACGCGCTGTCGTACTACCAGACCACCTTCCTGCGCGAAATTCCCGCGCTGTACCGCGAGCTGGAAGAAGACATCGCGACCGTCTTCCCGCGTCGGGGCGCACGTGGCGAGCCGGCACCGCTGCCGCCCTTCTTCCAGATGGGCTCGTGGATCGGCGGCGACCGCGACGGCAATCCCTTCGTCACCGCAACGACCTTGCGCGACGCTGCACGGAAGCAGGCGAGCGTGATCCTCGCGTGGTACCTGGAAGAGATTCATGCGCTGGGCGCGGAGCTGTCGATGTCGACGTCGCTGGTGGACGTGAGCGCAGAGCTGCAGGCGCTGGCCGAGCGCTCGCCCGACCATTCCGAACACCGCGTGGACGAGCCGTACCGCCGTGCGCTGATTGGCGTCTATGCGCGCCTGGCCGCCACCTGCCATGAGCTGACGGGCGAAGACGCAGGCCGCCACGCCGTCGGCCCCGCTCCGGCTTACAACAACGCAGAAGAACTGCGTGCCGACATCCAGATCGTGATCGACTCCTTGGCGGCGCACCACGGCGAAGTGCTGGCCGACGCACGACTGGCGTCGCTTGCGCGCGCGATTGATGTGTTCGGCTTCCACCTGTCGTCGATCGACCTGCGTCAGGTATCGGACGTGCACGAAGCGACCGTCGCCGAGCTGTTGAAGGTTGCGGGCGTGGAAGGCGCCTATGCGGCGCTGTCCGAGGCCGACAAACGCACGCTGCTGCTGCGCGAGCTGCAACAGCTGCGCGTGCTGACGCTGCCGTTCCACGCGTACAGCGAGCAGACTACGTCGGAAATCGACATCTTCCGTGCTGCCCGCGAAGTGCGCGCCCGCTACGGCAACCGCATCGTGCGCAACTACATCATTTCGCACACCGAGACGCTGTCCGATTTGCTGGAAGTGATGCTGCTGCAGAAGGAAGCCGGCATGTTCCGCGCCGGCACGAACGGCAGCGGCGGTGCAGGTTTGGACGTGATGGTGATCCCGCTGTTCGAAACCATCGAAGACTTGCGCAACGCCCCTGAAATCATGGGCGACCTGCTCGCTCTGCCCGGCTTCGATGCCGTGCTGGCGGCGCAGGGCAACGAGCAGGAAGTCATGCTCGGCTATTCGGATTCGAACAAGGACGGCGGCTTCCTCACCTCCAACTGGGAGCTGTACAAGGCCGAACTGGCGCTGGTGGAGCTGTTCGAGCGCAAGGGCGTGCGCCTGCGCCTGTTCCATGGGCGCGGCGGCACGGTGGGCCGCGGCGGCGGCCCGACGTACCAGGCCATCCTGTCGCAACCGCCGGGCACGGTGAACGGGCAGATCCGCCTGACCGAGCAGGGCGAAATCATCTCCAGCAAGTTCGCCAATCCGGAGATCGGCCGGCGCAACCTGGAAACCATCGTCGCGGCCACGCTGGAAGCGACGCTGCTGCCCACGCGCAACCGCCCCAAGGGCCTGGAAGAGTTCGAAGCCGCCATGCAGGCGCTGTCGGATAACGCCTTTGCCGCGTACCGCAACCTCGTCTACGAAACCCCGGGCTTCAAGGACTACTTCTTCGCCACCACGCCCATCACCGAGATTGCTGACCTGAACCTCGGTTCACGCCCGGCCTCGCGCAAGCTGATGGACAAGAAGCACCGCCGCATCGAAGATCTGCGTGCGATTCCGTGGGGCTTCTCATGGGGCCAATGCCGTCTGCTGCTGCCGGGCTGGTTCGGCTTTGGCAGCGCGGTGCAACGTTGGCTGGACGATGCCGGCAACGCCAAGGCGAAGGCGGCGCGCCTGGCCACGCTCAAGCGCATGCACAAGCAGTGGCCGTTCTTTGCGAACCTGCTCTCGAACATGGACATGGTGCTGTCCAAGGCCGATCTGAATGTGGCCTCGCGCTACGCGCAGTTGTGCGATGACCGCAAGCTGCGTAACGCGGTGTTCTCGCGCATCTCGGCGGAGTTCACGTTGACCGAGCAGACGCTGGCCGCCATCACGGGGCAGTCGGAGCGCCTGGCCGACAACCCGCTGCTGGCGCGCTCCATCAAGAACCGCTTCCCGTATCTCGACCCGCTGAATCACTTGCAGGTCGAGTTGCTCAAGCGCTTCCGCTCGGGCAAGGCCGGCAGCGACGATGCACGCGTGCGGCGCGGCATCCATCTGTCGATCAACGGGATTGCGGCGGGCCTTCGCAATAGCGGCTGATCAGGCAGCCAGCGCGGTGGCGGCCGGGCGTCGGCTGATCCACGCCATCGCCATCGCGCCGGCATATGACAGCGTCATCAGGCCAAACACCAGCGGCGAGGCATGCGCCAGACCGGGCACCACCGTCACGACCGCGCCCGCCGCTGCCACGCCCAGCAAGCTTCCGGTCTGCCGCGCGGCGTTCAGCAAGCCCGACGCCGTGCCGGCCAGCTCGCCCGGCGCTGCAGACAGGATGGTCGACGTCATGGGCGCAATCGCCAGCGCGGTGCCGCCCCCGTAAGCCATCATCGTTGCACTCACCACCCAGATGTGTACCTGTCCGGTCAGCGCAGCCGACGTGGCGAGCAAACCGGCCGCGCCGATCACGAGGCCACTCAGCATCATCGTGGGCGTGGAAAAACGCGCCATCAGCTTGCCCGCGAAGATGTTGCCCGCCGACAGGCTCACCGCCATCGGTAGCATGACCAGGCCGGTCTGGCGTGCGCTCAGGTGTTCGACGTTCTGTAAATGCAGGCTCAGCACGAACAACGCGCCGTAATAGCCGAAATTCAGCAGGAACCCCACGCCGTTGACCGCGCCCAGCGTGCGATGCCCCAGCCAGGCCAGCGGCACCAGCGGCGCGCGCGCCCGGCGTTCAGCCAGGACGAACAGCACGCCGGCCGCCACCGTCAGCAGCGCGGCACCCCACACCCACGGCGATTGCGTTCCGCGCACCGGCCATTCAATCGCGGCAAAACACAGCGCCGCGAGCATCACGGCGCTCGTCACCTGCCCCGCCCAATCAAACGGCTTGGCGCGCGCAGGCTGCACGTGGCGCACGATAGCCCAGGTGCCCAGCATGCCAGCCACGCCCAGCGGCACGTTGATCAGGAAGGCACTGCGCCAGCCGTATGTGTCGACCAGCACGCCACCCAGCGCCGGGCCCACGGCTGCGGCAGTCGCGACGATGGCGCCCCACAGGCCAATGGCCCAGGCGCGCTCGCGCGGGTCTTCAAACGTGCTGCGAATGAGCGACAGCGAACTCGGCAGGAACATCGCCGCCCCCACGCCCTGCAGGATGCGCGCAGCAATCAACGTGGTGACTGAAGGCGCCAGCCCACAACCTGCCGAGGCCACGATGAACACCGCCATCCCCGCCATGAACACGGTGCGCGCGCCAATCCGGTCGCTCAGCAAGCCACCAGTGAGGATGAACGCGGCAAAGGCCAGCGTGTAGGCATCAACAATCCAGGCAAGTTCTGCGACGCTGCTGTGCAGGCTGTCGCGCATGGCGATGAGCGCCACGTTGACCACGGTCGTATCCAGCACCGCCATGAACACGCCCGAGGTGAGAATGCCCAGCGTGGCGTTGCGGCGCCATCGGCTGAGATCTGGTTGCAGGTTGCCCCGGTGAGCGGCAGCAATGGTATGGGCGTTGCACGAAGACATGGCGGAACCGTTTGGCAATTTCATGCAGCCCAGTGTAGGCTGGAGAACGCATGCAAAAAAGCAGCGTTTTTGCATCGCAACGCTGCAAATTTGCATCGCTCATCTACGAATATTCGGAGCCCGACGTGAACTGGGACAACGGACGCTTTTTCCTGGCCGTGGCGCGCACCTGCACGCTGCGCGGCGCGGCCCAGCGCCTGGGCGTGGATCAGGCCACGGTGGGCCGCCGCATCGCCGCGCTGGAAGAGGAGCTATCGGCCAAGCTGTTCTTGCGCACGTCGACCGCGCTGGTGCTCACACCCGCCGGCGAAGCGCTGATCGGCCCAGCCGAAGCAATGGAGCAGGCGGCACACACCATCGAGCGCCGCGTTGCCGGCATCGACGACCAACTCGCGGGCACGATCCGCGTGGCCACGACCGACACGATGGCGGCCACCTTCGTGCTGCCGGCCATCGCGCAGTTGCGGCAGCGGCATCCAGGCATCGACGTCGTCTGCATGGCTTCCAAGAGCATTGCCAATCTGACCAAGCGCGAAGCCGACGTGGCCGTGCGCACGCTGCGGCCGGATTCGCCCGACCTCATCGCGCGGCGCATCGGCCAAATGGAAACCGGTATCTATGCGAGCCGAAGCTACGTCGCAGCGCGCGGTGAGCCTGAGGAAGGGACGGCCTTTGCGGGGCACGACCTGGTGCTGTATCCGCGCAATGAAGTGCCGTGGATGTGGGAAGACCTGTGCGGCGAGCCGATCACGCGCGGGCGCGTCGTCTTGCAGAGCAACTCGGCGCTGGCGCTGTTCGAGGCGGTCGCCGCAGGCATTGGGATCACCGAGCTGGTCTGCCGCCGCGCGGAGGCCTATCCGGCGCTGGTGCGCGTGCTGCCCAACCGCCGCAGCATGCAGGACGTCTGGCTCGTCACGCACGCCGATCTGCACAAGACCGCGCGCGTGCGGGCCTTGCTCGATTGCATCGTCGAAGCATTCGACGCGCACAAAAAAACCGCCACACCGTAACGAGCAGCCGGTGTGGCGGCCCAACAAACCTCTCAGCTGATGAACGGCACCGGCACCGGGTCTTCACCGAGCACGGAGAGCAGCACCGCCCAATGCATTGTCTCGTCGCCCAGAATGCTGGCGGCGGCCTTGGTCAGGTCGCGCGTGTAGAAATTCGGCATCACGCCCAGATACGCTGAAGCGGCGCCCTTCTCCAGCCCGGCGGCAAAACGCAGCACGTCGGCCTGCGTCTTGAGCTGGCTGACCGGGAAGTTGTACTCCGCCACCTTCTTTTCCATGACCGGCGTACCACCCAGCTTGGACACCGTTCCCGCCAGCACCGCCGCGTGTGCCTTGTGGTGGCCCTGGAACTTCACGGCAGTCGCGAGCACGGGTTTTTGCAGCAGGCCGCTTTCCGCGCCCACCTGATATGCGGCGATGGCTTGGTACTCCAGCCCGAGCGCCACGTTCAAAATGTTGACGTCGTCTTTCACGCTGCCTGATTGGGACTGGGCCCAGGCCGGCATCGACTGCCCCAGCGACACCGCCGCCAGCGAACCCAGCGCCATCAGCCCGGGCGCGCGCAACAGCACGCGGCGGCGCGCATCGATGCGCGGGATGTCATTCTCCAACTGATCCATCTCTTTGGTTGCGTCCATCGTCGGTCTCCTTGCAGATGCGGGGAAGATGCGCGACCCGTGCAGTGCGTAGTGCGGATCGCCGGCGTTTGTCCAGCGCCTGACCGCTTATACGAAGGGCGGGCCCAACTGGATGCAAACCGCAGCGCCGCCCACGTGAATCCCCCCCACGACCGAGGTTTCTTCCTACACTTTGGGCAGAACCGTCCACAAAAGCCGTCTACGTGCTCACCTTCCAGCGCACCGCCGAAGACCACGCCGCGCAAGACGCCGATCCGCCGACGGCGGCCGCGGCAACTCGCCCCCCCAGCGCCGACGCGGAAGAACTGGCGGCGCTGCTCCAGCGCATCGGCCTGGGCGACCGCGACGCCCTGCGCACGCTATATACGCGCTGCGCACCGAAACTGTTTGGGCTCGCGCTGCGTATCTTGGTCAGGAAAGACTGGGCCGAGGACGTCTTGCAAGAAAGCTTCGTCAACATCTGGCGCCACGCCGGCGATTACCGCCCGCACCTGGCCGCCCCCATGACGTGGATGACCACCATCGTGCGCAACCGCGCACTCGATTGCTTGCGCCGGCAGCACGCCGAGCGCGTGCAGGAATCCGTGCCGCTGGATGACACCTACGCCGATGTCCTGGCCGACCACGCCCCTGGCCCGGCGGACTTGGCGCTTGCCGGCCAGCAGGCCCGCGCGCTGGCCGAATGCCTCAAGCGCCTGGACCCGAAGCGGCGCGAGGTCGTGTCGCTCGCCTATCTGCGAGACCTGTCGCACAGCGAGCTGGCGCAAGCGTTGTCACTGCCGCTGGGCACCGTCAAATCCTGGATGCGGCGCGGTCTCGACCGCCTGCGCGAATGCCTCGGAGCACCCTGATGGACCCGCGCCGCCACCCCGATCTCGTCGACAAGCTGGCCGCCGAATATGCGGTCGGAACATTGCGCGCCGGCGCGCGCCGCCGGTTCGAGCAGATCATTCGCCACGACGACGCCGTGCGCGCCACGGTCGAACGCTGGCAGCGCTATCTGGCCGACCTGCCCGCGCTCCAGCCGGCCACGGCGCCGCTACCGGAAATCCTCTGCCGCGTTGAAGTGCAACTCGGCTGGCGCGAGCCTGCGCCGGCGCGGAAAGCCCTTTGGCAACGGCTTTGGCAAGGCACCGGCTTCTGGCGCGGCGCCACCGCAGTCGCGGCGCTGGTCGGGGCGGTGGCGATCGGGCTGAACCTGCGACTGGCGCAGCAATTGCGCGAGGCGCCCGTCGCCAACGCCGTGGCCGTGCTGCAGGACGCGCAGGCCCGGGCGGCCGTCCTCGTCACCTGGGATGCGCGCACCGGCACGCTGTCGCTCAAGCGGCTGGATGCCACGCCGCTCAACACTGAGCAGGCCTTGCAGCTCTGGGCGCTGCCGCCGGGCGGGCATCCTCAGTCACTTGGGGTGATCGGGCACCAGCGCGCGGTGCGGCTGACAGTCGCGCAGCCGTTGCGCCAGGTGCCCGCACTGGCCATCAGCGTGGAACCGCGTGGCGGCTCGCCCAACCCGAATGGGCCGACGGGGCCGGTGGTCTTCAAGGGTGCGCTGATCGACAGCACGCTGTAGGCACCGCTGCGTGGGGGCCGGAAGGCCCTGCGGGCGATATAATCGCGGTTTCCTGAATTTGCGGCTGGTGCCTCGCTGGCCGCGCTCCTCCAGCTGTCCGCCCATGACCTCCCAACTCGCCAAGAAGGCCGAAGCGTGGTCCGCCCGCTTTAACGAGCCGGTGTCCGATCTCGTCAAGCGCTATACCGCGTCGGTGTTCTTCGACAAGCGCCTCGCACTGTTCGACATCCAGGGCTCGCTCGCGCACGCCGCCATGCTCGCCAAGCAGGGCATCATCGCCGAAGCCGACCGCGCTGCCATCGAAAAAGGTATGGCGCAGATTCGCCAGGAGATCGAGGCCGGCACGTTCGAGTGGAAGCTGGACCTGGAAGACGTTCACCTGAACATTGAAGCGCGCCTGACCGCCATGGCGGGCGACGCCGGCAAGCGCCTGCACACCGGCCGCTCGCGCAACGATCAGGTCGCCACCGACATCCGCCTGTGGCTGCGCAGCGAGATCGACAACATCGTCGGTCTGCTCAAGGCCCTGCGCAGCGCGCTGCTGGACTTGGCCGAGCAGCACACCAACACCATCGTCCCGGGCTTCACGCATCTGCAGGTCGCGCAACCGGTGGTGTTCGGCCACCACCTGCTGGCCTACGTCGAGATGTTCACGCGCGACACCGAGCGCATGCTCGACGCCCGCAAACGCGTCAACCGCCTGCCGCTGGGCGCCGCGGCGCTTGCTGGCACGAGCTACCCGATCGACCGCGAATTCGTCGCGCAGCAACTGGGCTTTGACGGGGTGTGCCGCAACTCGCTGGATGCCGTGTCCGACCGCGACTTCGCCATCGAATTCTGCGCCGCCGCCGCGCTCGTCATGACGCACGTCTCGCGCTTCTCTGAAGAGCTGGTGCTGTGGATGAGCCCGCGCGTGGGCTTTATCGACATTGCGGACCGCTTCTGCACCGGCAGCTCGATCATGCCGCAGAAGAAAAACCCGGACGTACCGGAACTGGCACGCGGCAAGACCGGCCGCGTCAACGGCCACCTGATCGGCCTGCTCACGCTGATGAAGGGCCAACCGCTGGCGTACAACAAGGACAACCAGGAAGACAAGGAACCGCTGTTCGACACCGTCGATACCGTGGTCGACACGCTGCGCATCTTTGCCGACATGGTGCCGGGCATCACCGTCAAAGCCGACGCCATGCGTGCCGCTGCGCTGCAGGGCTACGCGACCGCCACCGATCTGGCCGACTACCTGGTCAAGCGCGGCCTGCCCTTCCGCGATGCACACGAAGCCGTGGCCCACGCCGTGCGCGCGTGCGACGACCTGCGCTGTGATCTGGCAGACCTGTCGGTTGCGCAACTGCGTGACATCTGCGGCCTGGGCGACAAGTCCGACCTCATTAGCGACGATGTGCACGCCGTGCTGACGCTGGAAGGCTCAGTCGCTTCGCGCAACCACATCGGCGGGACAGCGCCGGAGCAGGTCAAGCAAGCCATTGCGTTCGCACGGGCCGCGCTGGCTGAATAATCGGCTGCACGCTTCAAACAAAAACGCCGCGCTGATCAACTCAGCGCGGCGTTTCTGTTTTGTGTGGCTGAAACTCAGCGCACGCAGTCGACGAAATACCCCATCTTGCCGTCGACCTCTTCCTCGACCAGACCATGAATGTCGGTCTCGAAGCCCGGGAATAGCTTGTTGAACTGGCGGGCGAATTGCAGGTACTGCACGATCGTCTTGTTGAAGCGCTCGCCAGGAATCAGCAGCGGAATGCCCGGCGGATACGGCGTCAGCAGGATGGCGGTGATGCGGCCTTCCAGGTCGTCGATTGCCACGCGCTCGGTTTCACGGTGAGCCATCTTGGCCCAGGCGTCCGACGGCTTCATCGCCGGTTCCATGTTCGAGAGGTACATTTCCGTCGTCACGCGGGCCACGTCGTTGGCCTGGTAGACGCTGTGGATGCTGTCGCACAGCTCGCGCAGCCCGATGCGCTCGTACTGCGGATACTGGCGCACGAACTCCGGCAACACGCGCCATAGCGGCTGGTTGTTGTCGTAGTCGTCCTTGAACTGCTGCAGCTCGGTCACCATCGAGTTCCAACGGCCCTTGGTGATGCCGATGGTGAACATGATGAAGAACGAGTACAAGCCGGTCTTCTCGACGATGATGCCGTGCTCAGCCAGATAACGCGTCACGATGGCGGCCGGGATGCCCGAGTCGCTGAACTTGCCATCGACGTCCAGGCCCGGGGTGATGATGGTGGCCTTGATCGGGTCGAGCAGGTTGAAATCTTCGGCCAGGTTGCCGAAGCCGTGCCAGCGCTCGTTGGCCTTGAGCATCCAGGCTTCGCGGTCCTCGATGCCTTCGTCGGACAGGTCGTTCGGGCCCCAGACCTTGAACCACCAGTCGTCGCCACGTCCACTGCCACCGTTCGTGCCGACGTATTCCTGCTCCACCTTGCGCATGGCGCGGCGGAAGTCCAGCGCTTCGGCAATGCTCTCTTCCACCAGCGCAGTGCCGCCCGGCGCTTCCATCATTGCCGCGGCCACGTCGCACGAAGCGATGATCGAGTACTGCGGGCTCGTCGACGTGTGCATCAGATACGCCTCGTTGAAGCGGTACGTATCGAGCTTGCGCGTTTCCGAATCCTGCACGAGGATCTGCGAAGCCTGCGACAGGCCGGCCAGCAGCTTGTGCGTGCTCTGCGTGGCAAACACCAGCGCGTCCTTGCTGCGCGGGCGGCCGTGACCAATCGCGTGCATGTCCTCGTAGAACGGGTGGAACGACGCATGCGGCAGCCACGCTTCATCAAAGTGCAGCGTGTCGATCTCGGTCGACAGCATGTTCTTGATCATCTCGGCGTTGTACAGCACGCCGTCGTACGTGCCCTGCGTGATGGTCAGGATGCGCGGCTTCTTGTTTTTGGCCTGGCTGGCGAACGGGTGATCGGCGATCTTCTTGGCGATCGTTTCGGGCTCGAACTCGCTCTTCGGGATCGGCCCGATGATGCCGAAGTGGTTGCGCGTCGGCATCAGGAACACGGGGATCGCGCCCGTCATCATGATCGCGTGCAGGATCGACTTGTGACAGTTGCGGTCCACCACCACGATGTCGCCGGGCGCCACGTTGGCGTGCCACACCATCTTGTTCGACGTCGACGTGCCGTTGGTCACGAAGAACATGTGATCGGAGCCGAAGATGCGCGCGGCGTTGCGCTCGGACGCGGCCACCGGGCCCGTGTGGTCGAGCAACTGGCCCAGTTCTTCCACTGCGTTGCAGACGTCGGCGCGCAGCATGTTCTCGCCAAAGAACTGGTGGAACACCTGCCCCACCGGGCTCTTCAGGAACGCCACGCCGCCCGAGTGCCCCGGGCAGTGCCACGAATACGAGCTGTCCTGCGCGTAGTCGATCAGCGCCTTGAAGAACGGCGGCGGCAGTGAATCGAGGTAGTTGCGGGCTTCACGGATGATGTGTCGGGCCACGAACTCAGGCGTGTCCTCGAACATGTGAATGAAGCCGTGCAGCTCGCGCAGCACGTCGTTCGGCAGATGGCGCGAGGTACGCGTTTCGCCGTACAGGAAGATGGGAATGTCAGCGTTGCGGCGACGCACCTCGGCCACGAAGGCGCGCAGGTTTTCAACCGCCTGCGGTTCGGGCTTGTCGTTGTCAGGGTTGATGAATTCATCGTCGTCGATCGAGACGATGAAGGTGGACGCGCGGCTCGACTGTTGGGCGAACGAGGTCAGGTCACCATAGCTGGTGAGGCCGGTCACCTCCATCCCCTCATGCTCGATGGCCTGGGCCAGCGCGCGAATGCCCGACCCGGAGATGTTCTCGGAGCGGAAGTCCTCGTCAATGATGATGACGGGAAAGCGGAATTTCATCGTGGTTCCTTATGGATGAAGCTAAAGGCACCGCTCCGGATACGCCTGAACGCGCGGAAACGGACTACAAAAACTAGGTCTTGGGCAACGTCACACCGTGCTGGCCCTGGTACTTGCCACCACGATCCTTGTACGAGGTTTCGCATTCCTCGTCGCTCTCGAAAAACAGCACCTGTGCGCAGCCTTCGCCGGCGTAGATCTTGGCAGGCAGCGGCGTGGTGTTGGAGAACTCCAGCGTCACGTAGCCCTCCCATTCGGGCTCGAACGGCGTGACGTTCACGATGATCCCGCAGCGCGCGTACGTGCTCTTGCCAAGACACACGGTGAGCACGGTGCGCGGGATGCGGAAATACTCCATCGTGCGGGCCAGCGCGAACGAGTTCGGCGGGATGATGCACACATCGCCCTTGAAGTCGACAAACGACTTCTCGTCGAAGTTCTTCGGATCGACGATGGTGCTGTTGATGTTGGTGAAGATCTTGAATTCGTCGGCGCAGCGGATGTCGTAGCCGTAGCTCGAGGTGCCGTAGGAAACGATGCGGCGGCCGTCGGATTCACGCACCTGGCCGGGCTCGAACGGCTCGATCATGCCGTGCTGCTCGGCCATGCGGCGGATCCACTTGTCGGATTTGATGCTCATGGAGCGTCCAGATACCTTGGATGAACAAATGGGGGCAGGCTTCGCGGTGCGAAAACTGTCCCCATTTGGTCACGCCAGCAGGCCGGCCCGCGGCTGGGGCCGGTTTGGAACGCGGATTGTACTCCCAAACCTGTGACGGAAAACCCCGTGGCAGCCGATGGCTTGCTCTGGCCTTATCGAACCAACCAGGGCAGATCAGCGGCTGGATTCCGCCGCCTGGGGCAACTCTCCGCGCGGCCCCACGGTGCCTGCCATCTCTGGTTCGGCCACGAACCGGTCTCGCCCCGTGTAGAGCAAAAAGTGCCGCCCAGTGCACCGCGCAAACAGCGTCAGATTGACGCGCTGCGCCATCTGGTGGCCCATCTGCGTAACGCCCGAGCGCGACAGCAGGAACGGAATGCCCATCTGCGCGCCCTTGATGACCATCTCGGAAGTCAGGCGGCCGGTGGTGTAGAAGATCTTGTCGCCGCCCTCCATTCCTTCAAGCCACATGAGGCCGGCGATCGCATCCACGGCATTGTGGCGGCCCACGTCTTCGATGAAGTGCAGCAGCCCGCCGTGCGCATCGAACAGCGCACAGCCATGCACCGAACCCGCTTGCTTGTAGATGGACTGCTGCAGGCGGATGGTGTCGACCACGCGATACAGGGTTGTTTGTGTCATGCGCGCGTCGGGCGGCAGATGGATGCCGTCGATCTCGTCCATCAGCGAGCCGAACACGGTGCCCTGCCCGCAGCCGGTGGTCACGGTGCGGCGGGCGGTCTTCTCATCCAGATCGGCAATACCGCCGCGCGTGGTGACGGCAGCGGATTCGGTTTCCCAGTCGACCTGGATGGAGGCGATGTCTTCGATGCTGCCGATCAGGCGCTGGTTACGCAGATAGCCGAGTACGAGCGCTTCCGGGGCACCGCCCAGCGTCATCAGCGTGACCAGTTCGCGCTTGTCGAGGTAGACGGTGAGCGGGCGCTCACCGGGGATGAAGACACTGCGTGCGCGGCCCAGCTCGTCGAGCACTTCAACCTCGTCAAGCAGTGGAACGGAAGCGTTGGTCAGTTCAGGGCGCAGCGGCATCAATGTCTTAGTTCAAATAAAAATGCGCACGGCAAGCGTGCGCATGGTGCGGCTGGTACCTGCCCGGGAGCAGGTACCGCGGGCGGGCGATCAGTTCGCCACGATCACGCCGCAGGCGATGCGCCCGCCGGAATTGCCGGTGGGCTGGGTCATGTAGTCGTCCTTGCCTGCGTGGACGACCAGCGCGCGGCCGACCAAGCTGGTGGGCCCAGGCGACAGCGTCACGCCGGAAAGAACGATCGAGCCGACGGCCTTGCCGTTGGCATCGGATTGCAGCATCGGAATGTCGCCGGCATGGTGCGCGCCGTGGCGCGGATCACCGTGCTGCTGGCCGGTCGGGTTGAAGTGGCCGCCAGCGCTATTGCCATCCGCCGACGAGCAATCGCCCTTTTCATGCACGTGGAAACCGAACATGCCGTTAGCCGGCAAACCGGAAATATCCACGGCGATGGCAACCCGATTGTCGCCTTGCTGCGCGAGCTTCACGCTGCCTTGCACGGTACTGCCGCTCTTGGGTGCCAGCACGGCCGAGGCCGCCATGGCGCCGTCACCGGCATTCGCCGCCTTGGCCGTCGACGCTGAGTTCGATGCGCAGCCGGCCATCAGGCCGATCGCGGCGAGTGCAATCACGAGTTGCTTCATGTGTCACCTCCAGTCAGGGTTCACTCGGGGAGCGGACGATTGTACTGCCGGATGATGAACACGCAACATTGGCAACAACGGTTCACCCTTTGGCCGCCGCTGCAGGTGCAGGAGGCGCGGGCGCGACAAACGGCCCCGGGTCAACGCACGGCGCGCCCGGTTGCGTATGCGCAGCCTTGCCGCCGGCCTGGTAGGACGCCGCCACCTTGTCCTGGGCCTTGCATGTCTGGAACGCGGCCACCTTGTCGCCCCAGGCTGCCTTGGCTTTCGCCAGATCCGCCTGTGCCTTCTGTTCTTCCGTCGGTGCCGGCAGCTTGGCGCCGGCCAGTCCGCTTGTCAGGCTCAGCATGGCGGCAGCAAGTGCCATACCTGCGGCGCGGCTCAGAGCGGATGCATGCATGGTGAGGTTCCTTGAATCGGTGGCGGTCGATGGCGTCA
The DNA here is from genome assembly GCF_052950655.1 of Ralstonia sp. VS2407. Lineage (NCBI taxonomy): Bacteria > Pseudomonadati > Pseudomonadota > Betaproteobacteria > Burkholderiales > Burkholderiaceae > Ralstonia > Ralstonia sp. VS2407. The sequence goes on from NZ_JBRFVG010000004.1 coordinate 346,738, forward strand.
TGACTTGGCGGGCTGCTCGCTCGGTGCCGGCGGCGCAGGCGGTTGGGTCCGCTGCACAGGAATCTTGCCGGCCTTGACGTCGTCGTACCATAGCTCGTGGTGCTCTTTCGCCCACGCTTCGTCGACATAGCCGTCGCGCATCGCGCGGTAAGCGCCTTCCATGCCGATCGTGCCCATGTAGATGTGGCCCAGCGACATGCAGATCATGCCCACTGCCGCAATGGCGTGAATGACCTCGGCCAATTGCATTGTGCTGCGGTAGTAATCCACGCCGGGGACGATGCGATCGAGCGTCCAGCCCGAGGCCGACAGGACCAGCCCGAACACGACGAGGCCGCCCCAAAACCAGAGTTTCTCCCCGGCGTTGAAGCGATGCGAGGGCACTTCGGCGCCGTGCTCTCCGGCAAACATGCCGCCCAGGCTCAGTAGCCATTTCATGTCGCCACTGCGGGGCAGGTTGTCGCGCACCCACATGACGAAGGCCACGATGATGCTGACCGTGAACAGCGGCCCCACCAGGTTGTGGAGATTCTTCAATATGTACGTCAGCCAGCCGAACAACTGGTGCCCAAGGATCGGCAGCAGAAAATGCTTGCCCCACAGCATGACGATGCCCGAGACGCCCAGCGTGACGAAGGAAATCGCCATGGTCCAGTGCACGTAGCGTTCGGTCGGCGTGAAGCGCTCGATCTTGCGGCCGGTAGGCGCTTCCTTCAGGGGAATCGTGCCGCGCCACAGGAAGAACCCCAGGATGAGCAGCGGCACCAGCACCACGAGCCAACCGCCCCACACGGTGATCACGCCATTGCGGAACAGCCGCCATTTCTGCCCCGTGCGCTGGATCAGCACGCCGGCTTCCAGCCCCGGAATGCTGGCGTAATGCGCCTGGTCGGAGTTCACCTCGCGCCAGACAGGCGCGTTGTTGCCGGGGCGCGTGACGCGGCGTGCGGCCTGGTCCCGCGCCTCTTTAGCGAGATCACGCTTCTGGAGATCAAACACATTCTCCGAGACGATGTTGGAGAACGGTTGCGCCGGTTGAACGGCCGGATTGACGGGGGCATTGTTGGCCGCCGGCGCGCTGGCCGGCTGCTGCGCGCTCGCCAACGCCGCCGCTGCGCCGAGCAACACGGCCATCGCAAAGTGCTTCCAGGAAGTGCCCATGGACGAACCTCCGCTCGTACGTGTCATGGCGTCACGGCGTCTTGTTGTACTCGTTCTGATATTGGCCGCGCGCTCGGATCTGGTTCTCCCAGCTCGTGCGGTCACCGGGCGTCCAGTTCTTGGCCATGAACGGATCGCCTTCTGCGCCCTTGTAGGCTGGCGCGTCGTCCTTGCGGTGCGAGGCAAAGGCGGTTTGCGGGCGTTCGCCGCAGGCACCGAGCAACAGCGCGGCGCCAAGGGCGATCAGCAGGCTGGTCGAGCGGGCCCGGGCGGTCATGATTGCGCCCCCGGCGTTGAAGCAGGCGCGGCGGGGGCGGCGGGGGTAGCCGGCGCTGCCTGGCTGCCTTTGCCGTGCCCACCGCCGTAGGCCGTGCCCCACCCGAACAACTCGGCGCCCTTCCCGCGCTTCATGACCCGGTTACGCAGGATGTCGGAAATCACATCGCCATCGCCGCCGAGCAGCGCCTTCGTCGAGCACATTTCCGCGCACAGCGGAAGCTTTCCTTCAGCCAGGCGGTTGCGACCGTACTTCTCGAATTCTTCCTCGCTGCCGTTCTTCTCGGGGCCACCCGCGCAGAACGTGCACTTGTCCATCTTGCCGCGCACGCCAAACGTACCTTGGCTCGGGAACTGCGGCGCGCCGAACGGGCACGCGTAGGAGCAGTAGCCGCAGCCGATGCAGACGTCCTTGTCGTGCAGCACCACGCCGTCTTCGGTGCGGTAGAAGCAGTCGACCGGGCAGACCGCCATGCACGGCGCATCGGAACAATGCATGCACGCCACGGAGATGGATTTCTCCGCACCGATCATGCCGTCGTTGATGGTGACCACGCGGCGCCGGTTCACGCCCCAGGGCACCTCGTGTTCGTTCTTGCAGGCCGTGGCGCAGGCGTTGCATTCGATGCAGCGCTCGCTGTCACAGATGAATTTCATGCGTGCCATGTTGATCTCCCCGTCCTTATGCGAACCGCTCGATCTGGCAGACCGTCGTTTTCGTTTCCTGCATCATCGTCACCGAGTCGTAGCCGTAGGTGGTGGCCGTGTTGACGGCCTCGCCACGGACGATCGGGTGTGCGCCTTCCGGGTAGTAATCGAGCAGATCCTTGCCCTGCCACCAGCCCGAGAAGTGGAACGGGATGAAGGCGTGGTCGACCCCCACACGCTCCGTCACCAGCGCACGCACCTTGATCTGGGCGCCGGTCGGCGTCTTGACCCAGACGAAATCGTTGTGGCGGATACCACGGTCGGCTGCAGCCTTCGGGTTGATCTCGACAAAGTTCTCCTGCTGCAGCTCGGCCAGCCACGGGTTGGAGCGCGTCTCCTCGCCGCCGCCCTCGTACTCCACCAGGCGGCCGGAGGTGAGGATGATCGGGAATTTCTCGTAGACCTTGTTCTCGATATTGCGCTGCTGCACTGTCTTGTACAGCGTGGGCAGGCGCCAGAAGGCCTTCTTGTCGTCATGCGTGGGGTACTTGGCAACCATGTCGGGCCGCGTTGAATACAGCGGCTCGCGGTGCTGCGGAATGCCGTCTGGGAAGTTCCACACGATCGCGCGGGCCTTGGCGTTGCCGAACGGATGGCAGCCGTGCTTCATCGCCACGCGCTGGATACCGCCCGACAAATCGGTCTTCCAGTTCTTGCCTTCGGCGGCCTTCTTCTCGGCGTCGGTCAGGTCGTCCCACCAGCCCAGTTTCTTGAGGAACACGTGATCGAACTCGGGGTAGCCTGTCGTCAACTCCGAGCCCAGCGAGAACGAGCCATCTTCGGCCAGCAGGTTGACACCGTCGCGCTCCACGCCAAAGTTGGCGCGGAAGTTGCCCCCGCCCTCCATCACATGCTTGCTTGTGTCGTACAGGTTGGGCGAGCCAGGGTGTTTGAGTTCCGGCGTGCCGTAGCACGGCCAAGGCAGGCCGAAGTAATCCCCGGTGAGGTCGTAGCCTGTTTCGGCGTCCTTGCCGCCCTTGCAGCGCAGCGTACGCACATCAAACAGATGCATGTTGCGCATGTGAGCTTTCAGGCGTTCCGGCGATTGGCCGGTGTAGCCGATCGTCCAGTTGCCGCGGTTGATCTCGCGCAGGATCGATTCGATCTCCGGCTCGCGCCACGTCATGCCGGCGCGCTTGTATTCCGTGATCTTGTAGTTCTTCGACAGCTCCTTGCCGAAGCCAAGGCGATCAGCAAAGGCCTGCATGATCACGTGGTCGGGCTGCGATTCGAACAGCGGCTCGATGACCTTTTCGCGCCATTGCAGCGAGCGGTTCGACGCCGTGCAAGAGCCCGACGTTTCGAACTGCGTGGCGGCCGGCAGCAGATAGACGGCACGGTTCGGATTGGGCGGCGTACCGTCGGCGGCTGGCATGTTGGCCATGGCCGCCGTGGCTGACGGGTATGGGTCGATCACCACGAGCAGGTCGAGCTTGTCGAGCGCACGCTTGATGTCCATCCCGCGCGTTTGCGAGTTCGGTGCGTGGCCCCAGTAAAAGACCGCGCGAACGTTGTTGTCCTGGTCGATCAGCTCGTTCTTCTCGAGCACCGCGTCGGCCCAGCGCGAGACGGTGGTGCCAGACTTTTCCATCATCGCCTGCGAGGCGAAGCGGCCCTTGATCCAGTCGTAATCGAGGCCCCACACGGAGGCAAAATGCTTCCACGCGCCAGCAGCGAGGCCGTAATAGCCGGGCAGCGAGTCCGGATTGGGCCCCACGTCGGTCGCGCCCTGAACGTTATCGTGGCCACGGAAGATATTGGCGCCCCCGCCCGACCTGCCGATATTGCCCAGCGCCAATTGCACGATGCACGATGCGCGCACGATGGCATTGCCGATGGTGTGCTGCGTCTGGCCCATGCACCACACCAGCGTGCTCGGGCGGTTCATCGCCATCATCTCGGCAACCTTGTGCACCTGGGCCTCAGGCACGCCGCACACTTCCTCGACCTTGTCCGGCGTCCACTTGGTGAGCACTTCCTCGCGCACCTTGTCCATGCCGTAGACACGATCGTGGATGTACTGCTTGTCTTCCCAACCGTTCTTGAAGATGTGATACAGCACGCCGAACAGGAAGGCGATGTCGGTACCCGAGCGGATGCGCACGTATTCATCGGACTTGGCGGCCGTACGCGTGTAGCGCGGGTCGACCACGATGACCTTGCAGCCCGTTTCCTTGGCGTGCAGCAGATGCAGCATCGACACGGGGTGCGCCTCGGCCGCGTTCGAGCCGATATACAGCGCGCACTTGGCGTTCTGCATGTCGTTGTACGAGTTCGTCATCGCGCCGTAGCCCCAGGTGTTGGCCACGCCGGCCACGGTGGTGCTATGGCAGATACGCGCCTGGTGGTCGCAGTTGTTGGTGCCGAAGAACGACACCCACTTGCGCAGCAGGTACGACTGCTCGTTGCTGTGCTTGGACGAACCCACGAAGAAGAATGAATCCGGCCCCGTTTCCTGGCGGATCGTGTTCATCTTGGCGACGATCTCGTTGAGCGCCTGCTCCCAACTGATGCGCTGGTAGCGGCCGTCCACGAGCTTCATTGGCGTCTTCAGGCGGTATTCACCGTGACCGTGCTCGCGCAGGGCAGCGCCTTTGGCGCAGTGCGCGCCCAGGTTGATCGGCGAGTCGAATACCGGTTCCTGGCGCACCCACACGCCGTTCTGCACGACGGCATCCACCGAGCAGCCGACCGAGCAGTGCGAGCACACCGTGCGGCGCACGACGATATCGCCCTTGCCTTCGGCGGCCTGGGCCTCCCCCACCACCGATTTCTTCACCAGCGAAAGCTGCGTCGCGGCCAGCCCTGCGCCAACGCCGATACCGGAGCGCTTGAGGAAGGTGCGGCGGTCCATGGTCGGCAGCGCGCCGGCCAGGCTGCGAGCCAGACTGCCGGCAAGCGATGCGGCGCCCTGGCCGTTTGAACGTCGGGCCGGTGCGGCTTTGGTGTCCTGTACCGCCGGTTTGCGGGTCAGAAGCATGAGGTCACCTGAGGATGAGGGGTGCGTGCAATGACGATGGAGTAGCAGCGGCGCGCATGCGGCCGTGTCAGATCCACGTCGTCTTGTAGTACTTGCGAATGTGTTCGCTCAGCCGGTAGCCGGTGGCGCCGTCATCAGCGGCGTCAGCCGGTGGCGAGGCGGTGGCGGCGGGCGCTTGCACCAGATGGCTGGCCGTGGCGGCGGTGCCTGCTGCGGCAGCGGCCACCGCGGCGCCCATCAGGAAGCGGCGGCGCGTGGGGCCGGATTCAGCGGAATCCGCCTCGGGGCGGGCGTGAGGGACGGTGTTCGGACCTGGCATTTCGATGCTCCCCGGCTCATTCAAACCGATGACCGAATGTAATAGGAATTTTTGAACACATTTTAGGAGTAACGGCATGGGAAAACCATGCCTAAAACCCCTCACACAGGGATTTTCCTGACGATTTACCGATGAATTTTTTCAATGAGTACGATTTGAACCGGTCCGCCGTGACGCGGACGGGGCGCGACTCTTGGCCGACCGCTCAATTTTTAGGCAGTCGACCACATTGCAGTCACGCCAATTCCAGCGCGAGCCGCTCGACGTCGAAAAACGCCTTCGCCAATCCCGCCACGTCGGCATAAAAAGCGGCGCGCGGATGCTGCAATACAGCATCACAAGCTGTATCGACCCATGGGGCCAGATGGCGCTGGAAAAAAGCGCGCTGCTCCTCAACGCGGGCAACAGCAACATCGTCCCCGGCGATGAGGTAACGCATAACCTCGCACAGCGTAGCGAGGTGATCTTCGGTTTCCGTGATGCCCTCGGCGCGCTCCAGGCCGTAGCGGCGCAAGTCGTCGCGCAACACCACGAGCGGCTTTTCGTTCATGAAACCGGCCTGGTAGTACGAGCCGTACAAGAACACTTCGGGCTTGCCGACGCCGATAAACAGTTCGGTGTATTCGTCGTCGGCCTGCTCGGCGGTGGTCTTGCCGGCGCGGGCAACAAGCTTTCGCCACGCCTGGGTGAGCGCGCTGCTGGCGGCAGCTTCCGCATCGGCCGGGGCGATAGCGTCGTCGCCCGACGGGTCCAGCGGCGCGGCGGCGATGCGCTGCAGCAAATCAGCGTCGGCCGCGCGGAAGAACAGCGTGGCCAGCAGGCCGTACAGGTCCGCACGGGCGAGATCCTCGGCGCTGTCGGCAGGCGTGGCGGCGGGCTGGAATTGCAGGGGCTGGGCGTCGGTCATGGGATCAGGGATCGGCTTCAATGCGCGGCTTCAATGGGCGGTTTTCAGTGCGGGGCGCCAGGGCGTTCGCCGTGCTGCATCATGTCGATCACGCGGCAATCGCTGCACATCTTGAGACGCTCAGCGGCGGCACCCGAGAACGCCGGATGCGCGCCCAGCTTGGCCAGCATCGTCGCGACCATCTGCGCGGTGCCAAACGGCTTGTTGCAGCGGATGCAGTGAAACGGCTGGGCCTCGTTGAGCGTGATCGATTGGCGAGCTTCGGCCGACAGGTTCAGACGCGGGACGAGGGCGATGGCGCTTTCAGGGCACGTGGTTTCGCACAGGCCGCACTGGACGCAGTTGCGCTCAATCATGGCCAGTACGGGGCGCTCGGCCTGATCGCGCAGTGCCTGCGATGGGCACGCGCCCACGCACGCCATGCACAGCGTGCAGCGTTCGCGGTTCACGGTGATGGAGCCGAACGGTGCGCCGGCCGGCAACGGGAAGACGGCCTCGGTGGCCTTGGCGTGACGCGCGAGATGGTCAAGCGCGAAGTCCAGCGTCTCGCGCTTTGCCGCGGCCACTGCAAAGGTGGCAGCCGCCATGTCACGGCGGAAACCGCGCAGCGGGGCCGATACGTCAGCGCTGCCCAGGCGCGCGTCGAGCGCCACCGCATCCGCCACGTCGATCAGCACCACGCCCGCCTCATCCGCCGGTTCGCCAAGGCCCTGCAGCATGGCCTGCGCCACGGCAACCTGCTCGACCAGCATCGCGCGGTACTGCGGTGCATCGTCTTCCGTCAGCAGGATGGCGATGCGCGCGGCGCCGTAAGCCAATGCGGATAGCCATAAGTCCAACCCCGTCGATGCCGCATGGAATACCTCGACCGGCAGCACATTCACTGGCACGCCCTGGGCGTTGCCGATACGCGCGGCCCGGCCAAGTTGCTCGATCAGCGTGCGGCCGCGCCCACCGTTATGCAGCAGCACTACGGCATCACGCCCACCCGCCGATGCATACGTGCTCAGCAGCGTCTTGAGCTTGCGCCCCTGGTACGGCGCGCTGGGATAGGCATAGGTGATGGCGCCGGTCGGGCACGCAGTCGTACACGCGCCGCAGCCCACGCACAGATTGGGCGTGACGTGCACGCTGCCGCGGCCATCCTTCCACTGCGGCGCAATCGCCGACGCGGAACACACTTGCACGCAAGCGTCGCAGCCGACCTGGCCGTTACGCCCGTGCGCGCAGATGGATTCCTTGTATTGGAAGAACTTGGGCTTCTCGAACTCGCCCACCATCTGCAGCAGTGCCAGCGAAGCGGTCAATTGGCGGCCCGCGTCTGCGCCCGCATGGAAGTAGCCTTGCGGCGGCTGATGCCGCGCAAACGCCGGCGCATCGTTCAAATCGAAGATCAGGTCGAATTGGCCCGATAGCGCCCGGGGGGCCTCCACCCGGCTGAAATCGATGGCCATTGCATCGCCGCAAGCCTTGACGCACGCGCGATGGTCGCGGCATGCATCCAGGTCGATCTGGTAAAGCGCGTCGATGGCGCCTTCCGGGCAGACATCGATGCAGGCGTTGCAGTGCGTGCAGCGGTCAAGGTCGATCGGATTGCGGTTGCGCCACTGCACCTCGAACGCGCCAAGCCAGCCGGTCACCTCCTGCAGCTCGCCCGCGTGAACGGGCCAGCGACGCGCCATCGGCGGGGCGAGCGGGCCGCTTGCGCGATCGCGTCCGGTGGCGAGCACCGTCACGCTCAGTTGGTCGGCCAGGCGTTCCGCCCAGGGCATCGCACGCTCAGCCGGACCGACAATCAGCACGTTGCCGTCGGAGCGGTAATCGACCACCGGCACGGGGTCAGGTGCCGGCAACCCAGCGACGGCCAGCAGCGCCGCTGTCTTGGCACGGAAACCACGCGCATCGCGCTTGGCCCCCGCCGACCACCCGCCCGTTTCGCGCACGTTGACGAAATGGATCGGCGCCGTCACGCCCTCGTGCTGCGCGGCCACCTCTGCAAACAACGCCTTTTCCTGCGTGCAGGCGACGATGACGTCTTCCGTACCCTCCAGCGCCTGCGTGAACGCGCCGATCTCGCGGCGGCACAGCAGGTGGTGCGTCTTGCCTGGCGCGTCGACGGCGGCGTCGGACGCGCGCAGGGCGTCGCCCACCGCATCGGCATCGATGGGCATGGTGTGATTGCAACTGCAGAGCAGCGTCGGCATGGATTTGTGCGTGAGCGCCCACGTGCATGGCGCGGGCTGTGGAGACATGGCCGCGCGGTCGTTGCCGCGCGGTACTTTTTTTATTCTACGGACGGCGGCTTAGCGCCGCCATGCGGGGTTGCCTGGGCCGGGTCCTCAACAAGGGGCGACACGGCATCGGCGGGTTCAGGCGGCGTCTCGCCGGTCACAACGGGCGAAGCAGGCGAAGCGTCCGATACTGGTTCGATTCCTGCTGGCGCAGCCGCATCCTCTTCTTCCAGCGGCTCGAACAATCGCAATCCCGCCGTATGGCGCAGCTCGCGCAGCATCTCAGGCGGGATGGGGTCGGGCTGCGAATAATCGTCGATGTAGGTATCGAGGCCGTCCATCACATTGAAATGCGGATCGGCAAAGAGCTTCTTGAGCGCGGCACGCTTGACGGCCTCGTCCACGCCGTGCGCGACGAAAGGCGCGAAATCATCGGATGGCGTCAGCTTGGCGGCATCTTCCAGCGTGAGCGGGGGTGGTACCTCGGGCGCGGGTTCGACCGTCGACGCTTCGGGCACGACAACGGGCGCCGGCTCGGGGGGCGGGGCCGCTTCCGGTTCGGGTTCGCCCCGCCGCTCTGCTGCCTTGCGGCGTGACCAGCGCGAGAGGAAAGTTTCGTCGCTCACAGCGGCCTCACTCAGAACTTCGCGCGATCTTCCGGCGGCAGGAACGACTCCGGCCGGCGCCGCTTCTTCGGCTCGGGCCGGTAGTTTTCAGCCACGTACGCCTGCAGCCATTCCAGCGCTGCGGCGTCCAACGGCACATTTTCGACCGTCTCGCCACCGTCGAGCCAGCGGCCAGCCTCGTTGTAGCTCAGCGAAACCGTATGCGGAATCGCCCGGCCCTCGTCGGCCGTACCCGACTCGCCTAGACGCCACAGCACAAACCAGCAGGGCGCGGCGGAAGTCACGTTCAGGTAGTAGCCTTCGGCCTCGTCGCGAAACAGCGTGACGGAGAAGCCAGGCGTAAGCCAGCGCTCGTCACCCTTTTCATCGTCGGCACGATCCAGGCAGCGCGGTGCGGTGCCGTATTCGCCCAGATCGGGCACGACAGCCTCCAGCCGCCACTGGAACGGCTGCCAACGGCTGGCCGTCGGGCGGCGGCACAGCACCACCGCCACCCGTACGGACGGGCGCTCCGTCTGACGATCGTTGGACAACGGCTCGCTGGCATCCATGGTTTTTCGCTCAGGTGTTCTGCACGACGATCGACGGGAACTTGCTCGTCATGTCCTTCGCCTTCTCGGCCACGGCAATGGCGACGCGGCGCGCGATCTGCTTGTAGACGCCGGCAATTGCGCCGTCGGGATCGGCCACCACGGTCGGGCGGCCCGAATCGGCCTGCTCGCGAATCGACATGTTCAGCGGCAGGCTGCCCAGGAACGGGACGCCGTATTGTTCGCACATCTTCTCGCCGCCGCCGGCGCCGAAAATGTGCTCGGTATGGCCGCAGTTCGGGCAGCAATAGACCGCCATGTTCTCGACCACGCCGATGATGGGAATTCCCACCTTCTCGAACATCTTCAGACCCTTCTTGGCGTCGAGCAGCGCGATGTCCTGCGGCGTGGTGACGATCACCGCGCCCGTCACAGGCACCTTCTGCGACAGCGTGAGCTGGATATCGCCCGTGCCCGGGGGCATGTCGACGATGAGGTAATCCAGGTCGCGCCAGTTGGTCTGCTTGAGCAGTTGTTCCAGCGCCGAGGTCACCATCGGGCCGCGCCAGACCATCGGATTGTCCTGCTCGATCAGGAAGCCGATCGAGTTGGCCTGCAGGCCGTGCCCCTCCATCGGCTCCATCGTCTTGCCATCTGCCGACTCGGGCTGGCCCTGGATGCCCAGCATCATCGGCTGGCTCGGGCCGTAGATATCGGCGTCAAGAATGCCCACGTTGGCGCCTTCCGCAGCCAGCGCGAGCGCCAGATTCACGGCGGTGGTCGACTTGCCCACGCCGCCCTTGCCGGATGCCACCGCGATGATGTTCTTCACATTCGGCATGAGGTGCACGCCGCGTTGCACCGCGTGCGCGACGATCTTCATCGACACCTGCACGCTCACATTCTCGACACCTTGCACCTTGCGCAGCGCCCCGATGACCAGCTTGCGGATCGGCTCGAATTGGCTCTTGGCGGGGTAGCCGAGTTCCACATCGAGCGACACCTCGCCGCCGTCGACCCGGATGTTGCGCGCCGATTTGGACGACACAAGGTCGCGCTCGGTATTGGGATCCACCACGCCGCGCAGGGCTTCGGTGATCTGTTCGATGGTTACGCTCAACATTTGCTCCACAAATCTAATGCGAATGGGGGACGGGCCAACGGTGACGCGGCATGAACTTTGCGGCGCCCTGGCCACTCTATCTACTGTTTTGCTATTGTATTTTGCCGGCGCGTCGTTCGTCCGATTCTCCCCAATATCCCTCTGATGCGCCGGATATCGGCAAACCCACAAGAACCGATCCCGTTACCCGTAGGAGAAACCATGAAAGCCAAGCTTATTTCCGTCTCGCTGATCGCCCTGCTGGCCGCCGGCTGCGCCACCGAGCAGCAGAACCAGACCGCCATGGGCACCGGCGTTGGCGCGGCCGTGGGTGCTGGCATCGGCGCACTGGTCGGCAACGGCAAGGGCGCCGCCATTGGCGGTGCGCTGGGCGCGGCAACCGGTGCAGCCGTCGGCTACAACTGGGGCGCCATCAAGTCCAAGCTGGCTGGCGATACGGCCGGCACCGGCACGCAAATTTCGGAGCAGCCCGACGGCTCGCTCAAGCTGAACATTCCCAGCCAGGTTTCGTTCGATACCGACAGCGCGGTGATCAAGCCGTCGTTCCGCGGCCCGTTGGATAGCGTGGCGCAAACGCTCACGCAACATCCGGAACTGGCCGCCAATGTGGTCGGCCACACGGACAGCACCGGCAACCCCAACTACAACATGACGCTGTCGCAAAAGCGCGCCCAGAGCGTGGCGAACTACCTGACCGACCGAGGCGTGGCCCGCAACCGTCTCTCGGCTGAAGGCCGCGGCCAGAACCAGCCCGTTGCCGACAACGCGACCGAGGCCGGCCGCGCTCAAAATCGCCGCGTCGAAATTTATTTGAAACCAATTCAGGGCTAACCCTGTCATAGAAAACAGGTGCCGCTTGCCACACGTTGCTGGCTCGCGATGCGTGGCTGACCTCCCGGGCGGTACCTGATTTCTCCTCCTTTTCCGTTGTGGAAAGCTGCGCCGGCTCTGACCGGCGCTTTTTTTTGGTTTACACCATGCGCGGCATCGTGACGCATGGGTCAACCCCACGATCACACCCGCGAGTCCGCAGATTGCTCCCTGACGGGCTTGCCGCCGCCGGGCGCGCTAAAATATGCGTTTCTCCGCGCGCCGCGCCCTGTTTGCGGCCCGCCCGCACCTTTCTGGCCTGCCCATGTCCGAACGTCGCATCCTCGTCACTTCCGCACTGCCCTACGCAAACGGACCGATTCACATCGGCCACCTGGTCGAGTACATCCAGACCGATATCTGGGTGCGCTTCCAGCGCATGCGCGGGCATGAGACCTATTACGTGGGCGCCGACGATACGCACGGCACGCCCGTCATGCTGCGCGCCGAGAAGGAAGGCCTGACCCCGCGGCAGCTCATCGAACGCGTCTGGACGGAACACAAGCGCGACTTCGACAACTTCCTCGTCTCGTTCGACAACTACTACAGCACCGACTCCGATGAAAACAAGGAGCTGTGCCAGAGCGTCTACCTCAAGCTCAAGGAAGCTGGCCTGATCGACGTGCGCGAGGTCGAGCAGTTCTACGACCCGGTCAAGGAGATGTTCCTGCCGGACCGTTTCATCAAGGGCGAATGCCCGAAGTGCGGCGCGAAAGACCAGTACGGCGATTCCTGCGAAGTCTGCGGCGCGACGTACCAGCCGACCGACCTGAAGAATCCGTATTCCGTGGTGTCGGGCGCAACGCCAGTGCGCAAGTCGTCGGAACACTACTTCTTCAAGCTGTCTGACCCGCGCTGCGAAAATTTCCTGCGCGAATGGGTGGCCGACCTGGCGCAGCCCGAAGCCACCAACAAGATGCGCGAATGGCTTGGCGATGAAGGCGAGGCCAAACTGTCGGACTGGGACATCTCGCGTGACGCGCCGTACTTCGGCTTCGAGATTCCGGGCGCGCCGGGCAAGTATTTCTATGTGTGGCTGGATGCGCCGGTCGGCTACTACGCCAGCTTCAAGAACCTGTGCGCCAAGCGCGGCCTTGATTTCGACGCGTGGATCAACGAACACTCGACCACCGAGCAGTACCACTTCATCGGCAAGGACATTCTGTATTTCCACACGCTGTTCTGGCCGGCGATGCTCAAGTTCTCCGGCCACCGCACGCCGACCAACGTGTTCGCCCACGGCTTCCTGACCGTGGACGGCGCCAAGATGAGCAAGTCGCGCGGCACGTTCATCACGGCACAGAGCTACATCGACACCGGCCTGAACCCGGAATGGCTGCGCTACTACTTCGCCGCCAAGCTGAACGCGACGATGGAAGACCTGGACCTGAACCTGGACGATTTCATCGCCCGCGTGAACAGCGATTTGGTGGGCAAGTTCGTCAACATCGCCAGCCGGTCGGCGGGCTTCCTGGTCAAGCGCTTCGAAGGCCGCGTAAGCGACGCCGCACTGGGCCACCCGCTGATGGTGCAGCTGCGCGAAGCCGCCCCGCAAATCGCCGATCTGTACGAAAAACGCGAGTACAGCAAGGCGCTGCGCGCCGTGATGGAGCTGGCCGACGCCGTCAACGCCTTCGTCGACACAGAAAAGCCGTGGGACCTGGCCAAAGACGAAGCCAACCGCGAAAAGCTGCATGCCGCGTGCTCGGTTGCGCTGGAAGCGTTCCGCCTGCTGGCCGTGTATCTCAAGCCGATTCTGCCGACCACCGTCGAGCGCATCGAAGCGTTCCTCAACGTTGAGCCGCTGACGTGGCGATCGATCGATTCGCAACTCTCGTCGGACAAGCCGATCCAGCCGTACTCGCACCTGATGACGCGCGTGGACAAGAAGCAGGTGGATGCGCTGGTGGAAGCCAATCGCCAGTCGCTGCAGGCCACCGCAGAAGCAACGGTTGCTGCCGCCAACGGTGTTGCCGCGATCGAGCCGATGGCCGAGACCATCACCATCGACGACTTCGCCAAGATCGACCTGCGTGTGGCCAAGATCGTCGCCTGCCAGCGCGTGGAAGGATCAAACAAGCTGCTGCAGCTGACGCTGGATGTGGGTGAAGGACAGACGCGGAATGTGTTTTCGGGCATCCAGTCGGCGTATGCGCCGGAAGATCTGGTCGGCAAGCTGACCGTGATGGTGGCCAACCTCGTACCGCGCAAGATGAAGTTTGGGATGTCGGAGGGGATGGTGTTGGCGGCTTCGGCTGCCGATGAGAAGGCTCAGCCGGGGCTTTATATTCTTGAGCCGCATGCTGGGGCGGTGCCGGGGATGCGGGTGCGTTGATTTGGTTTGATGGGGAGTTGGGCTTGGTGGTCCACCCCCCTTTCGGTCCCGGCAGGGTACGACACGGGGGATGCACCACAAAAAAATCCAGAGCCAAAAACCCAAACAACAAAAACCCCTACCCCCCATTCAACCGATCATCACTACGCGAAGTCGTCGTAACACGCCCATCCGCCCCAAAGTGCACATTGAAGAAAGCCCGTTCAGTCGCGCTTTCCATCCACCGATACCCCCAAACCTCTTCCTGCTTCAGCTTAAACACCTCGACCTTCCCAGGTTTGCCGAGCATGCGGCGGATATCGTCCTTGCTCTGCCCCACACGTACGCGTCCAAAATTCTCGGCGGTCAACACCTGCTCGATCTTCTGCACGTGCCCGTCAGGCCCGATCGTCACCATCCACGTTGAAGTCCCTTCGGGTCCGCGCGGATACTCAAGCTGCCGCGTGCCACCTTCGTTCTCCCAGATCATCTCGGGCTGGCCGGCGGTGGCCCTGACATCGTCCTCGGTGGATTGCCCCGCCACGATACCCTTGAACAGCAGGTTGTCCGGCTTGGCCGATTGCCATGCCCGCTTGGCGGCATCGCCCACACGATCCACAGCCTGGTCGACCTTCTGCTGATCACAGCCGAACAGCCCCAGCAATGAAGCCAGAACGCCCATGGTGACTCCCACTTGTGCGAGTTGACGAAGATGCGGCATGGAACTCCTCGTGTGAAACATGTACCCGCCGCCATTCTGGCAGCCGGGCCAACTGATTACCAACGCTTGTTGAACAGGACCGACGCGCCGTTGATCGTGCCGCCGCGTGCCACCACCGACCACCGCCGCGAAAACTGCCATGTCAGTTTGACGATGGAATCGGCCGTGGACAGGCTCTGCTCGTAGCCAACGGTGATGCGCTCCGAGATTGCCTTGCCCAGGCTCACCACCTGCGGGTCGGTCAGGCCAGCGGTGGAAGGCCCAATCGAGAACTCGTCGAGCCCGAAGCGCCGCGCCACGTTCTTGCCAGCCACGTTGCCCAACAGGCCAAGTGCCGCGCCGGACATCGCCTGCTGCTGGCCGAGGCCAGCGTTTGATGCGCTATAGCCGAACATCAACCAGGAGAGCTTGTCTTCATCGGGCACGTTGGGCTCGGAGACGAGCTTGACGCGCGGCTGGCGCACCGTGCCGGTCACTTGCACACCGGCTTCGACTTCCTGGTTACGCCGCATGGCGGTGATGTTGAACGACGGGTTGTTGATCGGCCCCACGAAGTTCAGCACGCCGCGTTCGATGGCCAGCTTGCGGCCGAACGCCTCGTACGTGCTGCCCTCGCGCACGTAGATCGTGCCGGTGCCGCGCAGGGGCACGAGCGGTTCGCTGTGCACATGCATCTGACCGCCGAGTGACAGGTCTGCACCGGCCCCTTTGAAGCGGAAGTTGTCGCCAAAATCGACATCAACATCCACGACCGGGCTGAAGCGGCCAGCCGGCTTTTCTTCCCGCTTGACGCCACGTTCGGCCTGGTTGCGTGCTGCATCGGCACGACGGACGATGACCACGTCGTCGCCGAGTGACGGCGCTCCGTCCTTTGGCAAATCGAACAGGCCGCGGTCGACCTTGAACTTGCCGGTGATGGCCACGCGGTCGTTATCGTTGGCAATGCGGGCCTGCCCTGACAGCACCAGCGTGCGGTCCGGATCGGCAAAGAGTTGAAGCTTGTCGGCAACGATGGAGCCTGCCAGGTTCGGGTTCGCCTCGCCAAGCTGCACGCGGCCCTGCGCCCGCACCGTGCCGTCTCCGCCATGGAACACCACCTCTTGCAGGTCAACCACGTTCTGGTCGAGCGCCACGCGCACCACGCCCTTGGTCAGGCGGATGCCCTGGTCGTACAGCGCCACGTCAACGTCCTGGCCGGTCAGGAAGCCGCTCACCTTGGGCTCGCCCACCGTACCGGCGAACGTCAGGCTGGCCGCAAGCTGCCCGTCCGTTGCGACGTCCGGCCCAAGCAGGTCCCCGATGCTCTTGAGTTGCGGCAGGCTGATCGTCAAACCGCCGGAGAGCGGCGACGAGGGCGCCATGAGCGCCAAGGTGCCAGGCCCCGGATCACGCACAAGCCCGACACCCGCATCGAGGTAAAGGTTGCCGACGCGCGTTGACTGCACATTCCCGCGCAGCCCCAGGCGCATGCCTTCGCCGCGCGCTTCCACGGTCGCTTCGGTCAGCCCCAGCGGCGTGAAACCACGGCCGGCGTTGATCGACAGATCGCCGCTGCGCCGGGCGATGCGCGCCGTGCCGGTGGCCGTGGTGCCGAGGTCAAGATCCCATTGGCCATCGACGACAAGATCCGTGCGTACCGGCGGAGCCTGGCCAGTCCAGGTGCGCACCAGCTCCAGCACCCGCGCGATCTGTAAACCATCGAAGCGGCCGGCGCTGCGCACGTGGCCCTGGGTCGATTCGACACGCTCGATGTGGATGGGCGTCTGGTCCAGCGTCAGGTCTGCGCGGCCCATCATCAGGCGGCCCGGTGCCACCGATAGCTTCACCGGCGCCGTGAGTTGCAGGTTAGGCGCACCCTGGGCCGACAACGTGGAGATCGTGCCGTCCCACCCATCGCCGTCCTTGCCGGGTGTGAGCGCACCGTCGCCTGCCAGCGCGAACTTGAACGGCTGATTGCGTACGTTGCCGTCAGCGTCGGCGCGGAAGCGGTGGGCGCGCCGCGTGCCGTCCAGCGTGGCATGCACTTCTCGCAACGACAGGCTCGGACCCGTCACACGTTGCGCGGTCAGTTCGAACTGCAATGGCCCGTCGATCCCGTCGCGGATCTGCGCGCGGCCGTTGGCGGTGTCGATCTTGTTTCCCTGATAAGCCAGTTGGCTCCCGCGGAAGGTCGCGTCTACCTGTGGGCGCTTGATCGTGCCAGAGACATCGCCGGACAAGGTCAGCGCCCCACTCACCCCAAGCTGCAAGCGTGCGAGCTGCGGCGCATCGACTTCGACATGCATGCGGTCGCCCACGCCGCCAAAGCTGCCCCGCAGGCTGGCTTTGTTGCCGGCCACGTCGAGCTTGGCGTCGCTGGGCAGCAGGCGTTCGCCGCGCACGTGGACGTTGCCGTCGCCGGTCATCGGCAAGCCGGCGTAATCGCTATCGCGCACCGCAAACTTGATGGCGGCGTCGATCGGCTCACCAAGCGTGCCGCGCGCGTCGAACTCGGCATTGATGCGGCCCTTGGCCACCTTGGCCAGCCGCGACGGATCGAACTCCGCCAGGTTGCCCTTGAAGGCGAACGACTGCGCATCGTCGTGCTTGAGCGTGCCCGCCAGTGTCAGGCGCGAGCGCCCCAACGACACCTGGGCGCGCTCCACCGCAATCTGCGCCGCATCGAGCACGGCGTTCGCTTGCGCGCGCATGTCGCCGCCCGCCAGATCAAGCGCCACACGCTGCGTGCCACCCGCAAAATCCACGGTGACGGGGCCAGCGAGTTTCGTCTTCTCCAGCGATGCGTGCAGCGCCTGCAGATCGAGCTGGCGCACATCCACGCGGAGTGCGCCATGCCCCTTCTGCACATCGGCGCCGCCCGTGAGCACTGCGCCGCCCAGCAGCCGCACGTCGAGGCCGGTGAGTTGCTGATCGTTTTCGTTCAGCCGCACCTGAGCACGCAGCGATTGCAGCGGCAGCTTCTGTTTGTCGAGCGTGCCGGGCTGTGCGTTGTCGATCTGGATGGGGCCCGCCACCGTCAGCGTCTTGGCTTTCTCGTCAGGACGCAGGTCAGCGTGGATCGACAACGATGCTTCTGGCGCGCCCGGCGCAAACGCACGCGGATTCACATGCTCCGCCGATACGACAGCGCGCGACAAGGCCAACGCGCCGAACGGCGTGGCATCGATCAGCGCCTGCGCGGTCAGCTTGGCGCCGGTCCCGGTCGCCTCGATATGCAACGCCTCCAGCGAGCCCGACAGTTGCGCCGACACCGCCGCATCCTGCTTCTGCCCGTTCACCTCGAACTGCGTAGCCAGCGTTGCGGCGCCGGTGAGTGGATACGGGCGCGTACCGGTCATGCGCAGCGTGGCGGCCAGCTTGCCGGCAGGCGTCTCCATACCGTCGAGCAGCACGTTGTGATGCGTGCCGTCGGTGTGCAGGCTGCCGGCAATCGATTTCAGTTCGGTGGTCGACGTGCCCTGCCGGATGGCAAGCCGCTCTACGGCGAGGCGGTCCACATCCAGTGCCAGCGGCAGCACCAGCGAATTGGGCGGACCACTCGGCGGTGTGGGCGGCGTCGGATGCAGGATCACCTCGACATTGCCGGCACGGAGATACGCGAAGTGCGCATGCCACGGGCCACGCGTGATGGCCCAGCGGCCCTCCACATGGTCAATGCGCACTTCCGTGCTGCCGGCGCGCACGTGCAGATCGCGCAGCGACAGGCCCTCGCGCACCGTGCCGCCTTCCAGCTTGCCCGACACATAAGCGTTGCCAAAGCGCGTAGCGAGCGACCACAACTGCGCCGTGCCCGATTGCGAATGGATGGCCCAAACCAGCCAACCGGCGAGTGCCAGCACAATCGCCAGCAGAAGGGCGATGAACACGCCGAACCAGCGCAGCGTGCGGCGGCCCCAGCCGCGCTGTGGACGCTCGGGGCGCGGTGTTTCGGGTTGCTTCGGTTCGGGCGTTTGCGGATCGGTCATCGTCATGTTCAGAACGCGATGCCCAGCGACACGCTCGGCCGGAACTGCTTCTGCTGGATGCCATAGGCCATGTCGAGCTGGATCGGTCCGACCGGGCTCTTCCAGCGCACGCCGACGCCCACCCCGTTGAACCAGCGACGCTCCGACCAGTTGTCGGTGGCGGTGCCGGTATCCCAGAACACGGCGGCGCCCCATTGCGGCAGGAACCAGCGTTGATACTCCACCCCGCCGGTGACGAGGAACTTGGCCGGCAATGTGCTGCCGTTGACGTCGTTACCGATGCTCTGGAAGTCGTAACCGCGCACCGACTGCGTGCCGCCCGTGCGGAAGCGCAGCGTGGCCGGCACGCCATCGCCGGAACCGGAGGTGATGACCGCGCCCAGCTCGCCACGCGCGACGAAGATATCGCGCTGCCCCACAGGCACGAACTGGCGGATGCGGCTGTATGACCGCACGAACGATTGGTCCGTCAGCACGCCCTTGACTGCCGCGCCGATCTGCGTGGTGATGATGTTGCCGCGACGCGGGAACAGCGGGTCGTCCACGTCGCGGCGCGTCCAGGCGAACCCCGGGACAAGGGCTTTGCTCAACTGCCGCTCGGCACCATCGGGGCGCAGATCGTCGTAGTAGAAATCAACGGTGAACGACGTCTCATAGATGCCGCGTACGCGCGTCTGCTTGAAGCCGGAACGATAGCTGCGCGTGTCGGTGCCCGACGTGTCGGTGCGGTCCATGCTGGTGTAGAGACTGTTGACGTATTGCTTGTCGTCGGGGGGCACGGTCACGCCGGCAAACAGGTACTGACGGCGCTGTTCGATGCGGGCCTGCGTATCGAGCACCCATGCCTTGCTGAACAGATTCAGATATTGATAGCGCCCTTCCACCGAGGCGCCGGTGTCCGTGCCGTAACCCACACCACTGGTGATGCGGTTGGGCGGGTACTCCCGCACGCGCACGCGCACCGGCGCGTTGACCGGGTTCTTCGGGTCGTCACCCAGGTCAACGATGGCATTGGAGAAATACGGCTGCCCCTGGATGGCAGCCTGCAACGATTGCAGCCGATCGGCTGAGTAGTCTTCACCCACGCGCAGCGGATTCACGTGGTTGATGATGCTGAGCGGGTAGCGCGACAAGCCCTGCACTTCCAGCGGCCCCAGCGTGTAGGCCGGACCACTGTCATAGCCCACCGACAGGTCTGCCTTGCTTTCGTCCGGATCCACACGTGCCTGCGACGACGTCTGCTTGGCCGCGTAATAACGTTTGCTCTGGAGAGCGGCCAGACTGTCGTCCTTGGCCTTATCCCAGCCCGACTGGCGGAAGGCCATGCCGTGCTGCAGGCTCCACGATTTTTTCAACTCGTCGATGCGCTTGGCGTCTTGCGTGATGGCCCCGGTAAAGTCGAGCGCCACGGTGTCGATGGTGGTACGCGGGCCGGGCTCGACCTTCACATTGACTACACGGTGGTCCGGCGGGCCGTCCAGCTTCGCGGTCGCCTTGGGCACGAAATAGCCTTCGGTGGCCGTCAGCTTGGTGACCTGGTCGCCAATGGTCTCGACCATGTATTGGAGCTGGTCGTCGGTGATGTCCTTGCGATCCTTGTAACGCGACAGGTCCAGATGGCGCTCGAGCAAGTCGCGAATGGACTTCGGCGCGTCGATCTTGACGTCGTATTCAGCGTGCGCCGGGGCCCAGGCGAGGGACAGCGCAAAGCCGGCCGCCAGCGCGGCGGCGGGCAAACCCAGAAAACGGAAGCGTGGTGGTCGTGACGGTCGCGATGGTCGATTGGAGCCGGTCATCGTGGCAAGCGTGGCGCCGCCCCACGGGTCGGCTGAATCGAAGGAAAGGCGTATTTGACCATACCGGGCCCGGCGGGTGCCGAGGCAAATGCAACGAATGCGGCCTTCCGGATCGGCCCGAGGGGTTTCGCACGTGCCGTGCCCAAGGCCGTTAGGACAGCCAATACGGTAAAATGCGCCGGTTTTCCGCCCGGGACCTTTCCGCGCGGGCAAGATCACCCAACATCACATACCGCCATGGCCCTGTACAAGTCCGAGATCACCCAGTTCCTGGAAGAACTCAAGACCCAGAAGCCCGACCTGGAAGCGCAGCAGCGCCAAGGCCGGTCCCTGCTGTGGGACAAGGACCCGATCGACCTGGAAGAGCGCGCCCGCGCCAAGTCTGCCCGCGTGCCGCAAAAGCCGTACGTCTACTCGCTGGACTGATCGGCCAACCGGCCCTCGGCCCGCCAGGCTCACCGCCGCATGACCACTTCCGCGCAGGACAAGCTGCCACTGCCCGTCGAGCTGCCCAGCGTGGCGCCCGATCAGGATTCCACGCCCGCGCAGGTCGACGGCCTCGCCTTTGCGCGGCTTTACGGCGAGCCGCTGTTCAAGCTCCCGCAAGATCTCTACATCCCGCCCGACGCGCTCGAGGTCTTTCTCGAAGCGTTTGAAGGGCCGCTGGACTTGCTGCTGTACCTGATCCGGCGCCAGAACTTCAATGTGCTGGACATTCCGCTGGCGCAGGTCACGCGGCAGTATCTGGCGTACATCGAGCAGATCCGCACGACCAACCTTGAGCTGGCTGCCGAATACCTGCTGATGGCGGCCATGCTCATCGAGATCAAGTCGCGCATGCTGCTGCCGGTCAGGAAGACCGACGAAGGCGTGGAGCCCGAAGATCCGCGCGCCGAACTGGTCCGCCGCCTGCTCGAGTACGAGCAGATGAAGCTCGCGGCACAGAAGCTCGACACCGTGCCGCAACTGGGCCGCGATTTCCTGCGCGCACAGGTCTATATCGAGCAGAGCCTCGCGCCGCGCTACCCCGACGTCAATTCCGACGACCTGCGTGTCGCCTGGGCAGACGTCCTGCGCCGGGCCAAGCTCACGCAGCACCACAAGATCTCGCGCGAAGAGCTGTCCGTGCGCGAACACATGAGCCAGATCCTGCGCCGCCTGCAGCACGCGCGGTTCATGGAGTTCACCGAGCTGTTCGAAGAAGCGATCCAGTCCGGCAAGGGCGCACCCATCGTGGTCGTCAACTTTGTCGCCATGCTCGAGCTTTCGCGCGAATCGCTGCTCGAAATCACGCAGGCCGAACCGTACGCACCCATCTACGTGCGCCTTGCCTACTCTCCGACGTAATCGGTCGGATCACCACCAAAGCGAATGAAAGTCATCTCGTCGATCCAGGAGTTGCGCGATCAGCTGCGCGGCCAGAACCGCGTCGCCTTCGTGCCGACCATGGGCAACCTGCATGAGGGCCACCTGAGCCTGATGCGCCTGGCGCGCCAGCATGGCGATCCGGTGGTAGCGTCCATTTTCGTGAACCGCCTGCAATTCGGCCCGAACGAAGATTTCGACAAGTACCCGCGCACGCTGCAGGACGACATCGAGAAACTGCAGAAGGAAGGCGTGTACGTGCTGTTTGCGCCCACCGAGCGCGATATGTACCCCGAGCCGCAGGAGTACCGCGTCGAGCCGCCGCACGACCTGGGCGACACGCTGGAAGGCGAATTCCGCCCCGGCTTCTTCAAAGGCGTGTGCACGGTGGTGATGAAGCTGTTCTGCTGCGTGCAACCCCGCGTGGCCGTGTTCGGCAAGAAGGATTACCAGCAGTTGATGATCGTGCGCCGCATGGCGCATCAGTTTGCGTTGCCGGTCGATATCATCCCCGCCGAAACGGTGCGCGCGGATGACGGCTTGGCGCTGTCGTCGCGCAACGTCTACCTGACCAACGAAGAGCGCGCAGAGGCCCCCGAGCTGTACCGCACGCTGCATCAGGTCCGTCAGGACGTGCTGGAAACCGTGCTGCAAGGCCAGGCTTCGCACGAAGAGGTGACCACCAAGGCGATGGAGTACCTGCGTGGCCGCGGCTGGCAGCCCGACTACGTGGCCGTGCGCCGCCGCTCCGACCTGCAGAAGCCGACGCCCGAGAACATCGCTGCAGGCGAACCGCTGGTCGTGCTGACCGCCGCGAAGCTCGGCAAGACACGCCTGATCGATAACCTCGAGATCTGAGCGATGTAGCCTCGCCCCACGAAAAAGCCCGGCAGTGCCGGGCTTTTTTTCATGCCGCCGCCGACGTGTCGGTAGCGCTCGCCTGCGTAGGCGCTTCCCCCAACCAGTCGAGAATGCCGCTCCACTGCTCCACGTCCTTGGCCACGCGCGAGGGCGCCACGTCCCACAGCGTCAGGCCATGCGCGGCGAGCTGGACGTAGTTCTGGGTATCCCGCAGATAGCCGAGGATAGGTACGTCCAGCCCCTGCACGAAACGCTGGAGCTGTTCCGCCGCGCGCGTGCGCATATCCACGCGCATGCCGACCACACCCAACTTGACCTCGCCATGGCGCACGGGTTTTTCATCGGCCAGTTTGCGCAGGAAGGTCTGCGTGGCAAGGATGTCGAACATGGAAGGCTGCAACGGCACGATCACGTAACCGGACATCTTGACGAGATCCCCCAGCCGCCAGCCATGGAGGCCCGCCGGCGTGTCGAGCACGACATGCGTCGTCCCCTTGGGCGGCTTGGCGATGTGGTCGGCGTTGATTTCCCACGTGCGGATGGGCTTGGCGGTTTCGGGGCGCAAGGCGAGCCATTCGCGTGAGGACTGCTGGCGATCGGTGTCGCCCAGCATCACGGCATGGTCCCGCGCCGCAAAGTAGCCGGCCAGATTGGTGGCCAGCGTGCTTTTGCCCACTCCGCCCTTCGGATTCGCTACAACGGCCACCGGCATGCCTGCCTCCTTGCGCTCGTCGAATCATGTGCCGAGTTAGTCACCCAGCGGATCTGTCCATCCGGTAATTATGGCTCACCCTGCACGTGGCAGCGTTCGGAACAGCGTGGCGAGGTCCAGATGCGCTTCGCACGTGTCGGCAAGGCGCTCGAGCGATGCCTCGCGCAATGCGGCGTAGTCCTGCGCCTGCACATCGCGCACGCCGGCCCAGGCAAGCAACGCTCGGCACGCATCGGGCGTGTCGAACAAGCCGTGCAGGTAAGTCGCCAGGATTTGCCCGTCTGCGGAGATCGCGCCATCTGCGCGGCCATCGTCGAGGTGCACGGCGGGGCGCGTGAGCGCCGCCCCCTCGGTCACGCCCATGTGGATTTCGTAGCCGGCGATGGCCGCACCGCTTTCCGCCAAGGAGCCACGCACCTGACGCAACTGCTTGGCAGCCTCCAGCGTCGTCTCGAAATCGAGATAGCCGAAACCCTCGATGCTGCCAGCTGCGCCTTCCAGCCCGTGCGGATCATGCAAGCGCCGCCCCAGCATCTGCATGCCGCCGCAGATGCCGATCAGCTTGCCGCCGTAGCGCAGATGCCGCGCGATGGCCGCCTCCCAGCCATTGGCACGCAGCCAGGCGAGATCGGCCTGCACGCTCTTGCTGCCGGGCAGGATGATGAGGTCGGCGGGCGGAACCGGCTGGCCTGGCCCGACCAGGCGGACATCCACCTGCGGGTGCGCGCGCAACGCGTCGAAATCGGTGTGGTTGGACACACGCGGCAACACCGGAATGACGACGCGTAGCGCATCGGCTGAGGCTGTGTGCTGCGCCGTCTGCACCGCGTCTTCTGCGTCGAGGTGAAGGCCATGCAGATACGGCAGCACGCCAAACACCGGCTTGCCCGTCTGCGCGGTCAGCCAGTCGAGCCCGGGCGTGAGTAGAGAAATATCGCCGCGAAACCGGTTGATGATGAACCCGCCCACGCGCGCACGTTCGCTGTCAGACAAGCAGGCGAGCGTGCCGACAAGGTGCGCGAACACGCCACCGCGATCGATGTCAGCGACGAGCACGACGGGGCAATCGACGGCTTCGGCAAACCCCATGTTGGCGATGTCCCTGTCGCGCAGGTTGACCTCCGCCGGGCTGCCCGCACCCTCTACGAGCACGAGGTCGTAACGCGCGCGCAGCCGCGTGTGCGATTCGAGCACGGCAGCCATGGCGGTGGGCTTGTAGTCGTGATACGCGCGGGCATCGAGGTCGCACCGCGGCTGACCGTGGATGATGATCTGCGCGCCGGTGTCGCTGCTGGGCTTGAGCAGCACGGGGTTCATGTCGACCGTGGGGGCAACGCCCGCCGCCTGCGCCTGCAACGCCTGGGCGCGGCCGATCTCGCCACCGTCTGCGGTGACGGCGCTGTTGAGTGCCATGTTCTGCGGCTTGAACGGCGCCACGCGCACACCCGCACGATGCGCAACGCGGCACAAGCCGGCCACCAACGTGCTCTTGCCAGCATCGGACGTGGTGCCCTGGATCATCAGCGTGCCCCGAAGCGAGTCTGGCGGCACAGGAAATGGAGCTTTCGACATGCGCGGATTATCGCACCCGCTTTCTAGTGCTTCACCCCTGCGCCCTCGCTAAAATGCCGGAATGTCACGCCGCCTCACACTCGTTCTTGGGGGTGCCCGCTCGGGCAAGAGCCACCACGCCGAACAGCTCGCGCTGCAATGCGCGGGCCCCGTCACGTACGTCGCCACCGCCGGCGAGGGCGATGAAGAGATGCAATTGCGCGTGGCCCTCCACCGCGCGCGACGCCCGGCCAACTGGGGGCTGGTCGAAGAGCCCGTGCGCCTGGCCGAAGCGCTCTACACGCACGCGCAGCACGGTGGCTGCGTGCTGGTCGATTGCATGACGCTGTGGCTCAACAATCTGCTCTTATCGGAGCACCACGAATACCCCGAAACAGGCCTCGTCACGCCGCCCACGGCCTGGACGGCCGAGATCGATGCGCTCCTTACCGCCCTGCCGCTGCTGCCCGGTGAGGTCATCCTTGTCAGCAACGAAATCGGACTGGGCGTAGTGCCGATGGGCGCCGTCACGCGCTTCTACGTGGACGAGCTTGGCCGGCTGAACCAACGCCTCGCCGCGCTGGCCGACAACGTACATCTGCTGGTGGCCGGCATTCCGATGGTGGTGAAAGGGCCGGCACCCGGCGCTGCAACGTGAGCGTGTCGTCGGGCGGCGTATTCGATCTCGGATGGGCGCTCGTGACGCTGGCCGCGCTCGCGGGCGTGCTGCTCGACCGGCTGTTCGGCGAGGTGCCGCGCTGGCATCCGCTGGTCGGATTTGGGGGCATCGCCACCGCAATTGAACACGCTATGAACCGCGTACCTGCTGCAGTAGCGTGGTCGCGCGTCGTCGGTCTCGTTGCATGGGCAGTCGCCGTTTTGCCGTTTGTGCTGCTGGCGGGATGGCTCGTCGTCATTGCGCGTGATGTGTCACCGTGGCCGGTGGCAGCGCTTGACGCCATCGCGCTCTATTTCGCCATCGGCGCGCGTAGCCTGCATGACCACATCGCGCCGATCGCGCTTGCGCTGCGCGATGCGGATCTGCCGCGTGCACGCGCCCTCGCCTCGCGCATTGTCTCGCGTGACCTCACACAAGCCACCGATGAGCCCATCGCGCGCGCCGCCGTGGAATCGACGTTGGAGAACGGCAGCGATGCCGTCTTCGCACCGCTGTTCTGGCTTGTGGTGGCAGGCGCCCCGGGCGTCGTGCTGTATCGGCTGGCCAATACGCTTGATGCAATGTGGGGCTACCGCAATGCGCGCTTTACCGGCTTTGGCTGGGCGGCGGCCCGCATCGACGATGTGCTCAACTGGATGCCCGCGCGACTCACTGCAATCAGCTACGCGCTACTCGGCCACACCGCCGATGCGCTGCGCTGCTGGCGCACGCAAGCCCCGCAATGGTCGAGCCCCAACGCTGGCCCGGTGATGGCTGCTGGTGCAGGCAGCCTGCGCGTTCAGCTCGGCGGCGCAGCGCGCTACGAAGGCGTGGACGAAGCGCGCCCTTCGCTTGGCACCGGAGAAATGGCGGCCGCAGCCGATATCGCGCGGGCATTGACACTCGTGTCGCGCACGTTGTGGTTGTGGCTCGGCGTACTGAGCCTGATCGCAGCGTTGGCGTGGCGCCTGTCGTGAACGCCATCGTCCACGGTGGCAATCTCGCGGCCGCACGCGTGCAGTACGGAGAGCCTGCCGGCGGCTGGCTTGACCTGTCCACAGGCATCAACCCGCACGGCTACCCCATCCCGCCGATCCCACCCGATGCCTGGTTGCGCCTGCCCGAAGACGATGGCCTCGAAGCGCAGGCCGCCGCGCACTACGGCGTGATCGACGCGCGGGCCGTGCTGGCGGTTGCAGGTTCGCAAGCAGCAATCCGCACCCTTCCGACCCTGCTGCCGCGCGGGCGTGCCGGCATCGCGCAGATCGGCTATAGCGAATACGCGCCCGCCTTTGCGCGCGCCGGCCATGACGTCGTGCCGCTGCCCGAAGCCGCCTTCCTCGGTGACCTGCCAAGCGACCTGCGGCACTTGGTTGTCGTCAACCCGAACAACCCGACGGCACGCGTGCTGCCCGCAGAGACCCTGCGCGATTGGCACACGCGCCTGCATGCGCGCGGCGGGTCGTTGATCGTGGACGAGGCATTCATCGAAGCGTTCGACGATGGCCCCACATTGGCGCCCCTGGCTGGCGTGCCGGGGCTCGTCGTGCTGCGCTCGATCGGCAAGTTCTACGGGCTGGCGGGCGCGCGCATCGGCTTCGCGCTGGCTGCGCCTGAGCTGGTGTCTGCGCTGCGCGAGGCGCTCGGGCACTGGACCGTCAACGGCCCCGCCCGTGCTGTGGTACGTGCGGCGCTGGCCGATACCGCTTGGCAAGTTTCAACGCGCACGCAACTGCAGCATGCGGGGGCGCGGCTCTCGGCGTTGCTGGATCGCCACGGCTTGCCAAATGCCGCCACCCCGCTGTTTGCCTGGGCACGCGCGCCGCATGCACCGGCCCTCCATGCAAGCCTGGCGCGCCTTGGCATCTGGACCCGCCTGTTCGATGTACCCGTCAGCGGCCTGCGCTTCGGCTTGCCGCCGGATGAGACTGGATGGCAACGCCTTGCCGATGCGCTAGCATCGCTGTCGCACCCTGCTTGACCTGCCCCCCCCGATGCCCGCTTGCCTCTCTCGTCTCACCCGTCGCGTGCTTGCGTGCGGCCTCTCCGCCATTGCGCTCACGATCGCTGCCGCACCGGCACTTGCCGCCATTTCCGTCACAGACGATAGCGGTGCCACGGTTACGCTGCAGCGCCCCGCTCAACGCATCGTCAGCCTCGCCCCGCATGCGAC
The DNA here is from genome assembly GCF_052950655.1 of Ralstonia sp. VS2407. Lineage (NCBI taxonomy): Bacteria > Pseudomonadati > Pseudomonadota > Betaproteobacteria > Burkholderiales > Burkholderiaceae > Ralstonia > Ralstonia sp. VS2407. The sequence goes on from NZ_JBRFVG010000004.1 coordinate 374,585, forward strand.
CGAGCTGCTGTTCGCGGCCGGCGGCGGCGCACGCATCGTCGGCACCGTGGCTTACAGCGACTACCCGCCTCCTGCGCGCGACATTCCTCACGTGGGAGATAACCGCTCGCTCGATCTGGAGCGCATTGCCGCCCTCAAGCCCGATCTGGTGGTGGTCTGGCGCCACGGCAATGCGCAGAAGCAGATCGACCGGCTGCGTGCGCTGGGCATTCCGCTGTTCTTCTCCGAGCCGCATCGCATGAGCGATATTCCGCGCTCGATCGAGGCACTCGGTACGCTGCTCGACACCCGTGCCAGCGCGCACGACGCGGCCCAGCAATTCCGCCAACGCGCCGATGCATTGCGCCAGCGCTACGCGAGCCGGCCGCCGGTTTCGGTGTTCTACCAGGTATGGGAACAGCCGCTGATGACGCTCAACGGCCAGCACATCTTCTCTGACATGCTGACGTTGTGCGGCGGCCGCAATGTGTTTGCGGGCGAGCCCTTGCTGGTGCCGACCGTTTCGCCCGAAGCCGTCATCGCTGCGAACCCCGAAGTGCTGCTGACCGCGAGCATGGGCGCCACGCAAGGCAGCCGCCCGATCGACACGCTCGACGCGTGGAAGCGTTGGCCGCAATTGCTGGCCGTGCAGCGCGGCAACCTCTTCACCATCAATGGCGACCTGATCAACCGATTCGGACCACGCTTGGTGGAAGCGGCAACGCTGTTGTGCGAAGACCTGGAGCAAGCCCGCATGCGGCGCCTCGGTTCACAAACCACCAACGGGTTGAGCCGCTGAACCGCGCCGCCGGTCAGCGGTTCCAGAACAGCAGCACCGGTAATGCGTCAGGCTGCACGCGAAAGCCGCAGGCTGCGCCCCATTGCAACGGCCATTGCAGCGTCTCGGCCAACGGCCGCTGCAACCAATGCGACGCCAGTGCACGCATACAGCCGGCATGCGTCACCGCCCACACGCAAGCCGCGGGCGTCGCGCTTGTTGCCTCGGCCCAGGTCGTCATGCGCGCCAGCAAATCCGCCGCCGACTCTCCGCCATGCGGATTACCGTGCACAAGATCACGCGCCCACTGGTCGATTTCTGCGCGCGGGATGTCATCCCACTGGCAGCCTTCCCAGGCGCCGAAATCGAGTTCCATCAATTGCACATCGATCTCGATCGCGGGAAGTTGAGCCGCTTGCGCTAAGGCTTCGGCCGTCAGACGGCTGCGCTGCAATGGACTCGCCAACAGGCGATGTGGGGCGTGGGCGCTGAGCTTCTCGACGATGGCTGAAGGCGCAGGGTCCATCGGCAAAGCCAGATCCAGATCGGTGCGGCCATAGCAGAGACCGGCCGCCATGGCAGGCCGCGCGTGGCGGATCAGGATGACATCCATGCCAGCAACCCCCACAGGATCAGCAGCTCGAAAATCTGCTGCGCCATGCCCAGGCAATCGCCCGTGATGCCACCGATGCGGCGCACGAAATATCGACCCAGCAGCCAGCGCGCAACGAACAACCCGCCAGCAATGAACGCCGCGCACACCGGCCCAAACCACAGCAAAGGCGCGATGCCGAACACGCCGGCCCACAAGGCATCGCTCCGTCGCATGCGTTGCGCAACGGGCTTGGCCTTGCCTTCAGCGCGCACGTAGTCGTGGGTGAGCAGGTAGCTGACGGCCGCCGCGCGGCTTGCAGCGTGCGCAGCCACCATTGCAACGAGGATGCCCATGCCATGCGGCGCCATCGCGCTGAGCAATTGCCACTTCAGCAGCAACGCCATGCACACGGCAATCGCCCCGAACGCGCCGATGCGCGAGTCGTGCATGATGCGCAGCCGGTCTTCTGGCGTGTAGCCGCCACCAAAGCCGTCTGCGCAATCGGCCAGACCGTCCTCATGAAACGCGCCGGTCAACAACAGCGTAGCCACCATCGACACGGCTACCGCCACACCGGGCGCGGGCACCGTGCGTGACACGAGCCAATACACCGCGGCTGCCACGGCGCCCACCAACCACCCGATCAGCGGAAAGTAGCGCGCCGCGCGATTCAGCCCCGCTTGCGAGAACCCAACCGACGCCGGCACGGGGATGCGGGTGAAATACCCGACCGCCGTCCACAGCGCCTGCCAGTGTTCACGCAAGGCGTTCATGGCGATGCGCGCCCGCTCACGCCTGCGCTGGCGAAGGTCGCCATCTCGCGCAGGAACGCCACGGCTGACACGACCACCGGATACGCCAGCACCGCACCGCTGCCCTCTCCCAACCGCAACGACAACGACAGCAGCGGCCGCGCATCGAGCACCTCCAGCAGCGCGCGATGCCCACGCTCGTCTGACACATGCCCGAATACGCAATAGCGCAGCACGTCGGGCGCCACCTGCGCCGCCACCAGGACCGCGGCCGTGGCAATGAACCCGTCGACGAGGATGACCATGCGCCGCTGCGCCGCCTCGAGTACCGCACCCACCATCGCCGCGACCTCGAACCCGCCGAAGCACGCAAGCACGTCCAGCGGATCACGTACGTCTGCATGCTTGGCCATTGCAGCCTCCAGGACGGCACGCTTGTGGGCAAGGCCGTCATCGTCGAGCCCGGTGCCGCGGCCAACGCATTGCGCGACCGGCAAATCGCACAACCGCGCCATCAGGCACGCGGCAGAGGCCGTGTTGGCGATGCCCATTTCGCCCAGCGCGATCACGTTGGTGCCGAGCGCCGCGTGGTGTGCCACGCGTTGCGCGCCGAGTGCCATGGCGCGGTCGCGTTCGTCGGCGTTCATGGCGGCCTGCGTAGCACCCTCGTCGGCGAAGTTGCGCGTGCCGGGGCCGACAGGTGCGTCGACCAGGCCGGGCGTATCCGCAGTCCACAACGGTGTGGCGACCCCGGCGTTCACCACCTCCAATGCAAACCCATGCTGGCGGCAGAACACATTGACAGCCGCACCACCCGCGATGAAGTTGAGCACCATCTGGGCGGTCACCGCTTGCGGGTAGGCGCTCACTCCGGCATGGGCGATGCCGTGGTCGGCGGCAAACACCACCATTGCAGGGCGCGTGAGCTGCGGCGTATCGGTGTTCTGGATCAGGCCGATCTGCACGGCCAACGATTCGAGCCGGCCCAGCGCGCCGAGCGGCTTGGTCTTGCTGTCTACGGCGACCTGCAGGCGCGCGCGCAGCGCATCATCAAATGGTGGAATGTGCATGGCTGGGTTCATCACAGCTCGACTCCCGGCTGCGCCTGGATGCCTTGAGAAAAAGCATGCTTGACGAGCGTCATGTCGGTCACGGTATCTGCGGCGTCGATCAATTCGGGCGGCGCACCGCGCCCGGTAATCACCACATGCTGCGCCGGCGGCCGCGCACCCAAATCGGCCAGCACCGTCTGCACGTCAAGGTAGTGGTACTTGAGCGCAATGTTCAGTTCATCCAGCAGCACGAGGCCGACGGTCGGATCGTTCAACAGCTCGCGCGCGCACGCCCATGCGGCTTGCGCCTTTTCAATGTCGCGCGTGCGGTCCTGCGTTTCCCACGTGTAGCCCTCGCCCATCACGTGGAAGCTGCATTGCTCGGGAAACCGGCGCAGGAAACGCTCCTCTCCCGTTGGGATCGCGCCCTTGATGAACTGCACCACGCCGACCTGCATATCGTGGCCCATGGCGCGGATCACCATGCCAAAGCCGGAGCTGGATTTGCCCTTGCCGTTGCCGGTGTTGACAAGCAACACGCCGCGCACGTCGGTGGCGGCGGCGATCTTGGCATCCACTACAGCCTTCTTGCGCTGCATGCGCGAGCGGTGGCGCTCGTTCAGCGCGTCATTGTTGTCTTCAGTCGTCATCGGAGTCATCGGGAATCAAGGCCGTACGGCGGCCGTCGGCCACCTCGGCAATTGGCGTGCGCAGCACGCGCGCGCAGTGCTCGGGGGTGAGCACATCGGCAGCGATGCCGGCGGTGGTATGCCCTTCGCCGTCGATCAGCAGCGCGTGCGTGGCGAAGCGGCGCGCGAGGTTCAAGTCATGCACCGTCAGCACGACCAACCAGCCGTGTTTGCGGCAGCCTTCGCGCAACAGGCGCAACACCGCAACCTGCTGATGCAAATCGAGGTGCGCAACGGGCTCATCGAGCAGCAGCACGCGCGCCTCTTGCGCCACCACGGCAGCCATCGCCACGCGCTGACGTTCACCGCCAGAAAGCGTGCGCACATCGCGTTGTGCCAGCGACTGCAACTGCAGCGCAGACACCGCGGCATCTACAGCGCGTGCATCCGCATCGCCCTCCCACTCCCAGCGCGCGAGATGCGGGTGGCGGCCGGTCATCACGGCGTCGTACACCGTGATCGGAAAGGTGTCATGCAAGGTCTGCGGCAGAAACGCGCGGCGGCGGGCCATCGCCAGTGCAGGCCAGTCGGCAAGGGCCACACCGTCGAGCGTGACGCTGCCGCCGTCCGGCAAGCGCAAACCAGCCAGCACGGCAAGCCATGTCGACTTGCCCGCGCCGTTCGGTCCGACCACGCACCAGAGTTGGCCTGCCGTGGCCGTCATCGACAACCGCTCGATCAACACGCGTCCATCGATGGTCACCCGCAGATCGCGCAGCGCAAGTTCGGGCTCCGCATCCAACTGCGCGCATGCGTCCGTTGCGGGACGTGGACGGCGCCACCAGCTCATCGCGCGCTCCGCATGAGCAAGTAAAGAAACGTCGGCACCCCCAGCAGGGTGGTGATCACGCCCACGGGCAGTTGCGTGGGGGCGATCAGCGTTCGGGCGATCAGGTCGGCCAGCATCAGCAGCCCGCCGCCAGCCATCGCCGTGGCAGGCAGGTGGATGCGCACGTCGCGTGTCCACGCCAGGCGCACCATGTGCGGCACCAGCAGGCCGACAAAGGCGACCGAGCCCGCAATGGTTACCGCCACCGCCGTGCATAGCGAAGCCACCACATAGATCAACGCACGCACACGTGCTACTGGCACACCCAGCGCACGGGCACGGGTTTCGCCGGTCAGCAGCACGTTCAGGTCGCGCGCATGGGGCAGCACCACCGCCACCGCCACCACGAGCGCCATCAAGGCGCCCGCGTAACGATCGGCGCCCCCCAAGTCGCCGACCATCCAGAAAATCATGCCGCGCAGCTTGTTCTCGGGCGCCACTGTCAAGATAAGCGTGATCAGGCCGACCCAGCCGGAGGCCATGACCACGCCACCGAGCAACAAGCGCGCGTTGGCCTCGCCGGGCTCGCCACGCCACAGGTGCTGACGCGCCAACGCCGCCACCAGCGCCATCGACAGCAATGCTCCCGCGCCGGCACTCGTCTGCACGGCCCACCACGGCAGCGAAAACAACATCGCCGTGAGCGCCGCCACGGCCCCGCCGCCGGACACGCCCAGCACATACGGATCGGCCAGCGGATTGCGCAGCAGCATCTGCATGAGCGCCCCGGCAAAGGCCAGCAGCCCGCCGGCAGCAAACGCAGCGCCCGCACGCGGCAGGCGCAATTCGGTGACGATGCCTGCAGCCAGGCTGTCGCCACCGCTATTGCCAAAAAAGAGGGCCCGCCAGACCTCGGCGGGCGACAGCTTCACACTGCCGAGCATCAATGACGCCACCAGCACCACCACGCACGCAAGCGCCAGCAGCAACCACAGTCGCCAGGCAAAACCGCGTGCGGGCAGTGCAGGTGTTGTCATCGCTTCGGTTCGTGCTGTTGCCACGACAGCGTGAAGAACACCCCACGCGATGCCGTGTTGTACGGATAGATCAACTGGTAGTTCTTGTTCGTCACGTTTTCAACACGTGCCGACACCGCCCAGTCAGGCGTGATCTGGTAGCGGCCGACCAGGTTCAGCAGGCCATAGCCGCCGAGTGTCTTGGTCGAATCCTGACGATCGCCCGCAGCATTCCACTCCACACCCGCCGAGAACGGCCCGAACGTCTTGTACGCCGAAACGCTGCCAAAGTGCCGCGCACGGCGCGACAGCAGCTGGTTGGCCGACAAGTCCTGCGGGTTCTGCATGGTAAAGCTCGCACGCAGGTCCACGCCATAGATCGAACCCCGATACGACGTCTCGAGCCCGTTCACACGTGCGCGGTTGACGTTGGCTGCGGAGCAATTGAAGTCTGCATCGCATACGGCCGTGATCAGGTTGCTGTAGTCCGTCTCGAACGCCGTTATGCGCACCAAGCCGATCGCGCTGCTGTATTCCACGCCGCCTTCCACCGAGCGCGCCTTCTCGGGCTGCACGTTCGGGTTGCCGAAGAACGGGTAGTACAGTTCATTGAAGCTTGGCGCGCGGAAGGCGTTGCTCACGCTCGCCACCGCCTTCCATTGCGGGTTGAACGCGAAGCCGTAACCGGCGTAGTAGCTGTTGGCGCCGCCAAAGTCCGAGTAGCGGTCGCGACGCACGTTCAACTGCAACTGGTGCGGACCGAACTTGCCTTCGTAACCGATGTAGGCGGAATCGACGTTGCGCGTGGGCACGTCGTAGGCGTCGCTGTCGATGCTCGTCTGCAGATGCTCCAGCCCCACCTTGAGCAACTGATTCGGCATGAAGGCCCAGTCGTTCTGCCAGCTCGCCGTTTGGTTGCGCGTGTTGAAACGCGCCGGCACCTGCAACACGCCGTTCGTGTAGTTCAAGCTGCGGTCATCGCCTTGGGACAGCGTCACACGCGTCTTCCAGTCCTGCGTCACCTTACCGTCTACGTAGGCCGACATCGAGCGCACCACGTTGTGCGCGACGTTGATGTCGGTAGGCTGGCCGAAGGCGCTGTCGTAGCTGACATCGCCCCAGGTCTGGAGGTAGGTCAGCCCGGCCTGCCAGTCTGCCGAGAACCGATGCGACAACTGTGCCGACACGCTCTTGTTCGTGTAGTAGTTGTCGTTCGGGTTGGCGTTCGGCGCCTGCAACGGGTTGATGGAGGAGAAGCCATTCGTCTTGAACTCCGACACCGACAGCGCGAACGACGTATCGCCCCGCTCGCCCAGCGAGCCGCCGATGCCCGCCTGCGCCCGCCTGGTATTGCGCGCGCCGTACTCGATTTCCGCATTGGCCAGCGGCGGATGTCCCTTGCCGCTGCGCGTAAAGATTTGCACCACGCCGCCAATCGCGTCCGAGCCGTACAGCGCAGAGACGTTTCCGCGCACGATCTCGATGTGATCGATCTGATCGGCCATCAGCTGGTCGATCTGGGCGCTGCCCGTGGTTCCGGAACTCACGCGCACACCGTCAATCAGAATCAGCGTCTGGTTGGAACTGGCGCCACGCATGAAGATGCTGGCGGTGGAGCCGGGGCCACCGCTCTGCGCGATCTCGATGCCGGCTTCGCGGCGCAGCAGCGTCACGGCATCCGGCGCCTGCGAGCGCTCAATGTCGGCGCGCGAGATCACCGTGGTATGGGGCAACGCATCCGATAGGGGCTGCTCGCTGCGCGAGGCGGTCACCACCGTCGGGTTCAGTTCACCCACTGGCGTGCTGGCTGCCTGTGTATTGCTTTGTGCCCAGGCCGGCGCAACTGCACCTGCCATAACCCCCGTTAGTGCGCCGGCAAGCGCGCGCATGGCCGTCCGGGGCATCCGGAGTGGCCGCTTTGTAGTCAAGCTCATGTTGAAAAGACAAGAAGCGTCAGCCGGACCCGTTCCCCCGCGGGTCGCTGGCAGCAGGATCTCGATGCGGTTCCCTCCAGGGTTGCACATCGGCTCTGAGATCCACCGTCCTGGCCGGTATCCGGGCTGGCGAAGCGGCCTGTCCGCCTTCCCATTCCCGAGGGAACAGTGGCGTATGGACAGACCGCGCGGCACCCATCTTCTTTGCGAGATGGCGGGCGCACGCGACGTTCGCTTACCGTTGCGGGGGCAGCGCAGGTTGGCGCATCGCTTGGGGCGCGCGCTCCCTGCTTCCCGTTTAACTGCAGATGGTGCTGCGGGCACCAGGACGCCGCGAAGTTTAACGGAAAAGGCGCGTAAAACTTGCCGCATTCGCGGTAAAAACACACCCTACGCCCGCCGTGCCGGCTGCGTCGCCTCATTCCGCCGCATATTGCGCATCCGTATGGAGGACAGGCGCGACGCGCATGATCGGCTAAAATCCCCCCACTCGATTCTGATTGACACCCAATGCTGAACGAACTCGAACAACTTGCCGGCAAGATCGCGCGCGTGCTGCGTCACGCCGATGCGCTAGCCGCCGAGAACCAGCGCCTGCGCGCCGAAGTCGAGCGGCTTCAGGCGGAAGCCGAGGCCTCCAAGACCGAGCGCGACGCGATGGTCGCCGATCGCAGCGTGCTCAATGCCAAGATCGAAGAAGCGCAACTGCGCATCCAATCGATTCTCGACAAGCTGCCCACGGCCACCGACGCGCGCCAGCTTGACCTCCTCGGCCAGGCCGCCGGCGCCGAAGAAACAACGGCCGCCCCCGCCCCGCACTCGGAGACCTAAGCATGAGCAGCAAGCAAATTGAAGTGAACATCGCCGGGCAGCCCTACAAGTTTGCTGTCTCGGTCGATAACGAAGCGGCCCTGCGTGAAGCCGCAGCCATGGTCGACAACCAGATGACCCGCATCAAGAACGGCTCGAACACCAAGGGCATCGAGCGGGTTGCCGTGATGGCCGCCATCAGCATCGCCTCGGATTTGCTGTCGATGCAACGCCAGGCCGCCTCCGATTCCGCCCTGCCGATCGACACGATTCGCGCAAAGCTCGCCGACCTGAACGCCCGCACGGACGAGGCGCTGCGCCAGTACGGCGAAGTCATTTGACTCAATACAAAACGTGTTTGTAACCGGATCGCATCCGGGCTTGGGTTCGGATGCGAACGGGTGTATAGTGTCACCCAATGGCTTCCGGGATCTCCCGCAAACCCTTGCAGCATAAGGCTTTAGCGGCTACAGGGTAGAGAAAAACGGTTGCCTGCGATGAATCTTTCAGACGCATCGCCATGCGCTCAAAATACAGCGTGATGATGCGTCTGACAGTTTCCCTGCCTGGTTCGCCATGGCCATTAATTCCTTGAACCGATAAGCATTGCTTGGTGCGGGATATGCCGTGTGGGCGAGCGCGTCTTCCAGTGCATAGCGTGCGACGCAAGTCGTGGGCTCCCTGTGCCGGTGATGTACCCGAAATGCGGCTTCCGCTGCCACTCTGAACCTCACTTGGGTTCAGGATGCGGGTCTAGCGGCCAAGGTGGGGACCCAATAAAAGGCGGTAGTGCACATGTGCGCTACCGCCTTTTTCTTTGTCTATCCTCGATACGCCCGCCATTGCCACAGCGCCAATGGCGAGGCCGCAGCCGTGTTGCTATGCTGCGCACACCGTCACCTCCCTGCACGTCGCCCGCGCACCCCACACGATGGCCACCCAATACTGGTTGATGAAGTCCGAGCCCGACGAGGCCAGCATCGACACGCTGCACGCCGAAGGCACCTTGCCCTGGACCGGCGTCAGAAACTATCAGGCACGCAACTTCATGCGCGACCGCATGCGCGTCGGCGATGGCGTGCTGTTCTACCACTCTTCCTGTCCGCAGCCCGGCATCGCGGGGCTGGCGGAAGTCTGCTCGACCAGCTATCCCGATCCCACACAATTCGACGCCAAGAGCCATTACCACGACCCCGCCTCGAAGCCGGAAGCGCCGCGCTGGATGCTCGTCGACGTGAAGTTCGTGCGCAAATGCGCGTTGATCGATTTGCCCACGCTGCGCGCACAGGAACAGCTCGCCGACATGACGGTGCTGCAACGCGGCAACCGCCTTTCGATCACGCCCGTCACGCCCGCGCAATGGCGTTACATCACAACCAAATTGATGCGCGATCCTGAGTGAATGGTCCGCATCGGCAGGGAATTGTTACAAACGTGATGAACGATGCGCGTAACAGCCAGTCAGACGCATCACATTGCTTTTTTGGGAGAACACAATGAAATCTGTCCTGGCCGCAACCATTTTGGGGACTGCAATGATGACGACTGCTTTCGCACAAGCCGCTCCTGAAACGAATCATTCGGGCGTGCTGTCGCTGGACGCGCAGGCCGTGGCCGAAGTGCCGACTGACACTGTCACGCTCACGCTGAGCGCCGAGCAGGAAGGTGCCGACCCGGGCGCGATTTCCACGGCTCTGTCGCGCAAGGCCGATGAGGTGATCAACCAGGCAAAGCGCACGTCCGGCGTGCAGGCAGAAACAGGCGGTTTCAATATCTATCCAAACACCGATCGCAACGGCAAGATCAGCGTCTGGCGTGGCCGTGCGGAGGTGCGCATCACGTCGAAGGACTTTGCAGCCGCGTCCAAGCTGGCAGGCCAACTGGCCAACCAGATGCAGGTGCAAAACGTGAACTTCACGCTCTCGCGCGAGGCGCGCACGGCGGCGGAAGCCAAGCTGGTGGACCAGGCCGTGAACTCGTTCCGCGACAAGGCCCTGACGACCACCAAGCTGTTCGGCTACACGAGCTACACGATTCGCGATGTGCACGTGAGCGAGGGCAGCAACAACCCGGGCCCGCGTCCGATGATGCGCATGGCAGCCGCTCCGGCATCGTTCGATTCGGCGCCGGTGCCTATCGAAGGCGGCAAGGCGCAGGTAACGGTGACCGTTTCCGGCGCCGTGCAGATGCTGAAATAAGCAGCGAGCCGCTCCATGAAAAAAGCCACCGACATTCGGTGGCTTTTTCTATGTGTGCGGTAGCAGCGTCAGGCGTGCGCCTGGTTTTTTGCGCCGTTGCCTGCACGACGGTAAGACCAAACCAGCATGGCGATGCCGATCAGGATCATCGGCAGCGACAGCCACTGCCCCATCGACAGGTTCGCCGCCAGCAGGCCGAGGAAGTTGTCCGGCTCACGCGCAAATTCGGCAGCGAACCGGAACACGCCATAGCCGAGCAGGAATGCGCCCGACACCGCGCCCGTCGGCCGCGGCTTGCGCGCATACAGCCACAGGAGGATGAAGAACAGCACGCCTTCGCCGAGGAACTGATAGATCTGCGAGGGGTGGCGCGGCAGCATGTGGTACTGGTCGAACAGGGCCTGCATGCCGCTGGTGACGGCCTCGTGCGCGTGCGAGAGCAGCCACTCCCGGTCTTCGCCTTGCGCCTGCGGGAACATCATCGCCCACGGCAGATTGGGCGACGACACGCGGCCCCAGAGCTCGCCGTTGATGAAGTTGCCGAGGCGCCCCGCTGCGAGGCCGCACGGCACCATCGGCGCGATGAAATCGGTCACCTGCATCCACGAGCGGCCGCGCATGCGCGCATACAGCATCATCGCGACGACCACGCCGAGGAAGCCGCCGTGGAAGGCCATGCCGCCTTCCCAGACCTTGAAGATGTCGAGCGGGTGGGCGAAATACCAATCCGGCTTGTAGAACAGGACGTAGCCGAGGCGCCCGCCGAGAATCACGCCGAGCACGCCATAGAAGAGCATGTCGTCAAGGTCGCGGCCGCTCCAGCCTTCGGCGGCGATGTGCGGCTGGCGCGTGCGCAGGCGGCCGAACCACAGGAACATGATGAACGCCGCCAGATACATCAGGCCGTACCAGCGGATGGCGAGCGGCCCCAGATGCAGGGCGACGGGATCGAATTGCGGATGGATGAGCATGAATCCTGTGGGTTTCAGGTTTGGTTGTCTTCTTGCAGCTTGGCAACGGCTTCGGCACTGGCCACGAACCACGGCAGCACCGGCGAAGCCGCATCTCGCCGCCACACCAGCCCGGTCTCGATGAACGGGCTTGGCGCGGCGAGTTCGAGATAGACCACGCCGGTCCGCTGCAGGTTGCATAGCGATGCCGGGACCAGCGCAATCCCCATCTCAGCGGAGACCAGGCTGACGATGGTCTGCATCTGGATGGCTTCCTGGCCGATCCGCGTGGCAGCCCCGGGTTCTTCGGGCCGGCCGCCGTGCGCGGCATGATAGCCGGTAATGATGTCATACAGCGCAGGCGCTGATCGACGCGGGAAGATGATCAGCGGTTCGGTCGCGACATCCGCCAGCGCTATCGGCTGACCGGGCTCCACGCCCCATTGCGCCGCGCGCGACGCGGGCACCGCCAGCACGAGACGCTCGCGCACCAGTGGACGGTATTCCAGTTCGCCCGGCACGGAGCCGGCGTGATGCGCAATCACGACACCGGCATCCACATCGCCGGCCAGGAGCGCTTCGATCTGCACATCGCTGGTGGCCTCGCGCAGCAGAAGCTGCACGTCGGGACGCGCATCGCGGAAGTGCCGCAGCAAGGCGGGCAGGATGCCGTAATCGGCGGTGCTGACGAAGGACAGCGACAGCGAGCCGACCTCCCCGCGCGCCAGCCGCTGCGCGAGGCCGGGCAGCGCATTCGCCTCGGCCAGCACACGCCGCACCTCGACCAGCCAGCGCGCACCGACGGCCGTCAGCGCCACGGAGCGCTGCGTGCGATGGAACAGCGTGACGCCCAGTTCGTCTTCCAGCGCGCGAATCTGCTGCGACAGCGGTGGCTGCGTCATCGAAAGCCGCTCAGCTGCGCGCCCGAAATGCAGTTCTTCGGCAACGGTCACGAAGTAGCGAAGCTGGCGCAGATCCATAGCGTCGATTGATAGTTTTTTCGACTGAATAGATCGAAAATAATATATTTGACGCTCTATTTCTCCAAGCGCATGCTGGGCGCCAGGCTGTTGACTACAACGATAGTGCCGACCCCACGGAGACTCCCATGCCAGACAACAAGCGTTCGCAGCACATCACCCAGGGTGTGGCGCGCTCGCCCAACCGCTCGATGTACTACGCGCTGGGCTACACGAAAGACGACTTCAACAATCCGATGATAGGCGTGGCCAACGGCCATTCGACCATCACGCCGTGCAACTCGGGCCTGCAGAAGCTGGCCGATGCCGCCGTGGCAGCGGTAAAAGAAGCCCACGCGAATCCGCAGACTTTCGGCACGCCCACCATTTCCGACGGCATGTCGATGGGCACCGAGGGCATGAAGTTCTCGCTGATCTCGCGCGAGGTGATCGCCGACTGCATCGAGACCTGCGTCAACGGCCAATGGATGGATGGTGTCGTCGTCATCGGTGGCTGCGACAAAAACATGCCGGGCGGCATGATCGCGCTGGCACGCACGAATGTGCCGGGCATCTACGTGTACGGTGGCACCATCAAGCCGGGTCACTGGAAGGGCAAGGATTTGACGATCGTGTCGTCGTTCGAGGCCGTGGGCGAATTCACGGCCGGCCGCATGAGCGAGGAAGACTTCGAGGGCATCGAGAAGAACGCCTGTCCGTCGAGCGGTTCTTGCGGCGGCATGTACACGGCCAATACGATGAGTTCTTCGTTTGAAGCGCTGGGCATGTCGCTGCTGTATTCGTCGACGATGGCCAATCCCGATCAGGAGAAAGTCGACAGCGCAGCCGAATCCGCGCGCGCGCTGGTAGAAGCCGTGCGCCGCGACCTGAAGCCGCGCGACATCATCACGCGCAAATCCATCGAAAACGCCGTGGCCGTGATCATGGCCACCGGCGGCTCCACCAACGCCGTGCTGCACTACCTGGCCATCGCCCACGCGGCAGAAGTGGAATGGACGATCGATGACTTCGAGCGGGTGCGCCAGCGCGTGCCCGTCATCTGCAACCTCAAGCCCTCGGGCCAGTACGTGGCCACCGACCTGCACGAGGCCGGCGGCATTCCGCAGGTGATGAAGCTGCTGCTCAACGCCGGCCTGCTGCATGGCGATTGCATCACCATCACCGGCAAGACGCTGGCTGAAGAACTCGCCCACGTGCCCGACCAGCCGCGCGCTGATCAAAACGTGATCCTGCCGATCGACAGGGCGCTCTACAAGGAAGGCCACCTTGCCATCTTGAAAGGCAATCTTGCCGAAGAAGGCGCCGTGGCGAAGATCACCGGCCTGAAAAACCCCGTCATCACCGGCCCGGCCCGCGTGTTCGACGATGAGCAAAGCGCGATGAGCGCAATCCTGGGCGACCAGATCAAGGCAGGCGACATTCTCGTGCTGCGCTATCTGGGGCCGAAGGGCGGCCCGGGCATGCCGGAGATGCTGGCCCCGACCTCAGCCATCATCGGCAAGGGCCTGGGCGAGTCGGTCGGCTTCATTACCGACGGGCGCTTCTCGGGCGGCACGTGGGGCATGGTGGTCGGCCACGTCGCTCCGGAAGCGTACGTGGGCGGCACGATCGGCTTGGTGCATGAAGGCGATTCGATCACCATCGACGCGCACCAGCGATTGCTGCAGTTGAATGTGCCTGACGATGAGCTTGCGCGCCGCCGTGCAGCATGGAAGCAACCCGCGCCGCGCTATACGCGTGGCGTGCTGGCGAAGTTTGCAAAACTGGCGGCAACGGCCAGCAAGGGCGCGGTAACGGACTAAGCTGGGGCCATATCAACAAAAAACCCGCCGGACGGCGGGTTTTCTTTGTGCGATCAGCGCTGCGGCGGCTTCTGCTGCGCGGCCAACGCATCGTCCAGCGCCGCGCCCAGCCAATCCATCAGGCGGGCCTCCAGCGTGCGGGTCAACTCCGCCGCCAGCTGTTCACTCAGCAGCGACAGGCGCGACTCCATGGCGGCACGGCACTGCGCCTCGATCAACGCCGGCCATTCGGATTGGAAACGCCACATCACGTCACCCATCACGCGCGCCGCGTCGGTGCCTGCGGGCGGCATGGCCGAAGTGGGCGCAAGGCCCTGCTCGCGTAGGGCGGGCGGGACGTCCACGTTGGGAGCTTCAGCAGACGTGGGCGGATTCGCGGCGGGCGCTGCCGCAGGTGCCGCGTCCTCCAGCTCGACAATCTCCGTCAGGACGGGGATGTTGTTGTCCGTATGGGACCCGGAATAGCGTCCGTCGGTCATGCGCGCCCCACGTCGTGGTGTTGGATCGGATAACCGCGATCGCGGTAGAAACGGAAGCGATCGCGCGCAGCGGCGCGGTCGGCATCGTCATCGCCCACGATTTCGATCAACCGGCTGAAGCGCGCGAACAGTGCTGGCGGTTCAGGCGACAGGTTGACCAGGATGTCGTGATGCGGCGCGTCGTCCAGCGGCTCCGTTGCATCGGCCAGCAGGATGGGCGTCTGCGCAGCCAGCGGATGCCGCAGGCCGCAATGCGGCAGGAAATCGAGCTGGCTGAACGTCCACAACTGCGTGTCGAACGCTTCCAGCGCAGCATGATCTCCGACCACGATCACTTTCTGGCCCGCGCCGTAGGCCTTGCGCACGAGCCGGCAGGCATAGGCCAGCTTGCCGGGCACGTTGCTGTGGAAATCGACGCGGGTCATACGGTACCTTGCCTCTGCGTGATCAACCGCGGTCCATCAGGAAGCGTGTCAGCAGCGGCACCGGGCGGCCCGTGGCGCCCTTGGCCGCGCCGCTCTTCCAGGCCGTGCCGGCGATATCCAGGTGGGCCCAGTCGTACTTTTCGGTAAAGCGCGCCAGGAAGCAGGCGGCCGTTACGCTACCGGCCGGGCGGCCGCCAATGTTGCCCATGTCGGCAAAGTTGGACTTGAGCTGTTCCTGGTATTCCTCATCCAGCGGCATGCGCCACGCGGTATCGAGCGATTGCTTGCCGGCCGCCACCAGCGCGCCCGCCAGCGCATCGCTGCGGGCGTACATGCCGGTGTTGATGTGGCCGAGCGCGATGATGCAGGCGCCCGTGAGCGTTGCCACGTCGATCACCACCGCCGGCTTGAAGCGCTCCACATAGGTGAGCGCATCGCACAGGATCAGGCGACCTTCGGCATCGGTGTTCAGGATCTCGATGGTCTGGCCAGACATGCTGGTCACCACGTCGCCCGGCTTGGTGGCAACACCGCTGGGCATGTTCTCGCAGGTCGGCACCACGGCGATGACGTTCTGCTTGAGGCCCATTTCAGCCACAGCACGCAGCGTGCCCAGCACCGAAGCTGCGCCGCACATGTCGTACTTCATCTCGTCCATGCCTTCACCCGGCTTGAGCGAGATGCCGCCCGTATCAAACGTGATGCCCTTGCCAACCAGCACCACCGGGGCCTGCTTGGCCGGGCCACCCTCGTAGCGCAGCACGATGAACGCGGGCGGCTCCACGCTGCCCTTTGTCACGGCCAGGAAGGCCCCCATCTTCAAGGCTTCGATCTGCTTGCGGCCGAGCACTTCCACCTTGAGCTTGAAATCCTTGGCAATCTGGCGCGCGGTGTTGGCCAGGTAAGTCGGCGTGCAGATGTTGGATGGCAGGTTGCCCAGATCACGCGTGAGGTCCATGCCGTTGGCGATGGCGGTACCGCGCGTGGCGGCTACGCTGGCGGCCTTGGCGTCCGCTGCCGGCACGGCCAGCACGAGCTTGCGCAGACTGGTGCCGTTCTTGTCGCGCTTGCTCTTGAGTTCCGGATGACGCTCGATGAAGCGGTAGCTGGCCTCGCGGATGAGCGTGACTGCGGTCAGGACGGCCCAGGCGGTGTCCTTGTCGCGCGCGGCGTGCTCGGTGAGCGTCCACGTCACGCTGGCGGCCTTGGTGCCGGCCAGGGCGCGCAGTGCGGTACGCACGGCTTCGGCGTAGGCGCGGTCGGTGAAGTCGGCTTCCTTGCCCAGGCCGACCAGCAGCACGCGGGCAGCGCCCACGCCGGCCACTTCGTGCAGCAGCAGCGACGTGCCGCGCTTGCCTTCAAAGTCGCCCAGCTTGACGAGGCGGGCGACCAGGCCCTTGGTGGCCACGTCCAGCGCCTTTGCGGCGCCAGCCAGGGTCTGCGACTCGAACAGACCGATCACGAGGCAATCGCTCTTGGCGGCCAGGGCGCCTGCTTTGGCCCAGTCCAGGGCTTTTGTGCTAAATTCCATCGCGCTTCTCTCTATGAGGCGAGTCAACGAAAGCCCACATTATCCGCCATTTTGCGCGGGGGCTCCGATGGAACCTAGTGGGGCACGCATCGTCCCAACCTGGCCTAGACCTCGCCCTCCCTTCCCGCATCCGCATGATTTTTGAACAAGCCCTGCGACGCGAACTGTCCTTCACCGCCGGCGCCGTCTTCCTCGTGCTGCTGACGTTCATGCTGACCACCCTGGTGATCCGCATTCTCGGCATGGCTGCCAACGGCGAAGCGAACCCGAACGACGTCCTGCTCCTGATCGGCCTGGCAACGCTGGGCTACCTGGCGATCCTGCTGTGCGCCACGCTCTTCATCTCGGTATTGCTGGTGCTGACGCGCTGGTACAAGGATTCCGAGATGGTGGTGTGGTTCACCTCGGGCATCAGCCTGACGGATTTCATCCGCCCGGTGCTGCGCTTCTCGCTGCCGTTCATCGTGCTGGTGGCGCTGCTGGCCCTGTTCGGCTGGCCGTGGGCCAACCAGCAGAGTGCATTGTTCAGAGACCGCTTCGAGCAACGCGACGTGCTGTCGATGATCTCCGCCGGCCGCTTCATCGAGCCCGCGCACGGCAACTACGTCCTCTTTATCGAGGGCGTCGATAACGGCATGAAGCACGCCCGCAACCTGTTCGTCGCCAATGCCGAACAGGACAAGATCGGCGTGGCGATGGCCAAGACCGGCGAATTCAAGACCATGCCAAACGGCGACCGCTTTGTCGTGCTCGACAAGGGCCGCCGCTATGAAGGCACGCCCGGCAAGCTCGATTACCGCATCGTCGAGTTCGACAAATACGGCGTGAAGGTCGCCAACAAGCCGCCGCAGGCAGACGCCAACCTGCCCACCAAGAGCCGCTCCACGAAGGATCTGCTCGCCAACCCGACGCCCGAGAACCTCGGTGAGCTGGTCTGGCGGATCGGCCTGCCGCTGCTGGCGCTGAACTTCGTGCTGATCGCCATTCCGCTGGCCTACGTCAACCCGCGCCTGGGCCGCTACACACCGATGATCTTCGCGGTGCTGATCTACCTGACGTATTCGAACCTGCTGAACCTGTCGCAGGCGTGGGTCTCGCAGGGCAAGATGAATGTGTTCATGGCATGGTGGCCGATCCACCTTGTCGCCTTCATCTGCGCGGTGCTGCTGTTCCGTTTCCGCCATTACAGCGCGGCGGGCCTGAAAGGGATTTCCGCCTTGCTCGGCTTCGCGCCCAAGAAGGCGGGTGCGTGATGAAGATGCCGGTCTATGAGAAGTACTTCGCGCGTCAGATCTACGGCGTGTTCGTCTTCATCCTGTTTGCGGTGCTGGCGCTGTTCATCTTCTTCGACATGCTGGGCGAACTGGGCTCGGTGGTCGGACGCTACACCACGCTCATCGCGTTCTTCCACGTGATGCTGCAGGCGCCGACGCGCGTGTACGAAGTGATTCCGGTGGCGGCGCTCATCAGCGCCATCTATGTGTTCTCGCAGATGGCGAGCCAGTCGGAGTTCACGATCTTTCGCGTGGCCGGGCTCGATACGCGCCGTGCACTGCTGTCGCTGTTCAAGATTGCACTGCCGCTGGCACTGGTGACGTACATCTTTGGCGAATTCATCGGCCCGAAGGCCGAAGAGTACGCACAGAAGGTGCGACTGGAAGCACTGGGCGCGACGGTGTCGGCCGGCTTCCGCTCCGGCGTGTGGGTCAAGGATCGCGGCCCTGCCAAGCCGGACGGCACGGGTGGCGAAGTCACCCGCTTCGTCAACGTGGGCGCGCTGCAGCCGGACCAATCCATCAAGGGCCTGCGCATCTATGAATTCGATTCCGACTACCGCCTGAGTTCGATCCGCGTAGCCGAGCAAGCGCGCTACCAGGGCCACCAGAACTGGCAATTGAACGACGTGACGGAGACGCGTTTCATTGAGTTCCCGCGCAAGCCCGGCAGCGTAGCCCCGCAGGACACTGTGCAGGCCGTGCCCGGCGCACCCGATGCACTGGCGCCTGACTTCCGCGGCGAGCAGATCAAACTGCCGCAGCAGGAGATGCGCTCCGAACTCACGCCGCAGATCCTGTCCGTGCTGATGGTCACACCCGACCGCATGGCTACGCTGGACCTCTTCCAGTACATCCGTCATCTGCGCGACAACAAGCAGGACACGCAGCGCTACGAGATCGCGCTGTGGAAGAAGGTGGTCTATCCGTTCACCGTGCTGGTGATGATGGCGCTGGCCCTGCCGTTTGCGTATCTGCATGCGCGGGCGGGGGCGGTTGGCCTGAAGGTGTTCGGGGGCATCATGCTAGGGTTGTCGTTCCAGCTGGTGAACAACCTCTTCTCGCACGTCGGCCTGTTGAACACGTGGCCGGCCATCTTCACGGCCATCGTGCCGGGCGCGCTGTATCTTGCACTGGCGCTGGTCAGCCTGCGCTGGGTGGAGCGCCACTGATGGCCGACCGCGCACTTGTCCTCTTCGCGCATGGCGCTCGCGATGCCCGCTGGCGTGAACCATTCGATCGCCTGCATGCGCGTTTGGCTGCGCAGCAGCCTGACGTCGACACGCGCCTCGCCTTTCTTGAACTGATGGCGCCCGATCTACCGGGCACCATCGACGACCTGGCCGCAAACGGCACGCAGAGCATCACCATCGTGCCTGTGTTCTTCGGCCAGGGCGGACACCTGCGGCGCGATCTGCCGGCGCTGGTCGCGCAATGCGCGCAGGCCCATCCCACGCTCTCCATCCGCTGCGCCGATGCCGTTGGCGAAGACGACGCCGTGCTCGACGCCATCGCCGGTTACTGCGTGCGGCAACTCGGCTAAGCCAGACGTCCTACTGCGGTTCCGCGACGCGCGCAAAGCGCGCATGCACGTTGTTCTCGACGTGAAAGCCATGCGCGTCGAACTCCACCAGCTCCAGCGTCAACCCGAGATAGCGGCGCGCAAACACGTCGACCAGATGTGCGCACATGGCGGCGAACATCGCGGCGCAAATCGGGCCCGTCACGGCTTTTTGCCGGCCCGCCTTGATGCGGAAGGTCACGTGGATGAAGGCGTCGTCTTCCGCGCCGTCGGCCATGCGGTACTGATCGAGCCGCAGCGCGCGCGTGCGAATGCCACCAACGGGAAACACATCCGCATGGCCGATCAGCACATCGTTGAGCACGCGCATCAGCTCAGGAATGCGCGCATCGGCTTCGACATTGGCGGTGTATTCGATGATGACGTGCGGCATTCGCGGGCGTCCAGAAATGGCATAGGTGATTAACGCGCCACTGCCGCGCCGGTGGACAGCGCCGATTCGAGCGCATCCACCACCCGCGCCATGCGGCCGAGCGACGGTGCGCGCTGCACGCAGACGTCCCACTCGGCGGGCGCCGAGGTGAGCTTGTGCACCGACAGCGAACCCTCAGCGATTTGCTGTCCGATCAGCCTCACGGGCGCAAACCCGAGCCCGAAGCCTTCGGCCACCAGCGCGTGCTGTAGCGGCACCGATTGCACTTCTGCCGCGACGTTTGGCGTCAACCGATCCGCTTCGAAGCGGCCGAGAAGCCAGGCGCGCATCTCGCATCCGGTGGGGTTCAGCACCCACGCTTCGTCAGTGACCTGCGCCATCGACAGCGTGGCCGGCAGCTTGCGCGCGGGCGCGGCAATCAGGCTGACGGGCTCGGTGCCGATCACGCGAATTTCCGCATCGGCATGGTTACCGCGGGCGTTGGACGGCGTCAGCCACAGCGCGGCGTCCAGCTCAGCGCGTTTCAAGCGTTCGCGCAGCACACCGCCCCACTCGCAGCTCAGGCGGAATGACACGGCCGGAAAGCGCTCTCGCAAGCCCGACAATACGCGCGCAAACCGCGCATCGCCCACCGCATGGCTCACGCCCACGCGCAGCGAGCCCTCCGGTTCGCCACTCGCGCGCACGCTGGTGCGCAGCGCCTCGAACTCCCCCACGATGGCGCGACAGCGTGCCAGCACTGCTTCGCCTTCAGCTGTCAGGCGGAACGGCTTGACGCGCCGGTCGAATAGCACCGTATCCAGCGCGCGCTCCAGCCGCTGGATCTGCTTGGTGACGGCCGGCTGCGTGAGCGGCAGGCGCTCGGCCACACGGGCAATCGAACCGGTCTGCGCCAGCAGCACGAAGGTGCGCATTTCCTCAAGCATGAAGACATTCCCAATTGTTATGTTTTGTTTGAGCAAATTGAATTGGATTCATCTTAGGCAAGGCGCCACAGTATCGCCAGACGCGCTGTTGCGTTGCTTTCCCCCACGGAGGACACGGACACCATGAAAGCCCTGGCACTGACCGACGGTTACGGCATCGACGCCCTGCGCCCCATCGAGCGCGACACGCCCACACCCGCCCCCGACGAAATCATCGTGCGCACGCACGCCGCGTCGCTCAACTACCGCGATCTGGAAATTGTCTCCGGCACGTTCTTCACGCGCTTTCCGCTGCCGCTGATCCCGCTGTCGGATGGCGTTGGGGAAGTCGTGGCCATTGGCGAGAACGTGACGCGCGTAAGCATTGGCGATCGTGTCGCAGGCACCTTCTGGCAACGCTGGGACGGCGGAGACTTCCGCAACGCCGACACGCGCCGCATGCTCGGCGGCCCGATCGACGGCTGGCTGGCCGATACCATCCGCCTGGACGCGGGCGGCGCGGTGGTTGTGCCGCCGCACCTGAGCGACACCGAAGCCGCCACCCTGCCCTGCGCGGGCCTCACCGCCTGGCATTGCCTGATTGAGGCTGGCGGCCTGCAGCCCGGCGAGACGGTACTCGTGCAGGGCACCGGCGGCGTCTCAATGTTCGCGGTGCAGTTCGCACTGATGGCGGGGGCGAGGCCCATCGTGCTGTCGAGCAGCGACGCCAAGCTGGAGCGCGTCCGGGGGCTGGGTGTGCCGGAGTCGGACACGATCAACTACCGCGCGACGCCCGAATGGCACGAAGCGGTGCTCGCGCGCACGGACGGCCGCGGCGTCGATCACGTCATCGAAGTGGGTGGCGGGGGCACGCTGCAGCGCTCGCTGAAAGCGTTGCGGGTGGGCGGGCAGATCCACTTGGTCGGCTATCTGGCCGGGCGCGAGGGTGGCGTGAATCCGCTGGAGATTTTCGCGCGCAAGGCGGTGATCCGGCCGGCGTCGGTCGGATCGCGCGCGTCATTCGAGGCGATGAACCGGGCGTTGGCGCTGCACGGCTTGCACCCGATCGTCGATCAGGTACGGCCGTGGCAGGAAGCGCGGGAGGCGTTCCGGGCGATGGAAACCGGAACGGTGTTCGGGAAGGTGGCGCTGGCGTTCTGAGCTTCGCTCAGGCGGCCAGGATGTGCGGCTCGCTGACGAGGACTTCCGGCGCGGATGCCGTGGCCCGCGCGGCAAACGCGTCGCCGATCATCAGCAAGCTCGGATGCTCAGGGTTGATCCACTGCGCGGCGGCGCCATCGGCCATTTGCCGCAGCGTGAAACAAGCCGAGCGCTGCTCGGGCGTGGTTGCAGCCTCGACCACCCAGGCAGGCGTCGACGGGGCGCGGCCACGGGCGATCAGGTCTGCAGCGATGGAAGCGGCTTGATCGCGGCCCATGTAGTAGACGAGCGAATCGGCCTGCGCCACGGGTTCCGGCACAATGCCTTCGGGTTGCGGCGTATCCGGATCGGCCGCCTTGGCTTGCGTAACAAACGCGACGCTGCGGGCGACGCCGCGCTTGGTTAGCGGCTGGCGGATGGCGGACGCGGCTGCCAGCGCTGCCGTAATGCCCGGAACGATTTCGTATTCGATGCCGGCCTGCTCGAGCGCCTGCAGTTCCTCGTCAGCACGGCCAAACAGCATCGGATCGCCGCCCTTCAGACGCACGACGCGCTGGTACTTGGTGGCCAGGTCGACGAGTTGGCGATTGATGAAGCGCTGCGCGGTCGAACGCTTGCCGCAGCGCTTGCCGACCGCAATCAGCACGGCCTGCGGGCAGTACTGGAAGACCTCGGGCGAGACCAGTGCGTCATGCAGCACGACCTCGGCTTCGCCCAACAATCGTGCACCGCGCACCGTGATGAGGTCCGCCGCGCCCGGGCCGGCACCAATCAGGCTCACGCGGCCGAGTGTTTTGGGGGTCTTCGCTTCCATTGCCTAGGTTCCTTTGCCTTTTCCTGCGGGGCGCACTACCGCGCCCCATCCACATCAGGAAAATGCACGGATCATGCCAGCCGCCACTGTATGGTGCGTGGCTTCGTCCACCAGGATGAACGCGCCGGTCGCCGGGTTGTCACCGTACGCGTCGCACACGATCGGCTTCTGCAGGCTGATATTGACCGTACCGATATCGTTGAGCGCGATCTGCTTGCGGCCGGTTTCGTGCGACAGCGTATGCACGTCGAGCACACGCTCCACATCCGACACGCGTGCAAACACGGTGGCCGTGGTGTGCTTGAGCACGTATTTGCGGGCCGGGTTCAGTTCGTGTTCGTCGAACCAGCACAGGTCGGCGTGCAGTTTCTTGGCTGCGTTGGCGGCAGTGGTCGGGGCAGCGACGATGGTGTCGCCGCGCGAGATGTCCACGTCGTCCGCCAGGCGCACGGTGATGGTCTCGCCGGGGCCGGCGGATTCAGCCGCGCCATTGGGCGTCAGCACCTCGGCCACCGTGGTTTCGCGGTTGGCAGGCAGCACGCGCACGGCTTGGCCGACGCGCACTGTGCCGGCTTCCACACGACCCATGTAGCCGCGGAAATCATCGGCTTGCGAGCCATCCTGGCGCGCCACCAGCTGCACCGGGAAGCGCAGCGCATCGTCGCCCGCCGGAGCGGTCTCTTCCACCTTCAGGTCTTCGAGCAAAGCCAGCAGCGGCTCGCCCTGATACCACGGCATGGCTTCCGATGCGTGCACGATGTTGTCGCCGCGCAGCGCCGACACCGGCACATAACGGACGTCGCGCAGGCCCAGTTGCGTGGCCAATGCATCGTAGGCGGTACGGATTTCGTTGAAGCGCGTTTCGCTGTAGTCGACCAGATCCATCTTGTTGATGGCCACGATCACATGTTGCAGCTCCAGCAGCTTCACGATGGCCGAATGGCGCTTGGTCTGGGCCAGCAGCTCCGTCTTGCCATCGACGGTCGTCACACGCGTGGCATCGATCAGGATGATGGCAGCGTGCGCGGTCGAGGCGCCGGTCACCATGTTGCGGGTGTACTGCTCGTGGCCCGGCGTGTCGGCAATGATGAACTTGCGACGCGCAGTCGAGAAATAGCGGTACGCCACGTCGATCGTGATGCCCTGCTCGCGCTCGGCTTCCAGGCCGTCGGTCAGCAGCGAGAAGTCGATCTGCTCGCCGGCAGTGCGCTTGTTCTTGGCGTTGGCCAGCGCTTGCAGCTGGTCGGTCAGCACGGCCTTGCTGTCGTACAGCAGGCGGCCGATCAGTGTGCTCTTGCCGTCGTCAACGGAACCGGCGGTGATGAAGCGCAGCAGGCCTTGGTGCGATGCAGGATGCGTCGAATGCGTTGTCATGATCAGAAATACCCTTCCTTCTTGCGCTTTTCCATTGAGGCTTCGCTCGTCTGGTCGTCCATGCGCGTGGCGCCGCGTTCAGTGATTTCGGTGACGGCCGTCTCGGCGATGATCTCGGCCGGCGTGGCGGCAGTGCTCGCCACCGGGCACGTGCAGCTGATGTCGCCCACGGTGCGGAAGCGCACCGACAGGACTTCACTCACGTCGCCATCGGCCTTGGGCGTGATCGACGTCACCGGCACCAGCAGGCCGTTCTTGCGCACAACTTCACGTTGATGCGCGTAGTAGATCGGCGGCAGGGCCAGGTTCTCGCGGGCGATGTACTGCCACACGTCGAGTTCCGTCCAGTTGGAGATCGGGAACACGCGCATCTGCTCGCCTTGCGCCATGCGGGCGTTGTACAGGCTCCAGAGTTCCGGGCGCTGCGCCTTCGGATCCCACTGGCCGAATTCATCGCGGAACGAGAAGATGCGTTCCTTCGCGCGGGCCTTTTCTTCATCGCGCCGGGCGCCGCCCATCAGGGCGTCGAAGCCGTGCGATTCGATCGTTTCCAGCAGCGTGACAGCCTGGGCGGCGTTGCGCGAGTCGGTTTCCTTGCGCAGGCGCACCGTGCCGCGCTTGATGGAATCTTCCACATGCCCGACCACCAGACGCGCACCCAGCTTGGCAACCTGCTCGTCGCGGAAGGTGATCACTTCCGGGTAGTTGTGCCCCGTGTCGATGTGCACCAGCGGGAACGGTAGATCGATCTTGCGGTCACCCAGGCGGAATGCCTTGAGCGCCAGATGCAGCATGACGATCGAATCCTTGCCGCCGGAGAACAGCAGCGCCGGGTTGCGGCACTCGGCCACCACCTCGCGGATGATGTAGATCGACTCGGCTTCCAGCCAGTCGAGGTGTTCGTTCTGCACAGGCGTCAGGGCCGTGCCGGGGATCTCGCTCATCACTCCCATGATTCTTCCTTCGCTTTCGCTCAATTCTTTTGCGACAGATTCGTCGCCGAATTTGTCACCGCATTTGCCGCATGCAGACCGCATTCCTTGCTGTCGCGCGATTCCCACCACCACCGGCCGGCACGCACGTCCTCGCCGGCACGCACCGCGCGCGTGCAAGGCTCGCAGCCAATGCTGGGATAGCCCTTGTCATGCAGCGCGTTGGTCGGCACGTTGTGCTGCTCGAGGTAAGCCCAGACTTCGGCCTCGGACCAGTCGAACAGCGGGTTGTACTTGGCGATGCCGCGCGCGGTGTCGTCTTCGGCAAACGGCAGGTCGGCACGGGTGACAGCCTGCTCTCGGCGCTGGCCCGTGAGCCATGCGTCGGCGTCTTTCAGTGCGCGGTTCAGCGGCACCACCTTGCGGATGTTGCAGCAGGCCTTACGCAGCTCGATGCTGTCGTAAAAGGCGTTGAGGCCATGGTCGCGTACGTAGGCTTCCACCGCGCGAGCGTCCGGTGTGTATTGCTCGATCGCATAACCGTAGTGCGCGCGGATGCGGTCGAGCATCGCGAGCGTTTCGGCATGCAGGCGCCCGGTTTGCAGCGTGAAGATCGGCAGGTGCGCGCGTACGGCTTCGGGGCTGCGCAGGATGGCATCTGTCACGACCATGTCTTCGGCGGCCAGGCTGGTGGCGAACTTCGCCACGCCGTGCTTGGCGGCAATCTCGGCCAGGCGCTCAAACAGCGCAGCTTCCTTGGCGGCCAGGGCTTCCGCCGTGCCGGTGTAGACGGGGCGCGCCCACAGCACGGGGCGCCCGATTGCGGACACCGGCACTTCGGACACGGCGATCTCTTGGCCTTCTTGTGCGTCACTCAGGCTCACGCGGCCTCCTGGACAGCACGCTCGCGGCGGAACAGCGGGCGCGGTTCATCGACGGCGCCTTGGTACCGCACGCTGATCTCGCCAAAGCCATTCAGCGCGTCGTCGATGTTCTTGTCTGCGCGCACGGCGTAGGCGTCAAAACCGCAACGGCGCATGAAGTCGAGCTGATCGCGCAGCACGTCGCCAATGGCGCGCAACTCACGCGTAAAGCCCAGGCGCTGGCGCAGCAGGAACGCGGTGCTGTAGCCGCGGCCGTCACGAAAGACCGGGAAATCCACCGCCACCAGCGACAGGTTCGGCAGGTCAGCCTCCAGCGCGAACGGCTCGTCGTCCGGAGCGAGCCACACCGCCAGCGTGCCAGCGCGGGCGCGGCCGAGCAGCGCATCGCGGTTGGCTTGCCAATAGGCCAGCGGCACGATGGCGTGCGCAGCGGCCTCCACGTCGGCTTGCGTCAGTTCGCCCCCTTCCGGCGCACGCAGCACGGCCCATTCGTCAGCCACGACTTGCGGGGCACCGTTTTGCAGCTTGATGATCTTGCTCATGTTCATTTCCCTCGGCGTTCAGGCTTCTTCACGGGCGTAGACGCGTTCCTTGAACGGAGCCATGCCGATGCGGTGATAGGTGTCGATGAACAGCTCGTCTTCCGTGCGGTTGGCAACGAAGGTGTCGATGATGCGTTCGATCACGTCGGGCATTTCTTCAGCCTTGAACGACGGGCCGATGATCTTGCCGATCGCCGAATCGTTGCCCTGCGCGCCGCCCAGCGACACCTGGTACCACTCCTCTTCGTGCTTATCGACACCCAGGATGCCGATGTTGCCGACGTGGTGGTGCCCGCACGAGTTGATGCAACCCGAGATGTTGAGCGAGAGCTCGCCCAGATCGTGAACGAAGTCCAGATTGTCGAAACGGGCCTGAATTGCTTGTGCGATGGGGATCGACTTGGCGTTCGCCAGCGAGCAGAAGTCGCCGCCCGGGCACGCAATGATGTCGGTCAGCAGGCCGATGTTTGCGGTGGCCATGCCGTGTTCCTTGGCCAATTGCCACAGCTCGAACAGATCGTGCTTCTTCACATCCGGCAGGATCAGGTTCTGCTCGTGCGCGACACGCAGCTCGCCAAAACCAAAGCGCTCGGACCAATCCGCCACCAGCGACATCTGCTCGGCCGTCGCATCACCCGGCGGCAGCGCCGCGCCCGGCTTGAGCGACAGCGTAACGGCAGCGTAGCCCGGCACGCGGTGCGGATGCACATTGCGGCTCACCCAGCGGGCGAACGCCTTGTTCTCCAGCAGCGCCTTTTCGTAGGTGGCGTCGGTGTCGGCCAGCTTTTCATACGCGGGCGGCGCGAAGAATTGCGCCACGCGGTCGAACTCGGCCTGCGGGATGGTCGACGGGCCATCCTTGATGTGCTGCCACTCTTCTTCCACCTGGCGGGCGAATTCTTCCGCGCCGATGGCCTTCACGAGAATCTTGATGCGCGCCTTGTACTTGTTGTCGCGGCGGCCGTAGCGGTTGTACACACGCACGGCAGCCTCGATGTACGACAGCATGTGCTGCCACGGCAGGTCTTCCTTGATGATCGCGCCCAGGATCGGGGTGCGCCCCATGCCGCCGCCGGCCAGGATGCGCAGCAGGGTCTGGCCGTTCTTCTCATAGGCGTAGACACCAATGTCGTGCAGTTGCGTCACGGCACGGTCTTCGCGCGAGGCCGACACGGCGATTTTGAACTTGCGCGGCAGGAACGCGAATTCAGGAATGAACGTCGACCATTGGCGCAGGATTTCTGCAAGCGGACGCGCGTCGATCACCTCGTCCGGTGCCACGCCGGCAAACTGATCCGTCGTGATGTTACGGATGCAGTTGCCCGAAGTCTGGATGGCATGCATCTCCACCGAGGCCAGCTTGGCCAGGATGTCGGGCACCTGCTCCAGCTCGATCCAGTTGTACTGGATGTTCTGGCGCGTGCTGAAGTGGCCGTACCCGCGATCATGCTCGGCGGCGATGTGGCTGAGCATGCGCAGTTGCTTGGCGCGCAGATGGCCATACGGAATCGCCACGCGCAGCATGTAGGCGTGGCGCTGGTAGTACAGGCCATTCTGCAGGCGCAGCGGCAGGAACTCTTCTTCCGTCAGTTCGCCCGAGATACGGCGGCGCACCTGGTCGCGAAACTGCTCTACGCGGTCTGCGACGAGGCGGTGGTCGTAAGCGTCGTATTGATACATGACTGTTCGGTCCAATCCGGCTGGGCCGGCGTGCGATTCAATTTGGGGAAAGCGTTTCGTTATGGTGCTGCTGCCGGCTCAGCGACAGCAGCCACAATCAAGCAGGGCCGGCATGCGATCACGCATCACGACACCAGCTTGATGGCCGTGATCGTCAGCGTGGCGGCAAGCGCGCCGCGCACCAGACGTTCCGGCAGATTCTTGGACAGGCGCGCGCCCAGCCAGATACCCGGGATGGAGCCCACCAGCAGCGACACCAGCAGGTTCCAGTCGATCGTGCCCAGATACATGTGGCCCAGGCCCGCCACGGCGGTCAGCGGCACGGCATAGGCGATGTCGGTGCCGGCCACTTCGGCGCTCTTCAATTCGGGATACAGGATCAGGATGAGCGTCGCGCCCACGGCGCCTGCACCAATGGACGACACCGTCACCAGCACGCCCAGCACCACGCCGACGATGACCGTGGCCACGGCCAGTGCCGTGCCCTGCAGACGATAACGCGGGTTGGCCGCCAGCCAGCCCAATACGCGCTGACGGAACAGCAGCGAAATCACCGTCAGGATGACCGACGCGCCGATCGTCACGCGAATCACGTGCATCCACTCCGCATCCAGGTTGCCGGCCGTCTTCAGCACGATCACCGTCACCAGCGCGGCGGGCAGGCTGCCCAGGCAGAGGCGCTTGACGATGTCCCAGCGAATATGACCGTGGCTACGATGTGCGATCGTGCCAACGCCCTTGGTCAACGAGGCAAATGCCAGGTCCGTGCCGACAGCGGTCGCTGGCGAAAAGCCGAACATCAGCGTCAGCAGCGGAGTCATCAGCGATCCACCGCCAACGCCCGTCAGGCCGACCAACAGGCCGACCAGCAAACCGGAAACCGTATAGGCGAGCGTCATGGCGCGGGGGACAGTGAGGGCGTGTTATCACGAAGTTCGAGCATCGTAATGAACGCGCCTCATATCCCAAACCAATAAAAAATTGTTTGTTTATATGGTGTCGGTTATAAGTAGCGTTCAGTTCGCACCCGTTCTTCTTTATCGACCGCGCAGCCATGAACCTTCACCAATTCCGCTTCGTGCGCGAAGCCGTGCGGCAGAAATTCAACCTGACAGAGGCCGCGAAAGCGCTCTATACATCACAACCCGGCGTCTCCAAGGCGATCATCGAGCTGGAAGAGGAGCTGGGCGTCGATATCTTCACCCGGCACGGCAAGCGCATCCGGGGTCTCACGGAACCGGGCAGACGCATCCTGGCCTCGGTCGAGCGCGTGCTGGAAGAGGTCGAAACCCTCAAGCGCGTCGGCAAGGACTACGCTGCGCAGGACCAGGGCAACTTCACCATCGCCACCACGCACACGCAGGCGCGCTACGCGCTGCCCAAGGCGATTGCCGAGTTCACGCGCAAATACCCCAAGGTTCGCCTGTCCATTCAGCAGGGCACGCCCGCGCAGATTGCCGAGATGGTCCTGCACGACCAGGCCGACCTTGCCATCGCCACCGAAGGCATGTCGCATGTGAAGGATCTGATCTCGATCCCGGGTTACCAGTGGCAGCATGTGGTGGTCACGCCGCCTGATCACCCGCTTCTGTCTCGCCAGCACCTGACGCTGGATGACCTGAAGGGTTATCCGATCATCACATACGACCAGCACTTTGCCGGGCGCCCCAAGATCGACCACGCCTTCGAGCTGCGCCAGATCAAGCCCGACATCGTGCTAGAGGCCATCGACGCGGATGTCATCAAGACCTACGTGGAAGTGGGCCTGGGCGTCGGCATCGTGGCGGGCGTCGCGTTTGACGCAGAGCGCGACCGCAACCTGCGCGCGATTCCGGCCGGCCACCTCTTCGGCACCAACGTCACGCACCTCGGCGTCAAACAAGGCGCGTATTTGCGCGGCTTCGTCTACACCTTCATCGAACTGTTTGCGCCGACGCTCACGCGCAAGCTGGTAGAACAACTCATGTCCGGCGATCACGAAGCGTACGAGCTCTGATTCGCCCGCAATTGCAATTGCCCAACTTCCCCGGAGATTTCATGACGACCCGACGTCGCCTGCTGTGCGGCCTCGCGCTCCTTGCCAGCGCAGCCGCCATTGCCCTGCCCGCCCAAGCCGACATCCGCGTGGGTGTGGTGCTGTCGACCACTGGCCCCGCTGCGGCCATTGGCATTCCCAGCAAGAACACCGTGCAGATGTGGCCCGCGACCATCGGCGGCCAGCGTGCGCAGGTCATCATCCTGGACGACGCATCCGACCCGTCGATGGCGGTGCGCGACGTGCGCAAGCTGATCGCCGAAGACAAGGTGGATGTGATCGTCGGCCCGACGATCGTGCCGACGGCGCTGGCCTCGCTCGACGCGGTGGCTGAAGGTCAAACGCCGATGATCACGCTGGCCGCCTCCGCTTCCATCGTCGAGCCGCAGGACGCCAAACGCCGCTGGGCCTTCAAGATGCCGCAGAACGATTCGCAGATGGCCACGCTCGTTACGCAGCACATGGCGGACAGCGGCGTGCACACCGTCGGCTTTATCGGCTTTACCGATGCGTATGGCGAAAGCTGGTGGCGTGAATTCTCGAAGCTGGCCGAAGTGCGCAAGCTGCACGTGGTGGCCAACGAGCGCTTTGCGCGCACAGATACCAGTGTGACCGGCCAGATTCTCAAACTGATGGCCGCCAGGCCCGACGCCATCCTGATTGCCGGCGCCGGCACCCCGGCCGCCCTGCCCCAACGCACGCTGGTCGAGCGCGGCTACAAGGGCCACATCTACCAGACGCACGGCATCGCCAGCACGGAATTCCTCAAGGTGGGCGGCAAGGACGTGGAAGGCACCCTCTTCCCGACCGGCCCCGTGGTGGTGGCGCGCGAGCTGCCGGCCAGCCATCCGGTACGCAAAGTCGCCGTGGAATTTGCCGATCGCTATGAAGCCAAGTACGGCCCCAACACCGTCACGCAATTTGCGGGCGACGCATGGGGCGCGTGGCAGTTGCTCGACAACGCCACGGCCCGCGCGCTCAAGACCGGCGCCAAGCCTGGCACACCCGCTTTCCGCGCCGCCCTGCGCGACGCGCTGGAAAACACGCGCGATCTGACTGTGCCCAACGGCGTGCTGAACCTGAATGCCCAGGATCACCAGGGCTTCGACCAACGCTCGCGCGTGATGGGCATTATCAAAAACGGCCGCTTTGCTTACGCTGGCCCGCGCTAATCCAACACGCACAGATCTGCCATGACACGTATCGCCTTCATCGGCCTCGGCAACATGGGCACGCCGATGGTCCAGCACCTGATTGCCGCCGGGCACACCGTGCGCGCCTATGTGCGCCGTCCGGAGGCCGCCGACAATGCGCGCGCCATCGGCGCCGAGCCCTGCAGCACCCCTGCGGAAGCCGCACGCGACGCCGAAGTCATCTTCACCAACATCACCTCCACGGCCGATGTGGAAGGCGTGCTGCTGGGCCCGGATGGCGTCGTCCATGGCGCACCGCGCGGCGCTGTGTGCATCGACCACAGCACGATCTCCGCCGTAGCCACGCGCCGCATTGCGGCCGAGCTGGAAGCAGCAGGCATCGAATTTCTCGATGCGCCGGTTTCGGGCGGCACCATGGGCGCGCAAAAGGCCACGCTGTCGATCATGGTGGGCGGCAAGCCTGAGGTGCTGGAACGCGTTCGGCCGCTGCTCGAACTGCTGGGCACGACGATCACACACGTCGGCGATCACGGTGCCGGCCAGGTAGCCAAGGCGTGCAACCAGATCGTGCAGGTCATCAATATTCAGGGCATTGCCGAAGCCATGCTGTTTGCACGAGCCCAGGGCACCGACCCGTCGCGTGTTTTGGCAGCCATCGGCCCGGGCTTTGCGGGCAGCCGCATGCTCGACATGATGGGCCCCAAGATGGCAGAGCGTAACTTTGCCGCCGGCATCGAAGCCCGCCTGCATGACAAGGATTTTGGCCTCGTGCGCGAGATCGCCCAGGAACTCGGCCTGCAGATGCCGGCGATGGAGCTCGTGGCTTCGCAGCTCAATACGCTGGTCGCCAATGGCTGGGGATATGACGATACGGCGTCGCTGCTGCGCGTGCTGGAGCAGCAGAACAATCAACAGGCGGATTGAGCATCTTCCAGCCCGCCTTGTTTGGCTGGCCAGACTTCTGGCATAATTGCCGGCTCATCAGCACCCGCCCGAGTGGTGAAATTGGTAGACGCAGGGGACTCAAAATCCCCCGCCGCAAGGCGTGCCGGTTCGATTCCGGCCTCGGGCACCAGAATTCAAGCCGCTTCTGTTCACGCAGAAGCGGCTTTTTCATTGGCACTCACCAACCCGACGACAGCCAGCAACGCGCCCCGCCAGGCGTGGGATAATGCGGGTTTTGCCCCGGGCGCGGCTCAAGAGGTTGATCGCACGGGCGCGCGAGGGCCTTTATCCGCGTGGCCCGCCCCACCATCGACTTTCTTCAGCACCCAAAATGCCCGCATACCGTTCCAAAACCTCCACCGCCGGCCGCAACATGGCGGGGGCACGCTCGCTCTGGCGCGCCACCGGCATGAAAGATGAAGACTTCCAGAAGCCGATCATCGCGGTGGTCAACTCGTTCACCCAGTTCGTGCCCGGCCACGTGCACCTGAAAGACCTCGGTCAGCTCGTCGCGCGCGAGATCGAAGCCGCGGGCGGTGTTGCCAAGGAATTCAACACGATTGCCGTGGATGACGGCATCGCCATGGGCCACGACGGCATGCTGTATTCGCTGCCCAGCCGCGACATCATTGCCGACTCGGTCGAATACATGGTCAACGCGCACTGCGCCGACGCCATGGTGTGCATCTCCAACTGCGACAAGATCACCCCGGGCATGCTGATGGCCGCCATGCGCCTGAACATTCCGGTGATCTTCGTCTCGGGCGGCCCGATGGAAGCGGGCAAGACGCGCCTGGCCAACCCGGTCACCAAGGCCATCGAGATCAAGAAGCTCGACCTGATCGACGCGATGGTGATCGCGGCCGATAGCAAGTATTCCGACGAGGAAGTGGCCGAAGTCGAGCGCTCGGCATGCCCGACCTGCGGTTCGTGCTCGGGCATGTTCACGGCCAACTCGATGAACTGCCT
Source organism: Ralstonia sp. VS2407 (assembly GCF_052950655.1). Taxonomy (NCBI): domain Bacteria; kingdom Pseudomonadati; phylum Pseudomonadota; class Betaproteobacteria; order Burkholderiales; family Burkholderiaceae; genus Ralstonia; species Ralstonia sp. VS2407. The sequence goes on from NZ_JBRFVG010000004.1 coordinate 407,948, forward strand.
GACCGAAGCCCTGGGCCTGTCGCTGCCGGGCAACGGCACCGTGGTCGCCACGCACGCAGACCGCGAGCAGCTCTTCAAGCGCGCCGGCCACCGCATCGTTGAACTGGCCCGCCAGTACTACGAGCAGGACGACGAACGTGTGCTGCCGCGTTCGGTCGGCTTCAAGGCATTTGAGAACGCCATGACGCTCGACATCGCGATGGGCGGTTCGACCAACACGATCCTGCACCTGCTGGCCATCGCACAGGAAGCCGAGATCGACTTCACGATGGCGGACATCGACCGCCTTTCGCGCGTCGTGCCGCAGCTGTGCAAGGTTGCGCCGAACACGAACAAGTACCACATCGAAGACGTGCACCGCGCCGGCGGCATCATGGCCATCCTGGGTGAGCTGGACCGCGCTGGCAAGCTGCACACCGACGCTCCCACCGTGCACGCGCCCACGATGAAGGACGCGCTGGACCAGTGGGACATCGTCCGCACGTCGGACGAAGCCGTGCAGACGTTCTACCGTGCCGGCCCCGCCGGTATCCCGACGCAGGTCGCGTTCAGCCAGAACACGCGCTGGCCGAGCCTGGACCTTGACCGCGCCGAAGGATGTATCCGCTCGAACGAGCATGCGTTCTCGAAGGAAGGCGGTCTGGCCGTGCTCCGGGGCAACATCGCGCTGGACGGCTGCGTGGTGAAGACCGCCGGCGTGGACGAAAGCATTCTCGTGTTCGAAGGCACGGCGCACGTGACCGAATCGCAGGACGAAGCGGTCGCGAACATCCTCGCCGACAAGGTCAAGGCCGGCGACGTGGTGGTCGTGCGTTACGAAGGCCCGAAGGGTGGCCCCGGCATGCAGGAAATGCTGTACCCGACGAGCTACATCAAGTCCAAGGGCCTGGGCAAAGCCTGCGCGCTGCTGACGGACGGCCGCTTCTCGGGCGGCACGTCGGGCCTGTCGATCGGTCACTGCTCGCCGGAAGCGGCTGCAGGCGGCGCGATCGGCCTGGTGCGCAACGGCGACAAGATCCGCATCGATATCCCCAACCGGACGATCAACGTGCTGGTGTCGGACGAAGAACTCGCGCGTCGCCGCGAAGAGCAGAACGCCAAAGGCTGGAAGCCTGCGCAGCCGCGTCCGCGCAAGGTGTCGGCCGCGCTCAAGGCGTACGCCAAGCTGGTCATGTCGGCGGACAAGGGCGCGGTGCGCGACCTGTCGCAACTGGACGACTGATGCGTCACGGGCCAAGCGCTCGTCAACGTGAAAAAGCCGCTCCGAAGAGCGGCTTTTTCTATTGTGCCGACGGCGCGGCGTTCAATCCCACGCCGGCGCAAGCCCCTCGGGTGACACCTCGCGGCCGTTGCGCTCAAGCGCGGCGATCTGCGCCATGTCGTCTGCCGTCAGTTGCAGCGCTTGTGCGCGCAGGTTGCTCGCAAGATTCTCGCGCTTGGTCGACGACGGGATCACCGAATAGCCGAGCTGCATCGCCCAGGCCAGCACCACCTGCGCCGGCGTTGCCTCGTGCCGCCGCGCAACCGCGCCGATCACCGGATCGCCCAGCACCTTGCCGTACGCAAGCGTCATGTACGACGTGACGTGAATGCCCTCGTGCTGCAGGAATTCAACGAGCTTGCGGTTCTGCAGATACGGGCTCAGCTCGATCTGGTTGGTGGCGATGGCGTCTTTGCCGACCGCCGCCATCGCCTGTTGCGTCAGCGCGATGTTGAAGTTCGAGACGCCGATCTCGCGCGTCAAACCCCGGGCCTTGGCATCGGCCAGCGCGGTCATGAATTCTTCGAGCGACACGCCGTTGTTGGGCGCAGGCCAGTGGATGAGCGTGAGGTCGACGTAGTCGGTTCGCAGCTTGGCGAGGCTGTCTTCGAGGCTTGCCGCAAGCTTGCCCTTGGCGTAGTTGTCGACCCAGATCTTGGTGGTGAGGAAGAGGTCTTCGCGGCGCACGCCGGAGCCGACAATGGCCTCGCCCACGTCGGCTTCATTGCCGTAGATCTGGGCCGTGTCGATTGCGCGGTAGCCGAGTTCCAGGCCATTGCGAACCGAGTCGATGACAACCTGACCCTTCAGGCGAAACGTGCCAAGGCCAAAAGCGGGAATCTTGTTCATCTTGTGCTCCAAGGGGAAATCGAATCAGGGGTTCATGGCAAGGCGCGTCCTGCGCTGCACGACATGCAGCCCCACCAGCGCAAGGCCTGCCGCAGCAATCGCGGCGCCGACAATCGGCACTGCCGCATAGCCCAAGCCTGCGGAGATAGCCGCACCACCCGCTGCCGCGCCCAGGGCGTTGCCGAGGTTGAACGCCCCCACGTTGACCGACGAAGCGAGGCCCGGCGCTTCAGCCGCGGCGCGCATCACACGCATCTGCAACGGCGGCACAACCGCGAAGGTGGCAATGCCCCACACCAGCAGCGCGGCGGCCGCACCGACGTGTGTCTTGGCGAGCAGAGGAAACGCGAGCATCGTCACGATCAGCAACAACAGAAAGCCGATCAGGCTGCCGTCGAGCGAGCGATCGGCCAGGCGGCCACCGGCAATGTTGCCGATCGAAAAACCGATGCCGATCAGCACCAGCATGGCCGTCACGAACGCCGGCGAGGCACCGGTCAACTGAGCGAGTGTGGGGGCGACGTACGTGTACAGCGTGAACATCGCGCCCGCACCGAGCACCGTGGTGGCAAGGGCGCCCAGCACGGCGGGACGTGTGAGCACCGCAAGTTCCGCGCGCAGGTTGGGCATCTTGCCGGCATCGCCCTTCGGCAACGCGGTGAACAGGCCGGCGATTGCGATCAGGCCCAGGCTTGCCGTGGCGGCAAACGACATGCGCCAGCCGATCATCTGGCCAAGCCACGTCGCGGCCGGCACGCCACCGACGTTGGCGATCGTCAGGCCCATGAACATCGTCGCCACGGCGCTGGCCTGCTTCTCACGCGGCACGAGGCTAGCGGCAACCACGGAACCCAGCCCGAAGAACGCGCCGTGGTTGAGGCTGGTGACGAGCCGCGCGAGCAGCAGCGTCGTGTAATCAGGCGCGACGGCCGACAGCAGGTTGCCGATGGTGAAGATGCTCATCAGCGCGATCAGCGCCTTGCGTCGCGGCCAGCGTGCGAGCAACAGCGTCATGATCGGCGCACCGACCATCACGCCGATCGCATACGCGCTGATCAACATGCCGGCCTGGGGGATCGATACATGCACGCCCTCGGCAATCACGGGCAGCAAGCCCATCGGCGAGAACTCGGTGGTGCCGATGCCAAAGGCGCCGGCGGCAAGCGCGAGCAGCGGCAGCGTCGCGCTGCTGCGCGTGGGCTCGGCGGAAGTGGGGGTGGGGTTCATGCGGTGTACTCCAAAGCAGAGGAATGGAAAGCGGGCAGAACCTCTGCCGCGATTTCCGCAAACGTTTCAGCAAGCGGGCGACGATTTCGGCGGAAGTGCAGCCCGATATGCTGCACACCGGCTTCGCGCATCGCCGCCAATTCTTCGGACAGTGCAATGCGCCCGGCACGTGCGCCAAAGCGATGACGTTGCAGCGGTTCGTGCGGGTCTTCGGCCAGATCGAGGTGGATGAAGCTCACGTAGGGCTTGTCGCCCGCAACGGCACGCCATGCGGCGGCGCGTTGCGCGTGATCGGCCGGCGCGCCCGGGTAGGCAAGGCAACCGTCCATGTGGGTGCCGATCCACGCTGGCGTCTGTTGCGCCAGGCCGGCCACCAGCAGCGGAAGCGGCGTGCGCATGGCCGGCAGAATCTCCACCCCGGCGGGCAAGCTGCCGCGCGCCCCGTCACGCAATAGCGCGACCTGGTCGCGGAAGCTTGCACCGCGCGATTCGAAGTCGCGGCCGAACAGCGGATATTCGACGGGCCGGTCTCCGCTTGCCACGCCAAGCAGCAGACGACCGCCACTCAATTCCTGGATGGTCGTGGTCGATTTGAGCGTCAGCAGCGGCTCGCGCAGCGGCACCACAACGGCCGCCGTACCGAGCAGAATGTTGCGCGTGATGCCAGCCAGGTAGCCGAGGTAAGAGAACACTTCGAACACCTGCGCGGCATCGCCGAATGCGGGGTCATACACCGGCACATCGCGCACCCACAGGGCACGAAAGCCGAGTGAATCCGCGAGTTTGGCGAGGGTTGCGTGGTGTTCGATATCGGGCACACCGTGGCGGCGCCCGTCACGCAGGCGCTTGGCGTCGCCGGTGGCGGACCAATCGTTGTCCAGCGGCAGTTCAATGCCAATGCTGAAGCCGCCGTGGGTCAGTTTGTCGAGTGCGGGAGGCATGATTGTGATCGGGTCAAAAGGCGCGCTGCGGGCGATGCATTCGCTATCAGCGCAAAGGGCATGGACCGCAGTGTGCGGGCTCCACCTTTGCAGAAAAACCCGCCCGTCAACGAAACAGTCTTGATTGGCAATCAACAATCCACGCAAGTCAGAACGCACTCCGGGTTGGCAATACAGCAACACGGCGGGCTTTCCCAAATATGTCACACCGTGATATATTCCGGCCCGAACCGTTTGATTCCGCCATGTCTACCCCCGCCCGACCTTTATCCAAGCAGGAGTTCGAGAGCCTCTCCGATTTCCGCTATCACCTGCGCCGCTTCCTGCGCGCATCTGAAGATCTGATCCACGCCAAGGGCATCACGCCGCTGCAGTATCAGCTGCTGCTGCACGTGAAAGGCTATGCCGGGCGCGAATGGGCCACCGTCGGCGAGCTGGCCGAGCGCCTGCAGGCCGCGCCGCATGGCACGGCGGCACTCATCACGCGCTGCGAAGAAGCGGGCCTGGTCGAACGCCGTCAGAGCGATACCGACGCGCGTCAGGTGGAAGTGCACCTTTCCCGCAAGGGTGATCACCTCGTCGCGCTGCTGGCCGGGCTGCATCAGAGCGAGCTGTCGGCCTTCAGCCGCGCTTTCAAGATCCCCCACCTCGATCACCCCGCCGATCCCTCCGCCGAGCAGTAACCTCATGCAAACCCTTGAACACCACCAGCACCGGCGCGACTTTGCGACCGACACCACGCTGTTCCGCACCACTGCGCTGGCGGTCGTCATCGCCGCGTTTGCCACGCTGGCCGCCGTGGCGCTGCTCAACCTGATCCGCTTCTTCACCAACCTATTCTTTTTCCAGACGCTGTCGCTGGCCGACCGCTCGCCGGCCACCAACACGCTCGGCGCATGGGTGATTGCGGTACCGCTCATCGGCGGGCTGATCGTCGGGTTGATGGCGCGCTTTGGCTCGGAGAAGATTCGCGGCCACGGCATTCCCGAGGCCATCGAGGCCATCCTGTTCGGCAAGAGCAAGATGTCGCCCAAGGTGGCGGTGCTCAAGCCGCTGTCGTCGGGCATCGTGATCGGCAGCGGCGGCCCGTTTGGCGCGGAAGGCCCGATCATCATGACGGGCGGCGCGATCGGCTCGCTGTTCGCGCAGTTCTTCAAGCTGACGGCCGCCGAGCGCAAGACGCTGCTGGTGGCCGGTGCCACGGCGGGCATGACGGCCGTGTTCGGCACGCCCGTGGCCGCGCTGCTGCTGGCGGTGGAACTGCTGCTGTTCGAATGGCGCCCGCGCAGCATGCTGCCCGTGGCGGTGGCATGTGCCGTGGCGGGCTTCCTCCGTGTGCTGGTGCTGGAACCCGGCCCCCTCTTCCCGCTGGAAACCGCACCGGCAACGCTGCCTGCGCTGGGCTCGTGCGTGGTCGCCGGGTTGCTGTGCGGCGCGCTGGCACGCTCGCTGTCGATGGCGCTGTACAAGACCGAAGACCTGTTCGGCCGCCTGCCCATCCACTGGATGTGGTGGCCGGCCATCGGTGGCTTGGTGGTTGGCATTGGCGGCTACTTCGAGCCGCGCGCGCTGGGTGTCGGCTACGACGTCATCGGCGATCTGCTGCACAACCATCTCGCCATCAGCGTGGCGCTGGCGCTGCTGGTGGTCAAGGCCATCATCTGGGTGATCGCGCTGGGCTCCGGTACGTCGGGCGGCGTGCTCGCCCCGCTGCTGATGATGGGCGCCGGCTTGGGGGTGCTGATCGGACCCGTGCTGCCGGGTGGTGACCCAGGCCTGTGGCCGCTAGTATGCATGGCCGCCATGCTGGCCGGCGTGCTGGGCGCCCCGCTCACCGCCATCGTCTTCGCCTTCGGGCTGACACACGATGTGAACGCCCCGCTGCCAATTCTGCTGGCCGTGGCCGTGTCCTACGGCTTTGTCGTGCTGACCATGCCGCGCTCGATCATGACCGAGAAGATCGCGCGCCGCGGCTTCCACATCTATCGCGAATACGCTGTCGACCCGCTTGAGCGCCACGCCGTGGATGAAGTCATGACGCGTTCGGTGCAGACCATCGACGCACACGCCACACTGGCCGATACACTCGCCAACCGCTTTGGGCCCAAGCAGGCGCACCGCGCGTTTCCGGTCGTGCAAGGTGGGACGAATGGCAGGCTGATCGGCATGCTTGACCGCGATGCGCTGCTGGCGGGCCAGAAGCGCGGCGCCGTCACCGTTGCCGAATTGTTTGGTGCGAATGCTCCCGTGATGGCACTGCCCGGCGAGACCTGCCGCATCGTCGCCACGCGCCTGGCAGTGCATGGGTTGGAGCGGCTGCCGGTGGTGGCCGATTCGCAATCGCGCGCGCTGGTGGGCATTGTTTCGCGCAGCGATCTGGTCAAACCCTCCCTGGCGTTCTTTGATGAGGAGCAGCGCCGCGAGCGCTTCCGCCGTGTGCCGCTGTCGGGCACGCGCACGCAGCTCGAACTTCGCCGCCGCCGCGCTGGCCGCGTCGCGCGCTAGTCGCCAGTTTCAGCCGGCGACGTGCCGGTTGCGCCCGCTTTCCTTGGCGCGATACAGCGCCAGGTCGGCGCGCTTGAGCATCTCCGACGCCGTATCGCCCGGGCGGCAGACCGTCATGCCCATGCTGACGGTCATCGACAGTCCGGTCGGGAAACTCTCGTCCGTCTCGGCCACTGCCGTACGCAGGCGCTCCGCCACCTCGGTGGCCGTCTCCAATGTGGTGCGGCCCATCACCATGGCGAATTCCTCGCCGCCCAGACGCCCGACCAGATCACTGCTGCGCAGCACGCCCGTGGCAAGCGATGCAAAGCGCTGCAGCGCCATGTCGCCCACAGCGTGGCCCCATGTGTCGTTGATGCGCTTGAAGTGATCCAGATCGGCCAGCACAAGCACGAGCGGTTCGCCGCGATTGTGGGCACGTGCGAGCACCGTATCGAACAGCGCCAGGAAGCGACGCCGCGTCAGCACACCCGTGAGATGGTCGAAATGCGCCTCGTTGGCGAGCGCGCTGTTGGTGCGCTGCAGCCGCTGGTTCAGATGGCGCGTCAAGCGGTGATGCTGCCGCTCGCGCACCAGAGACCACGCCACCAGCACGAACGTCACCAGCACGCTTACAAACAGCACGAAGCCGATCGCGCGGTTGCGCGCATGATTGGCGATCTGCTGGCCCCACGCAGGCAGCGGCTCGGCCACGACGACGGTGAGGTCCGCACTGGCATTGCGAGACACGGTGAGCGATGGCATCGCACTGCCCTCGCGCCAAGCCAGCGTATCCCGCACCTCGGCCGGCACCCAGCTGGGCACGTCGTGATGCGCCTTTGCCGTGGGCTGATAGGGCCACGGTTCGAAGTCGACGCGCTGGTAGGCGTTGTACCGGTCGCTGGCGCCCATGCGCTGCAGGCGCGCATCCGGCAGGATCTTGCCCACCAGCGACGCGTCAGTCGATAAAATGATCAGCCCGTTCGGATCGGTCACCAGCGACGTCGGGTGCGACACCCAGTGCTGCAGCCTCGCGAGGCTCACCTTGGTGCCCATCGCCGCGACCAGGTATCCACCAGCGTCATACACCGGCGCAGCGAAGAACAAGCCCGGCACGCCCGTCACCCGGCCAATCGTGAACTGTTCGCCGAGGCCGCCCAGCATCGCCTCCTTCATGTACGGCTGCATGCTCGACTGCACGCCAACGAACGAATCGGCATGACCGGCGTTATTGGCCAGCACCACGTAATTGTGTTGGTTGACGACCCAGACGTAGTCGAGCCCGAGATTGCCGGCGGTCGTGTTCAGGAATGCGTCGATATCGGCCACTTCCGGGTGCGACATCGCCTCTTGGGCACGCGAGCCCTGGTCCATCAGGTTCCAGCGCCGGGTGTCGACGCGCGCTACGGCACGCGGGATGGCATCGATCTGCGCGAGCGTCTGCGGCAGCGCCCGCAGCAAGGCCACGTCGGCCGTGATCTGGCTCGACATACCTTCCGCTACCTGCGCGGCCAGCTGGCGGCGCGCATCGATCATCTGCTGCATGTCGCGCGCGCTCATCGAATCCGCCACGAAGCTGGCGGCAAACCAGGAGGCACCGACGCCCACCGCCACTGCCGACAGCCAAAGCGCCAACCGCACAACGCGCAGCCGGGTGCCGTGCGACGGCGTTGCAGCGGCAGGCGCAGGCGCCTTCATGTCAGGCCTCGCTACTCAGGAAATCCGCCACCGTCGGGTAGCGCAGCGCCATACGCAACTCCCGCACGAGCCGCGTGTTGCGCAGCCGGCGCGATTCGCTCATGAACGACAGCAGCGCGGGCTCGATCTGCTGTGCGGCCTCGGCTCGCGAAATGCGCGGCGGCCGCTGCAAGCCGCGCGCGTCGGCCACCGCATCAAAGTAATCGCCCATGCGCAGCTCCGATGCGTCAGTGGCATGCACAACGCGCTGCGGTTTCCCCCGGAACAACGCGGCAACGACGGCGCGCGCCAGGTCGTCGGCGTGAATGTGGTTGGTGTAGACATCGTCCTCGGCGCGCAAGGCGGGCGTGCCGCGTTCGAGCCGCGCAACAGGCAGCCGGTCCGCCGCATAGATGCCGGGAATGCGCAAAATCGACGTGCGCCAGCCGCCGCCCGCACCGAACCAGCGCACACGGCGCTCTGCGGCGACACGGCGCTGGGCACGCGCCGTGGTTGGCTTCACCGGGCGGGATTCGTCGACCCAGGCGCCGCCTGCATCGCCGTAGACGCCACTGGTGCTGGCATACACGAACGCACGCGCTTGGAGGGGAGTTTTCAAGCGGCCAGTGAGGCCACGCGGCCTGCGTGCCCGCTCGGGTAAAATGCGAGGTTTTGTAGCTGGGGAAACCGGGGCTGGCTGCGCCAGCACGTGCAGTAGCGCGGCAGTACGCGGATCATCGTTGCCCGCAGAGGGCGGCGGTGCCAGATGCAGCACGCGGGCGCTTAACCCTCGCAGGCGGCGCAACGACGCGGGATCGTCCAGATTGGCGACAATCGGCACGGCACCGGCTTCGCGCAACGGAGCGCACCCTTCAAGGCGTGAGGTGACGGCAAAGACGCGAAAACGCGTGCGGAGCGTCGCCAGGCAGCGTTGCCCAACATCGCCGCAGCCGACGATCAGCACGCGGGGACGGCGCAAGCGCAGCGAAGATTTAGATGGCCGAGCGGCTGACTGATTCACCATCGGACGTGCTGCCGGATTGACCATCATTGCATGCCCAGATGGGCGACCAGACACACTTTTCAACATATTTGGATTGTAGTATGGCTTACCAGATCAACGTGCTGCCCAGCGGCCGTCAATTCCAGGCCGAAGACGGCGAGACCATCCTTGCAGCCGCGCTGCGCCAGGGCATCGGCCTGCCGTACGGCTGCAAGAACGGCGCGTGCGGCTCGTGCAAGGGCCTCGTGCGCGAGGGCTCGATCGTCCAGGGCAACCACTCGCCCAACGCGCTGAGCGCCCAGGAGGCCACCGAAGGCCGCGCGCTGTTCTGCTGCGCCACGCCTGCCACGGACGTCACCATCGAAGTGCGCGAAGTGCACGGCGCGGGCGATGTCCCCATCAAGAAGATTCCATGCCGCGTCGCGTCGCTGGAAAAGGCCGCGCCGGACGTCACCATCGTCAAGCTGCAACTGCCTGCCACCGAGCGTATGCAATTTCTGGCCGGACAGTACGTGGAATTCCTCCTGCGCGACGGCAAGCGCCGCAGCTACTCGATCGCCAACCCGCCGCACGACGACGGTCCGATCGAGCTGCACATCCGCCACATGCCGGGCGGCGCCTTTACCGACTACGTGTTCGGCGCCAAGGAAGGCGCCCCGGCCATGAAGGAGCGTGACATCCTGCGCTTCGAGGGGCCGCTCGGCAGCTTCTTCCTGCGTGAAGAATCCGACAAGCCGATCATCCTGCTGGCCTCGGGCACCGGCTTTGCGCCCATCAAGGCGATCATCGAGCACGCACAGTTCATCGGCAGCACGCGCCCGATGACGCTGTACTGGGGCGGCCGTCGCCCGCAAGACCTGTACATGCACGCCAAGGCCGAAGAATGGGCGCGCACGCTGCCGAACTTCACCTACGTGCCGGTCGTCTCCAACGCCCTGCCCGAAGACGCCTGGACAGGCCGCACCGGCTTCGTTCACCAAGCGGTGATGGCCGATCACCCCGACCTGTCGGGCCACGAGGTCTACGCCTGCGGCGCGCCGGTGGTAATCAACTCGGCCCGCACAGATTTTGCCGCCCAGTGCGGGATGCACCCGGATGCGTTCTTCGCCGATTCCTTCACCTCAGAGGCGGATCTCCACCCGGCCGGCTGACGTTGCACAAATCCCAAGAACGTCAAAATTTCGTTTTGACTTGACTTGGCATCCGTCTTATTCTTGCGCCTTATGAACCCAGCCCTGCACCTCCGACGCCGCCGTACGTTGCTCCCTCCGGGAAGCCACGCGGCTGTCTGCTGATTGCATATCGGGTTCACAGGATTCGACGATCACAAGGCCACGGGGCAACCCCCGTGGCCTTTGTCTTTTTCCAACTCGCGTTTTTTCGGTTTTTCATCTTCCTGCCGCCTTTTTCTGGAGCTTTGCCATGGCGTTTGCTGACTACCCCGTCCAGTCCCTGATGTACATCACCAACCGGCCCGAGATCGTCTTCACCGAAGGCAAGGGCTCTTGGCTGACGGACCACAACGGCAAGCGATACCTGGACTTCGTGCAAGGCTGGGCCGTCAACTGCCTCGGCCACTCCAACGATGGCATGATCGAAGCGCTGAACGCGCAGGCCAGGAAGCTGATCAACCCGAGCCCGGCGTTCTACAACGAGCCGATGGCCAAGCTGGCCGGCCTGCTGACCGCGCACAGCTGTTTCGACAAGGTGTTCTTCGCCAACAGCGGCGCCGAAGCCAACGAAGGCGCCATCAAGCTCGCCCGCAAGTGGGGCAAGAAGCATAAGAACGGCGCCTTCCAGATCATCACGTTCGACCACAGCTTCCACGGCCGCACGCTCGCAACCATGAGCGCATCCGGCAAGGCCGGCTGGGACACCATCTTCGCGCCGCAGGTGCCGGGCTTCCCGAAGGCCATCCTGAACGACATTGCCTCGGTGGAAGCGCTCATCACCGACGAGACTGTCGGCGTGATGCTGGAGCCGGTGCAAGGCGAAGGCGGCGTGCTGCCCGCCACGCCGGAATTCATGCAGCAACTGCGCGCGCTGACCAAGAAGCACAAGATCCTGTTGATCGTTGATGAAGTGCAGGCCGGTTGCGGCCGCTGCGGCACGCTCTTCGCCTACCAGCTCTCGAACATCGAGCCGGACATCATGACGCTCGGCAAGGGCATCGGCGGCGGCGTGCCGCTCTCGGCCCTGCTGTGCACGGATGAAGTTGCCAGCTTCGAGGCCGGCGACCAAGGCGGCACTTACAACGGCAACCCGCTGATGACGGCCGTGGGGTGCTCGGTGATCGAGCAACTCCTGGCCCCGGGCTTCCTGGCTGGCGTGCAAGAACGCGGCGCCTATCTGCGCACCCAACTGCTCAAGCTGAGCGAAGAGTTTGGCCTGGCTGGCGAACGCGGTAACGGCCTGCTGCGCGCCCTGCTGCTCGGCAAGGATATCGGCGGCCAACTGGTGGAAGCCGCTCGCGAGATGAACCCGACCGGCCTGCTGCTGAACGCCCCGCGCCCCAACATCCTGCGCTTCATGCCTGCGCTGAACGTGACGACAGAAGAGATCGACACGATGATCGGCATGCTGCGCACGCTGTTGAAAGCACACGCCTAAAGCGCATCGCATGACCCCGAGGGCGGCGCGCAATGCGTCGCCCTTCATCGCCCCATCGCTGCTCCCACTCTGAGGTTTGCCATGGCCGTGACGCGAGACGTTCCGGCCACGGGGATCGTGTTGTCTGATGATTCCGCGTGGCTTCCGCTGGACGACATCTACGATTTTCTCTCGCAGGAAACGTACTGGGCCCGCGGCCTGCCGCGCGACGTATTCGAACGATCGATCGCGAACTCGCTGTGCCTAGGCGCGTATCGACAAGCCAACGATGGCTCGCATGGTGACCTTGTGGGTTTTGCGCGCGTCATCACCGATCGTGCGACATTCGCTTACCTGTGCGATGTGTTCGTGCTGCCGGCGTGGCGAGGAAAAGGCGTCTCGCACGCGCTGATGGATTTCCTGCGTGAGCATCCGGACCTGCAGACCCTGCGCCGCACAGTGCTGGTGACAACGGGCGCCGACTGGCTTTATCGCAAGCATGGCTTTACCGATGTGCCCGCAGGTGTCGGGTTCATGCAATTGCATCGGCCAAACATCTATACGGCGGGATCTGCCTGACACGTTGGCCATGCGCAAAGAAAAAGCCCCGCGATTGCGGGGCTTTCTCATGGTGCTGATGGTGCTTATTCGCCCAGGTAGGCGGCACGCACCTTCGGATCGTCGAGCATCTGCTTGGCATCGCCGCTCATGGTGATGAGACCGGAGTCCATCACGTAGCCGCGGTGCGCAGCCTGCAGCGCCAGGCGCGCGTTCTGCTCAACGAGCAGCACGGTCACGCCCTGCGCCGAGATGTCGCGCACGACCTCGAAGATCTTCTCCACCATGATCGGGGAGAGACCCATCGACGGCTCGTCCAGCAGCAGCAGCTTCGGTTGGCTCATCAGCGCACGCGCCATGGCCAGCATCTGCTGCTCGCCGCCCGACATCGTGCCGGCCAGCTGGTTTGCACGTTCCTTCAGGCGCGGGAAGATGCCGAACATGCGGTCGATGTCGGCCTTGATGTTGGCCTCGTCGTTGCGCGTGAAGGCACCCATCTGCAGGTTCTCGACGATGGTCATGCGCGCGAACACGCCGCGGCCTTCCGGCACCATCGCCAGGCCCTGCTTGAGCAGGTTGTAGCTCGGCACGCCCTTGATGGACTTGCCGAGATACTGCACGTCACCGCCGGCCCAGCCCTGCAGGCCGGTGATGGCCTTCATGGTGGTCGTCTTGCCGGCGCCGTTGGCACCGATCAGCGTGACCAGCTCACCTTCGCGAATCTCCAGATCCACGCCCTTGACCGCCTGGATGCCGCCGTACGCGACCTTCAGGCTGTCGATCTTCAACATTACTGGTTTCATATTCCGTTCCTCTGCGTCAGTGCGCTGACGCGCCGAGGTAGGCCTCGATCACGGCGGGGTTGCTCTGCACTTCCTGCGGCAGGCCTTGTGCGATCACCTTGCCGTAATCCAGCACGGTCAGGCGGTTGCACAGGCCCATCACCAGCTTCACATCGTGCTCGATCAGCAGGATGGTCTTGCCGTCGGAACGGATCTTGTCGAGCAGGCCACGGAGCTCCACTTTTTCCGTGGCGTTCATGCCGGCAGCCGGCTCGTCCAGGGCCAGCAGCTTGGGCTGCGTGGCCAGGGCGCGTGCGATCTCCAGACGACGCTGGTGACCGTACGACAGGTTGCGCGCCGTGTAGTTGGCATACTTGCCGATGCCGACGTAGTCCAGCAGGTCGTGCGCCCAGTCTTCGATGGACTGCTCTTCTTCGCGTGCCGCCTTGGTGCGGAACACCGCGCCGATCAAGCCGGCCTTGGTCCGCACGTGGCGGCCGACCATGACGTTTTCCGCCGCAGTCATATCGCCGAACAGGCGGATGTTCTGGAACGTGCGCGCGATGCCGGCCTTGGCCACTTCGTGCACGGCGGTCGGCTGGTAAGGCGTGCCGCCCAGCACGAACTCGCCTGCGTCAGGCGTATACAAGCCCGTGATGACGTTGAAGAACGTGGTCTTGCCGGCGCCGTTCGGGCCGATCAAACCGTAGATTTCGCCTTCGCGAATTTCCAGGCTCACGTCGGACAGCGCTTGCAGGCCGCCGAAACGCTTTTGGACTCCTCGGATCGAGAGGAGGACGTTGTTATTGCTCATGTGCGTGCCTCCATCAGATACGGGACAGTCCACCAGCCCGCTGCTTTTGCGGACGGTCTTCCTTGCGCGGCGAGGGCCACAGGCCCGCAGGGCGATACAGCATTACCACCACCATCGCCAGGCCGAACAGCAGCTGACGCAGCACTTCCGCTTCCACGATCACATGGCCGAACAGCTTGTTCTGGAGCGGCTCAGCCAGGGCGCGCAGCAGTTCCTGGAAGCCCACCAGCAGAATGCCGCCCAGGATCACGCCCGGGATATGGCCCATGCCGCCCAGCACCACGATCGCCAGGATGTAGATCGACTCCCACAGCACGAACGATTCCGGCGACACGAAGCCCTGGAACGACGCGAACATCGCACCCGACACACCGCCGAACGACGCACCCATCGCAAAGGCCAGCAGCTTGATGTTGCGGGTGTTGATGCCCATCGCCTTGGCGGCGATTTCATCTTCACGCAGCGCCACCCATGCGCGACCGATACGCGAGTTCTGCAACCGCAGGCACACGATGATGATGATCGCGGCCAGGATCACGAACAGGTAGTAGTACATGTAGACCGAGTCGAAGCGGATGCCGAAGAAATCATGGCGCTTCGAGAAGTCGAACCCGAAGATCTTGACCGGCTCGATCAGGTTGATGCCCTTCGGACCGTTGGTGATGTTCACCGGGCGGTCGAGGTTGTTCATGAAGATCCGGATGATTTCACCAAAGCCCAGCGTCACGATGGCGAGGTAGTCACCGCGCAGCTTCAGCACCGGCGTGCCCAGCAGGATACCGAACAGCGCCGCCAACCCGGCACCCAGCGGGATCACCCACCAGACAATCAGGTGGAGCCCATTGGGGAACATGTTGTGGATCCACTCGAACTGATTGGACAGGTGCGGCGAACCCAGCAATGCCATCATGTAGGCGCCCACCGCATAGAACGCGATGTAGCCCAGGTCAAGCAGGCCGGCAAAGCCCACCACGATGTTCAGGCCCAGGGCCAGCATGATGTACAGCAGCGCGAAGTCCAGCACGCGCACCCAGTAGTTGCCACCTGCGGCACCCACGATGAACGGCGCGAAGATCGCAAGGATCAGGAAGCCGTACAGCGCGGCGCGCGTCTTCATCGGCGCTTTGAAATTTTCTGTCATGGCGCTCCCCTTCTTATGCGCGGTCCGCAACGCGTTCGCCCATGATGCCGGACGGGCGGAACAGCAGCACGCCAATCAGCACGATGAATGCGAACACATCCTGGTAGTTCGAACCGAACACACCGCCAGTCAGATCACCGATATAACCGGCACCCAGTGCTTCGATCAGGCCCAGCAGCATGCCGCCAACCATGGCGCCCGCCAGGTTGCCGATGCCGCCCAGCACCGCGGCGGTAAACGCCTTCAGGCCGGGGATGAAGCCCATGTAGAAGTGGGCGTTGCCGTAGTTGGTCGCCATCATCACGCCAGCGACCGCAGCCATCGCAGCGCCGATCATGAACGTGGCGGAGATCACGAAGTTCGGGTTGACGCCCATCAGGCCTGCCACACGCTGGTTCTCGGCGGTAGCGCGCATGGCGCGGCCGAGCTTGGTGCGGTTAACCAGCAGGATCAGCCCAATCATCACCAGGATCGAGACCACGATGATGACGATCTCCTTGCCGGTGATGGTCGCCCCGGTCGAGCCGATATCGATCGGGCTCGAAGGCAAGAGCTCAGGGAAGCTCAACGGGTTGCGCGACCAGATCATCATCGCGAGCGTCTGCAGCACGATCGACACGCCGATGGCGGTGATCAGCGGCGCCAGGCGCGGCGCATTGCGCAGCGGCCGGTAAGCGACACGTTCGATGGTGTAGGCCACGATGGCGCAGACCGGCATTGCAAATAGCAGTGCAAACACCAGCGTGAGCCAGTTAGGCAGATTGGGGAAGTACTTTTGGAGGAAGTTGATGGCGGTCAGGGCAGACATTGCACCGACCATCAGAACATCGCCGTGGGCGAAGTTGATGATGCCGAGAATACCGTAGACCATGGTGTAGCCAAGTGCGATCAGCGCGTAAATGCTGCCGAGCACCAGACCGTTCACGATCTGCTGGATAAAGATATCCATGAGAACAGCTCCTGCTATGCCTTGCTTTGTTGTAGGCGACGGGATGACGCGCCCGCAAGGTATGCGATCAATCGGATGGGTAAGGTGAGGTTGCTGGTAAGCGGCCTGCCGACACGCCCATGGTGAGGGCCTTGTTTCATTGGCGAGGCTATGAAAAACGGCACCGCAGGGGTAGTCGCGGTGCCGTTTTTAGGGCGGATAACCCTTCGATTACATCTTCACAACGTCAAGAACAGTCTTCTTCTTGTCCTTGTAGTTGTACAGGGTGATGGAACCTTGCTTCAGGTCACCCTTGTCATCGAACGAGATGTTGCCGATCACGCCGTTGTAGTTGGTTGCCGGCATGGCAGCCAGGATCTTGGCCGGATCGGTCGAGTTGGCACGCTTCATCGCGTCGATGATCACGTTGACAGCGTCATACGTGAACGGAGCGTAGATCTGCACCGGCGTGTGGAAACGGTCTTGGTACTTCTTGTCGAAGTCCGCGCCCTTCTCCATCTTCGACAGCGCCAGGCCTGCTTCCGAGCAGACGATGTTGTCGATTGCGTCGCCAGCCAGTTCGGCCACCTTGTCGGTACACACGCCGTCGCCGCCAACGATCTTGGCCGTGATGCCCAGTTCCTTGGCTTGCTTGGCGAACGGGCCGCCGGTGGCGTCCATGCCGCCGTACATGATCACGTCCGGCTTCTTGCCCTTGATCTTGGTCAGAATGGCCTTGAAGTCGGTCGCCTTGTCGTTGGTCGCCTCACGCGCCACGACGTTCACGCCGTCGGCCTTCGCGGTCTTCTCGAACTCGTCGGCCAGGCCCTTACCGTAGGCGGTGGCATCGTCAACAATTGCCACGGTCTTGGCGCCCAGGGTCTTGGCGGCGTAGTTCGCCAGTGCCGGACCTTGTTGCGCGTCGGTTGCAACCACGCGGTAGGTCGTCTTGAAGCCTTGCTTGGTGTAGTCGGGGTTCGTCGACGACGGCGAGATCTGCACGATACCTGCATCGCTGTAGATCTTCGAGGCCGGGATCGACACGCCCGAGTTCAGGTGGCCAACGACGGCAACAACGTGCTCGTCAACCAGCTTCTGCGCCACGGCGGTACCGGTCTTCGGGTCGCCTGCATCGTCTTCACCGACCAGTTCCAGCTTGATCTTCTTGCCGTCGATGGTCAGGCCTTCCTTGTTGGCTTCTTCAACGGCCAGGCGTGCACCGTTTTCGTTGTCTTTGCCAAGGTGAGCAATACCGCCCGTGAGCGGAGCCGCGTGACCGATCTTGACGACGGTCTCGCCGCCGCCGGCAGCAGCAGCCGGAGCCGACGTTGCTGCAGGTGCAGCAGCTTGGTCTGCGGGCTTTTCCTCGTTCTTACCGCAAGCTGCTACGAGTGCCACGGCAGCCGCAAGCGGCAGAACTTTGGCAAACTTAATTTGCATGAGTGATCTCCTAGATCTCGCAAGAGCAAGAAGAGCGTCCTGCCTCCCGGCCGCTCCCCCCGCGCCGATTGTTTCAATTTGAAACGCGCGAATTGTATCCCCTTTTATTGCGGATGCAATACGCGTCGCAACAACGATTTTTGCAGTAACTACGCCGCTTTACGGGCTTTCCCCAATGCCCAAACAGGCGTCATTTCGCGCAGGCATTCGCGAACGGCGGATAGCCTTATCAAGAAGCGTGCCAGACTAGGGGAAACCCCCTATTCATGCGGCTTGGCGGACGATTGCCACGGTAAATCAAGGCTTCGGCGGCATTGAAGAGGTTTTGCAACGCACAAAACAAAACGGCCACTCCGGGAAGAAGTGGCCGCTGATTCCTCAAAAGCGCTTTATGCACCGCATTAGGGCGCACAGTTTTTGTGCGCTTTTAAGTGGGTATTTACATAAAGGTATTCAATTGATTTGAAGACCCCTCGGAAGGGGGAAAGACATGTTTTCCTGGATACCGTCGAGCGGACGAACGGTGCGCGCGCCCAACGCCTTGAGGCGGTCGACGATCGACTGCGCCAGCTCTTCGGGCGCCGAAGCACCCGCTGTCAGGCCCACGCGGCGTTTGCCGGCCACCCATTCGGGCCTCACCTGTTCCGGCGTATCCACCATATAGGCAGGCACGCCCAGCTTCTCGGCCAGCTCACGCAGGCGGTTCGAGTTCGAGCTGTTCGGGCTGCCGACCACGATCACCACTTCCACTTGCGGCGCCATGAACTTCACGGCGTCCTGGCGATTCTGCGTCGCGTAGCAGATGTCCTGCTTCTTGGGCTCGTGCACGGCCGGAAAGCGCGCCTTGATGGCCGCCACGATCTCCTGGGTCTCGTCCACCGACAACGTGGTCTGCGTCACGTACGCCAGACGCGTCGGGTCTTTCACTTCGAGGTGCGCAACATCATCGACGGATTCGACCAGCAGCATGCCGTCGTTGGCTTGGCCCATGGTGCCTTCCACCTCGGGATGGCCCTTGTGCCCAATCATGATGATCTCGAAACCCTGCGCACGCATCTTCGAGACTTCCACGTGAACCTTCGTCACCAGCGGGCAGGTTGCATCGAACACACGCAGGCCGCGCGCCTCCGCCGCCTCGCGCACCGCCCGCGACACACCATGCGCGCTGAAGATGACCGTGCCGCCAACGGGCACATCGTCGAGTTCCTGCACGAACACCGCGCCCTTGTTGCGCAGATCGCCAACGACATAGGCGTTGTGCACGATCTCGTGGCGCACGTAAATGGGCGCCCCAAACAGCTCCAGCGCGCGCTCGACGATCTCGATGGCGCGATCGACGCCGGCGCAGAAACCGCGCGGCTGCGCCAACAAGACCTCGGCGTCGGCCTGGGTGACAGGATCAATGGGATCGCGCGGGGCGTTCACGGCGTTGCTCATATCAAAGAATGCCGATCAGCTGGACTTCAAACACGATCGTCTGGCCAGCGAGCGGGTGGTTGAAGTCGAACAGCGCGGAGGTTTCGCCGACTTCCTTGAGCACGCCGGCATATTTGCCGCCGCTCGGCGCATTGAACTCAACCAGGTCGCCCGGCTGGTAATCCTCTTCGAACGAAGAATTCTCGCGCAGCGTGGCCAGCGACACGCGCTGCAACAGTTCCGGATTACGCGGACCGAACGCCTGCTCGGGCGCCAGGCGGAACGTCGTGCGCTCGCCCTCGCGCATACCGAGCAGCGCCTGCTCCAGCGTTGGCGCCAACTGGCCTTGGCCCAGCAGCAGCGTGGCCGGCTTGTCATCGAAGGTCGTGACGATGTCCGTGTCGTTTTCCAGCGCGATGCGGTAATGCAGCGTCAGAAAGGAATCCGGGCCTACCACCTTGCCCGCCGTGCCGCTTGGCGTCGCCGCGGACGCCTCGTTCACCAAATTTTGCACGCTTAACCTGCTTGACCAAAAAGTAACCCGTTATTGTACGTCAGCCCTCCCTGCGGCCGCAGGCGCAAAGCCTACTGCACTCTCGCTGGCAGGGCCTTTCCTCCGCTCATCCAAACCCTATGGCAATCGTCGACTGGCCCGCCCACGAGCGGCCGCGTGAAAAACTGCTCGCCCACGGCGCCGCCGCGCTCTCCGATGCGGAACTGCTGGCCATCTTCCTGCGCGTGGGTATGCCAGGCAAAAGCGCGGTCGACCTCGCCCGAGAACTGCTCACGCACTTTGGGTCGCTCGCCCGGCTGTGCCACGCCTCTCAACAAGAGTTCTCCTCGATCAACGGCATGGGCCCCGCCAAATACGCGCAGCTGCACGCGCTGCTGGAAGTCGCGCGGCGCGCACTAAAAGAAGAGCTCACGCACGGCCGGACCTTTGACTCTCCACAAAGCGTGAAGGATTTTTTGCGCCTGACATTGGGGCACCGCCCGCACGAGGTGTTCGCCTGCTTCTTTCTAGATGTACGACACCGGCTCATTGCCTGGGAAGAACTCTTTCGCGGCACACTGACGGAAGCCCGCGTCTACCCGCGCGAGATCGCCAAGCGCGCACTGCATCACAATGCGGCCGCAGTGATCCTGGCGCACAACCACCCTACCGGCAACACGGAGCCCAGCGAAGCCGACATCATCCTGACCCGCGAGTTGTGCCGCGCACTGGCCATGCTCGACGTGATCGTCCTGGATCACATGATCGTCGGCCGCGGCCACGTCTATGGCTTCCTCGAACACGGCAAAATGTAGTGCCGATGCGGCATCGCACGGTCCCCAACGGCAATCCATCGATCTCGTTGATTTGTCAGCGGTTTTGTGTGTATAATCCGCGTTTCGCTGAAGTCCCACCTCTACAGTGGCGCTGCGCTTGGTTTTGGTCCCAGCGCCCGGTCGCAAACTGTAGCCAACGAATTTAGTTAGGAGTGCTCCATGGCACGCGTCTGTCAAGTGACCGGGAAAGCGCCGATGGTCGGCAATAACGTTTCCCACGCAAACAACAAGACCAAGCGCCGTTTTCTGCCGAACCTGCAGAATCGCCGCTTCTGGGTCGAATCCGAAAACCGCTGGGTCAGCCTGCGCGTCTCGAACGCTGGTCTGCGCCTGATCGATAAAAAAGGCATCGACGAAGTGCTCGTGGACCTGCGCGCACGCGGCGAAGTCTAATTAGGAGTTAAACATGGCCAGCAAAGGCGGACGCGACAAGATCAAGCTGGAATCGACCGCAGGTACGGGTCATTTCTACACGACCACCAAGAACAAGCGCACCAAGCCGGAAAAGATGGAGATCATGAAGTTCGATCCCGTCGCCCGCAAGCACGTCGCTTACAAGGAAACCAAGATCAAGTAATCCTCACGGATTGCGCATCTTGTTTCCGTCGGCATGACCGACAGCAAAAACCCGCTCTCAGGCGGGTTTTTTGTTGCCTGCTGTTTGGCGCATGCTGGGGTGTACACTGCTCTTCTTTCCGATTGACACGCGACTGTGTTACTCACCAGCCGCGCCTGCACCGCGTCCCGCGTCTTCCATGAATTTCGATGTTGCCGTTGTTGGCAGCGGCTTGGCGGGTCTGACCGTCGCCCTGCACCTAGCCGATCACCGCCGCGTGGTTGTCATCAGCAAACGCAGCCTGCCGGAAGGCGCCAGCGATTGGGCGCAGGGCGGCATTGCCGCAGTGCTCGATTCAGGCGACAGCCATGACGAGCACGTCGACGACACGCTCATCGCCGGAGCAGGACTGTGCGATGAAGCCGCCACTCGCTACATCGTCGAGAACGGGCGTTCGGCCATTGAATGGCTGATCGGCCATGGCGTGCCTTTCACCCGCGACGAGCAGGCTGAACTCGGCTTCCACCTGACGCGCGAAGGCGGCCATCGCCACCGACGCATCATCCACGCCGCCGATGCCACCGGCCATGCCGTGGTCACGACGCTGGTTGAGAAGGTACGCAACCACCCGAACATCACGCTGCTGGAAGACCACTTTGCGATCGACCTGATTACCGATGCAAAGCTGGGCCGGCCGGGCATGCGCTGCCATGGCCTGTACGCACTCGACATTGCATCGGGCCACGTCAAGACGATTACCGCGAGCCAAACCGTGATGGCCACGGGCGGCGCAGGCAAGGTCTATCTCTATACGACGAATCCGGACACGGCCAGCGGCGACGGTATTGCCATGGCTTGGCGTGCGGGCTGCCGGGTAGCGAACATGGAGTTCATCCAGTTCCATCCCACGTGCCTGTATCACCCGTTCGCGAAATCGTTTCTGATTACCGAAGCCGTGCGCGGTGAAGGCGGCAAGCTGATCCTGCCCGACGGCACGCGCTTCATGCCGGCGCATGATGAGCGCGCTGAGTTGGCTCCGCGCGATATCGTCGCCCGCGCCATCGACTTCGAGATGAAGAAGCGTGGCCTGGACTGCGTCTATCTGGACATCAGCCACCAGAGCCCGGCGTTCCTCAAGGAACATTTCCCGACCATCATGGCGCGCTGCCTGGAGCTGGGCATCGACATCACGCGTCAACCGATTCCGGTCGTGCCGGCGGCGCATTACACGTGCGGCGGCGTGGTGACGGACCACCTTGGGCGCACGGATATCGCCGGTCTGTATGCGGTAGGCGAGACGGCGTACACCGGCTTGCACGGCGCCAACCGGCTGGCCAGCAATTCGCTGCTGGAATGCATGGTGATCGGGCGCGGTGCGGCGGAAGACATCCTGGCGCAACCGCCCTCAAACTCGACGCCGGTGCAGATTCCCGCGTGGGATGAGAGCCGCGTGACCGACGCCGATGAAGAAGTGGTCGTCTCGCACAATTGGGACGAGCTGCGCCGCATGATGTGGAACTACGTCGGCATCGTGCGCACGAACAAGCGGCTCGAGCGGGCCCAGCACCGCATTGCGCTGTTGCGTGAGGAGATTACGGAGTACTACGCCAACTTCCGCGTGAGCCACGATCTGCTGGAGCTGCGCAACCTCGTCGAGGCCGCCTCGCTGATCGTCGACAGTGCGCTATCACGGCATGAGAGCCGCGGCCTGCATTTCTCGCGCGACTACCCCGAGACATTGCCCAAGGCGCTGCCGACGGTCATGCAGCCGACCCATCGGCAGATCGCCCGGAAACGCTAAGGCTTACTCGACGATCCGCAAAGAGAAGTCGGTCGCGCGCACGTCCTTCGTCAGCGCGCCGACAGAGACACGGTCCACACCCGTTTCGGCAAATGCGCGGATCGTCTCGATGTTCACGCCGCCGGACACCTCCAGCAGCGCCTTGCCCGCCGTTACGCGCACAGCCTCACGCATCGCGGGCGGCTCGAAATTGTCGAGCAGCACGGACGTAGCGCCCGCCGCCAGCGCCTCCTCAAGCTGAGTCAGCGTTTCTACCTCGATCTGGATTGTCACGCCGGTGTTCAGTGCCTGCGCCGCACGCAGGGCTGCCGTCACGCCGCCCGCCGCAGCAATGTGGTTTTCCTTGATCAGGATGCCGTCGTACAACGCCAGGCGTTGATTCTCGCCACCACCGATACGCACGGCGTACTTCTGCGCCAGACGCAAGCCCGGCAGCGTCTTGCGCGTGTCGAGCACGCGGGCGCGCGTGCCGTCGATGGCTGCGGCGTAATGCGAGGTCGCCGTCGCCACACCGGAAAGCAATTGCAGGAAGTTCAACGATGGCCGTTCGGCTGTCAGCAGCGACCGTGCTGGGCCTTCGATCTCGCACACCACCGAATCGGGCGCCATGCGGTCGCCTTCGTGCTGGCGCCACGTAACGCGCAGCGTTGGATCAACGGCGTGCATACATGCATCGAACCAAGGCGTGCCGCACAGCACCGCGGTCTCGCGCACGATCACCCGCGCACGCGCATGGCGATCAGCAGGGATCAGCAAGCCGGTGCGGTCACCCGTGCCGACGTCCTCGGCAATCGCAGCAGACACGTTGGCGGACAATGCCTCGCGCAGTGCCGGCCCAAAGCTATCGAAAATTGCCTGCGCCGCCGTGGCAAAGCTCGTCGTGTTCATCTGGGTTGCCGTCATGCCGGGCCGATTCCTTGAAAGAGTTGCGCGTTGGCGGCCAGCTCACCCTGCGGGCGAACCATGGCTTTCTCCCGCGCGGCAAAATCCAGCATGCGATCGATGCAGACGACGGCTTGCTTACCGATGGCCGGATCAACGTGGATCTCGTTACGACCGGTTTCCAGCACCTCGGCCAGATTGGTCAGCGCATTCATCGCCATCCAGGGGCAATGTGCGCAGCTCTTGCAGGTCGCGGCGTTGCCAGCCGTCGGTGCCTCGATGAAGCGCTTGCCTGGGGCCGCCATGCGCATCTTGTGCAGGATGCCGTTGTCGGTCGCGACGATGAATTCCTGTGCTGACAACGACTGCGCTGCTGAAATGAGCTGCGAAGTCGACCCGACCACATCGGCCTGCGCTACCACCGATTCGGGCGATTCGGGGTGGACGAGAATCTTCGCGTTCGGGTGCTCGGCGCGCAGCAGGTCCAGCTCTACGCCCTTGAATTCGTCGTGCACCAGACAGGAGCCCTGCCACATCAGCATGTCGGCGCCGGTCTGTTTCTGAATGTAGCTGCCGAGATGACGATCGGGGGCCCACAGGATCTTCTTTCCCTGCGCGTGCAGGTGCTGCACGATCTTCAGCCCAATCGATGACGTCACCATCCAGTCGGCACGCGCCTTCACGGCGGCGCTGGTATTGGCATAGACCACCACAGTGCGATCCGGATGCGCGTCGCAGAAGGCGGCGAACTCATCCGGCGGGCAACCCAGATCCAGCGAGCAAGTCGCATCCAGATCCGGCATCAGCACAGTTTTTTCGGGGCTCAGAATCTTGGCGGTCTCGCCCATGAAGCGCACGCCCGCCACGATCAGTGTCTTGGCCGAATGGTCGCGACCAAAGCGAGCCATCTCCAGCGAATCGGACACGCAGCCACCGGTCTCCTCGGCCAGGTCCTGCAGGTCAGCGTCGACGTAATAGTGCGCGACCAGCACGGCCTCGCGCTCCTTGAGCAGGCGCTTGATGCGAGCCTTCAGTTCATCGCGTTCCTCGCGCGACAGCACCGGCGGCACCTTGGCCCAGGCGTGGGCCACGCAGCTTGCGCCGGATTGCGCCTCGGAAAGCATATCCGGGCGCTCGAATTCAACCGTCTTGATTTGGGTTTCCATGGTGGTCTCCGCGTCCATTCGCGCTGTTAGGGCGCCGAGAAGCTGGCGCGGCAATGAAACGGACGGCGTGTGAGGAGGACTGGCACCGCGATACTTTGTCGCGGCCTGTTAAAAATGTGAGTTGGGGGCAGTTTACCCAAAAGAAAAGCCCCGCTGCGGAGCGGGGCTTCACCTATGAAACAAGAAACTCAGGCGTAGCGGCGCAGGCGAACAGCAAATTCCTGCAGCGCGTGGATGCCGCTTTCCTCGGCACGCTTGCACCACTCTTGCAATTGATGCAGCAGTTGCTCGCGCGTGGCGTTCGAGCGGCCCCACAGTGCGCCAAGTTCGCGGCGCATCTCAACGAAGGTGTGCAACGCCGAATGGTCCGACACGATTTGCGAGAGCTGCTCACGCTGCGGCGCGCCCAGCTTGGTTTCGTCGCGGTGGAACCACTTGCGAGCGGGCTTCAGCGCACGGTATTCAACAGCGCGCGAGTCCTTCAGCTTGGCCAGCTCTTGGCGGTAAGCCGTCTTGACCGTCTTCGCGTAACGAGCCATCACGTCGTAGCGGTTGGCGATGATGGCTTCCAGGGTGTTCTGGTCGACCGGCTTCACGTCGCCAAAACGAGCCTTGGGCGCCACTTTCTTGACCTTTGCCAAACCCACGATTTCCAGCGCGCGGATGTAGCCCCAGCCGATATCGAACTCGTACCACTTGACCGAAAACTTGGCCGACGTGGCGTACGTGTGGTGATTGTTGTGCAGTTCTTCGCCGCCGATGATGATGCCCCACGGCGACACGTTGGTCGAAGCGTCTTCGCAGTCGAAGTTGCGGTAACCCCAGAAGTGGCCCAGACCATTGATGATGCCGGCAGCGTGGATCGGGATCCACAGCATCTGCACCGCCCACACCGTCAGGCCCAGCGCGCCGAACATCAGCACGTCCAGAATCAGCATCAAACCGACGCCCTGCCACGTGAACTTGGAATACACGTTCTTCTCGACCCAATCATCCGGCGTACCGTGGCCGAACTTCTGGATCGTTTCCTTATTCTTGGCCTCGGCGCGATAGAGCTCAGCACCTTCCATCAACACCTTGCGGATGCCACGGGTCTGCGGGCTGTGCGGATCCTCTTCGGTTTCGCACTTGGCGTGGTGCTTGCGGTGAATGGCGGTCCATTCCTTGGTGACCATGCCGGTGGTCAGCCACAGCCAGAAGCGGAAGAAGTGTCCGGCAATGGGATGCACGTCCAGCGCACGGTGCGCCTGGCAACGGTGCAGAAAAATCGTGACGCTGGCGATGGTGATGTGCGTCATCACCAGCGTGAAAATCAGGATCTGCCACCAGGCCCAATTCAGGGTGCCGTTGGCGAGGAAAGTCAGAAAGGAGTCGATCAAAGTGTTCTCCGTGGTCAACTCGGGTGATCAAAGCAGCCTTTGGTCCGTCAAATCAATCCGGACGGTGCTGCCTGTTAAGGCCATCCGCTGTCGCAGCGTTACGACAATGGGGTCGTGTTGGCGGGGATTCGGGTGTTGGCACCCGGCTTGCGCGTCACATCGGCGAGCTTGCGGCTGCTACCCATATGACCTCCGCCCCAGCGCAATACAAGGTGTTCGCGGTGCTTTGTCGCAAGTGCTATGCCCTTTGCGACGGCCCGTCTGATCCTTTGTGGGAGCACTCGGCATTTTAACCGAATACCCCCTCTATTCCATGGGGGAAAACCGCCGATTTGACCTCAGACAAGTGGGCACCGTTCCGCCTATAGATGTGTTAGGTCGGCACGGATGCGCTGGATGAGGCTGTAGCGTCACCCGAAGTGCTCGAAGCGCCCTGCTGCAGCGCCAACGGCCCGAGCACACGCACTTCCCGTTGCGGATATGGAATGTCGATGCCGGCCTCTTTGAAGCGGCGATAGATCGCGCGGTTCAGGTCAGACTGCACGCCCAGCTTGCCGTTGTGCGGATCGCCGATCCACACGCCGAGTTCGTACTCGATGCCGCTGTCGGCAAACAGGGCCATGAAGGCGGCGGGTGCGGGCTCGGGAAGAATGCGTGGAATGCCCTCTGCGCATTGCAGCAGCAGCGCCAGCACCGCTTCCGGATCAGCGGCATATGATGCCTGCACGCGCACCGCCACGCGCACGGTGCCGCGCTCGTTGTGGTTCTGCACAGCCTGCGCGACCATCAGTTCGTTCGGCACCAGCGTATCGCCATCGCCGTTGCGCACCACGGTGTAGCGCGTGCGGATCTGCGTGACGATGCCGGTGTATGTGCTGACCGTAATCTGATCGCCAAGCTTGAGCGAGCGCTCAAGCAGGATGATGAAGCCGGAGACGTAATTGCTGGCGATCTTCTGCAAGCCAAAGCCCAGGCCCACGCCGAGCGCCCCGCCAAACACCGACAACACCGTCAAATCGATGCCTACCAGCGACAGGCTCAGCAGCAGCGACACCAGCAGCAGCGCTGCCTTGGTCACCCGCGACAGCACCACCTTCAGGTTGGCATCGATGGCCGAAGCACGCGTAATACGGCTGTCCAGCCACGAGCCGAACCACATCGCCACGAGCACGGTGACGAGAATCCACACCACGCCCATCAGCATGGCGGCGAGGCTCACCTTCTGCTTGCCGCCGAGCGCAAAGCGAATGCCGTCGAGGTAATCCACCACATCGCCCAGCACACCCAGCACGTAGAGCACCATGCCGATCCACATCAGCGTGGTCAGCACACGCTCGGCGACGACAAGCATGCCGTGCAGCTCGCCATTGGCCGACAGCACGCGGCGCAGCACGTAGAAGCCGAGATAGAGAATCGCCAGGCCAAACAGCGGCACCGCAGCCAGGCGGAATACGCTGATCGGCATGGTGCCGATCAAGGCATAGCGCGCACCAAGCACCAGCAGCCAGCCAATCAACGGGAACATCGCCCGCTCCAGGCTCGACCAGGCAAAACGCAGCGCGAACGTGTCGTTCGCATGGGCCGTATGCAAGCGCCGCGAAATCGGCCGCGCGATCAGCCACGCGGCAACGAGCACCAACACCAGCACGCCCAGTTGCCAGATAAAGCGAGGCCCACCCAGATCGGAGACGATGTCGTCGATCATGTGGCCCAGCGCGATATGGTTGAGGTTCAGCGGCAATCCGTTCATTGGCGTGACCGGTTATTACACACCCTTATTGGGTCCGATAGGGCAACGCATCGCCCACATGCTTCTGCCAATTGGCGGCATAGCGCTGGGCGAGATCGGCGTCGCCGCGCACGATCAGTACGTTCTCGGCATTGCCGCGCTGCGCGGTCTGCGTAAAGTTGAAGCTGCCGGTAACCAGCACCGGATGCGCGCCGCGCGGGTCGATCACGATGACCTTGTTGTGCGCATTCTTGTAGCGCACCTCCAGCCACACGGGGATGCCCGCATTGGCGACCTCGGGCACGCGGCTGCCGCCGGAGCGCGTCATCTGCTCGCGATCGGCCAGCACACGCACGTCCACCCCGCGCTGATGCGCTGCCACCAGCGCACGCGTAATCGCCCTGTTCGACAGCAGGTACGCCTGCACCAGCACCTGCTCGCGCGCCTGGTCGATGGCGTCGGCCAACAACCCTTCGATGTCATCGTCGGGCGTAAACGCTGCCTGCACCGTGCCCTTGGCCGGCAGCACCGGCGGCGTGCTGCGGGCCTGAGCCACGCCTCCTGCGGCAAACACCAGCCATGCGGCCAGCAGCCAACCCAAGCGGCGCAACATCATGCGCGGCGCTCCAGCACGGCCGCGAAGAAGCCGTCAGTCTGGTGCGTGTGCGGATACAGCTCCAGGTAGGGCCCCATTTCGAGGGCGATCTTCTGCGCGGCCAGCACCTCACCCGCGGGCACGAGCACGAAGTCTTCATGGGCGGCCAGAAACTGCTCGACCACCTGCTGATTCTCGCGCGCCAGCACGCTGCAGGTCGCGTAGACGAGGCGGCCACCCGGCTTCAGCAGCCGCGCCGCCGATGTCAGGATCGACAGCTGCTTGGCCGACATTTCTTCCACGGCCTGCGCAGATTGGCGCCACTTCAGGTCCGGATTGCGGCGCAGCGTGCCCAAGCCGCTGCACGGGGCGTCGACCAGCACGCGATCGATCTTGCCCGCCAGGCGCTTGACCTTGGCATCGTGCTCGCTGTCGATGCGGCCGGGGTGCACGTTTGACAGGCCGCTGCGCGCCAGGCGCGGGCCCAGGTTCGACAAGCGCTTTTCCGATACGTCGAAGGCATACAGGCGCCCGGTCGAGCGCATCGCCGCGCCGATCGCCAAGGTCTTGCCACCGGCGCCGGCACAGAAATCAACCACCATCTCGCCGCGCTTGGGTGCCAGCAATTGGCAGAGCAGTTGGCTGCCCTCGTCCTGTACCTCGACCGTGCCGTTGGTGAAGATATCGAGCTTGTTCAACGCCGGCTTGCCCGCCAGGCGAATGCCCACCGGCGACAGCGGTGCCGCAGCGCCCTCGATACCGGCTTCGGCCAGTGTTGCGAGCACGGCTTCGCGCTCGCCCTTGAGCATATTCACACGCAAGTCCAGAGGCGCAGGCGTGAGCCACGCTTGCGCCAGTGCCTCGGTGAAGTCCGCACCGTGCTGTGCGACCAGCGCGTCGAACAGCCAGTCGGGCAGATTGGCGCGCACGCGGGCCGCCAGCGCGGCGCGGTCACGGTTTTCCCATCGATCCAGCCATTCTGCTTCGGCCGGGTTCAGGAATGGCGCAATGGCCTCGCGTCCGGCGGTCTGCAGCAAGCCGAGCAGCACCAGTCGACGGCGCGCCGGGCCGGTGCCGCTCTCGGCAAACTGGCCGAATTCCACCTTGCGGCGCAGCACGGCAAAGGCCGCTTCAGCGATGATGCCGCGCTCGCGGTGGCCAAGTTCGTGATGCTCACGGAAGTATTGGCTGACCACCATGTCGGCGGGCGCCGCAAAGTGCAGCAGGCGCGCAAGCACCTTGTCCAGGTGCTCCAGGTGGCTGCCATGCACGCCCGTGCGCGGGCGCGGAGCACTGCGCGGCGCGGGCTTGCCCTGCGGTGCCCGATACCAGCCACCGCCACCGGAACCCGCGCGCTTGTTGCCCGCCCCGCCACTTCCATTGCCGCCCGAACGCTGACGATTCTGGCTCATGCTGCCTCCCGGGCGTTGACGCCAATAACAAGCTGCGACTCGTCCGGCGAGACGCGCACAACACCGTCTTCGATCGACAACCGCCCTTCCACGAACCAGCGCACGGCACGCGGGTAAATCGTGTGTTCCTGTGCCAGAAGCCGCCCGGCCAGCGAGTCCGGCGTGTCGTCCTGACGTACGTCGATAATGGCCTGCAGCACGATCGGGCCGTGGTCCAGGTCAGCGGTGACGAAATGCACCGTCGCGCCATGCACCTTCACGCCCATGGCCAGCGCGGCCTCGTGCGTGTGCAAACCGGGAAAGCACGGCAGCAGCGACGGATGAATGTTCAGCATGCGCCCGGCATAGCGTTTGACAAAGCCCGGCGTAAGGATGCGCATGAAGCCGGCCAGCACCACCAGATCCGGCGAAAAGCCGTCGATCACCTGCGCCAGGGCGGCGTCAAAGCTGTCGCGATCGGGAAACGCCTTGTGGTCGACCACCGCGGTGGCGATGCCGTGTGACGCGGCAAATTTAAGTCCTGCCGCATCGGGCCGATTAGAAATGACGGCGGCAATGCGTCCCGACCAACCTTCGGCCTGACAGGCGCGGACAATGGCTTCCATATTGGAACCGCGTCCGGAAATGAGAATGACGATGTTTTTCATCGCGGCATTTTATCAAGTGCGCCGGAGTTCCCCGAGAAAATCGGGTGTGACGCCTGCACAGCCATGCCGCGGGCGCTTTTGCAGTCACCGTGGCATTTTGCCGACGCATGCCGGCGAAAACGCTGTCATGGCGGCAAAAGGAAGGGGCAACCGTTGGCGCGCTTTGGCGCGCTCTGATAATCTCAGCGCCATAATTGTCCGCGCTCCCGAGGGGTCGGGTGGGCTGCCAGCGATGATCCGACGCGTATCAAACGCCTGTTCATCCTGCGCTGCAACATCGTGCGGGCAATACCGTGACGGTCGATCGGCACAGGGTAAGACTCCCGGCTCGTCGACCATCGCCCGCGCCGGGTCGACACGCGTACAACAACAAGAGGGCATTGCCCTCACCGGGGAATAAGAATGACGAGCTCGCTGCGTAGCCTGCTGGTGGTCGACGACCACCCTCTCGCCTTATCTGGCACGACCACGTTTCTTGCACACGCCTTGCCTGAAGTTCAGGTGCACGCGGCTATTGGCCGGCGCCAGGCGCTTGCGCTGGTGGAAGAAGGCGTCCGACCGGACGTCGTGCTGCTGGACGTGTGGCTGTCCGATTGCACCGGCTTCGACGCCATGCGCGAGCTGCGCGGCAAATTGCCGGAAGCGCGCTTTGCCTTCATGTCTGCCGAGAACACACCGGAAATCGTTGCCAAGGCCCAAGCGCTCGGCGCCATCGGCTTCATCGGCAAGCACGCCGATGCCCATGCTTTCTCCAAGGCAGTGGCCGGCATTTTCGGCGGCGATGCCTCCTTCCCGTCGGAAGACGACATGGGAGGCATCAACGGCAAGGGCGGTGCCTCGCACGGCATCCCCATCACGCCGGCAGAACTGGGACTGACGCCGCGCCAGGGCTCGGTGCTGGCGCTGCTGCTCGAGGGCCTGCCCAACAAATCGATCGCGCGCCAGTTGGGCCTGACGGAAAACACCGTCAAAGAGCACGTCTCGGCGATTCTGCAGCGGCTGGGCGTGCGCACGCGCATCCAGATCATCTCGCGCATGGAACGCTTTCGCCTGACGGGCGCTGCCTGAGCCAGACGCCCCATCCGAGCATTCCGACGGCGCCCTTCACGGCGCCGTTTCACATGACCGTCAATAAGCGACCTGCGGCTCGGCTGAGCGGCCGCGCAGCCAGCGCTTGAGCAGCACGCGCAGCATGTTCGGGTCCATCGGCTTGGCCAGCAGCAGATAGCCGGCTTCTTCGGCGCGCGCCAGGGCGGCGGAGTTGCGATCGCCAGTCAGCAGCACGGCGTGGGCATCGGGGTGGCTGACTTGCCAGCGCTCGAGCAGTTGCAGGCCATCCTCCTCGCCGGGCAGGCGCAGGTCGCAGAAGATGATCTGCGGGCGGATGCCGCGCGCCAGCAGTTGCTCGGCGGAGCGGCCATCGGCGGCGCTGTGGACTTCCACGCCCCACGCTTCGAGCAGCGCGTGCCACGCCTTGCGAATCTGCGGATCGTCGTCTACCACCAGCACCACGCCCGAGAACCGCGGCTGATCGAGCACGGCGCGCTTCTGCT
Organism: Ralstonia sp. VS2407; assembly: GCF_052950655.1. Lineage (NCBI taxonomy): Bacteria > Pseudomonadati > Pseudomonadota > Betaproteobacteria > Burkholderiales > Burkholderiaceae > Ralstonia > Ralstonia sp. VS2407. Next base: position 440,107 of record NZ_JBRFVG010000004.1, read on the forward strand.
CGGCGCGTGGCTGCGTGGCCAGCGGCGCCTTGATTTCGGCGGGCACCGGCCGGAGCGCCATCCAGAACATCGAACCGCGCCCCGGCACCGAGCGCACGCCAAACGTGCCGCGCAGCAGCCGCACACATTCCTTGTAGATCGACAGGCCCAAACCCAGGCCCTGACTCGGATCGCGCTCGGGGTTTTCAACCTGGTAGTACGTCGAGAAGATGTCTTTCTGGTGCTCAGGCGCGATGCCGATGCCGGTATCCCACACCTCGATCCGCAGATGTTTCTGCCGCACGCGCAGCGCCACCATCACGCCGCCGCGCTCGGTGTAGCGCAGCGCGTTCTGCAGCAGGTTGAACAGCGCCCGGCGCAGCAGCACCGGCTCGGCCATACCGAACACCGGCAACGGCGGAATACGCGCCGCGAGCGTCAGGCCCTTGGCGCGCGCATCCGGCATGAACTGCTGGACCACCTCGGTGATCACCTCGCCCAGATCGACCGGCTCCAGCGTGGGCGACGTCTTGCGGCTCTCCAGCTTGGACAGGTCCAGCAGCGAGCGGAACAGCAAGTCGATGGTCGCCGCGCCCGAGGCCAGTTGCTCCACCAGCGGCGCCAAGGATTCCGACTGGTTGCGCGCCCGCAGCGCCTCCACCAGGAGCACGATCGCATGCACCGGCTGACGCAAGTCGTGGCTGGCGGCCGCCAGGAAGCGCGATTTTTCTTCCGATGCCGACAACGCGCGCTGCTTTTCGTCCTGATAGCGGCGCGCAAGCTGGCGGCTCTCGTTCTCAAGCTGGATTTCGCGCACCAGCGTGTTGTGGATGTTGACGGCATGCCGCGTCAGCAGGGCCGCAAAGAACAGCAGCACGCCGCGCAAATACAGCCCGTGTCCCGGAAATGCCTGGTCGGCCAGCACAAAGTGCGGCGCCAGGATGCCAGTCCCGAGGATCAGCAGGCTGGACGGCACCGGCGCCTGCGACAACACCGCTGCCGCCGCCACACCGATGATCACGATCATCAGCAGACTGCTGAACTCCAGCGACGGCGACATCAGATACAGCCCGGCCGAACAGCCCCACGCCACCCCACCGACCGCCGACATCACGTGCATGCCCGTCCACCACTTGCGGGTGTGCGGGGCCAGCGTCATGCGGGTCAGGTCGTAGCGATAGCCAAAATAGAAGCGCAGACCTGACGCCGTCAGGCACAGCATGATCAGACACCAGCCCAGCAACACCGGGCGGTTGGAGGCGTCCCAGAACGCGGCGACCGTCAAGGCGGGCAGCACGACCGAGGCGGCAATCCCCATGGGCGCCCCGCGATGCACGGCGGCGAGCAGCTTGGCTCGGGCGTCCAGTTCAAGCGGCGCGCGGCTGGCAAGCCCGAACTTGGCGAAGAATAGGCGCAGCGAGGCGTTCAAGGAAATATCGGGAAGAAACGGGATACCGGATTGTGCCGCAAGCATGCGCCGCGCGGGCGCACCGTTCGGACGATTGTGCAACACCCCGACACCCCGCCGCATGCGCGCCGGGGATGGGGCAATCCCTTATATAATGTGCGTTTTGCTGGATTTTGGCGGTTGTCACGCCAATCCGGCACGAAAATGCACTTCTCCTTTCCTCGACCACCGACGCTTCTCGTGAAAGTCTTTCGCGGCTTGCCCAACGCCGAAAGTCGCGCGCCCTGCGCGTTGACCATCGGCAACTTCGACGGCGTACATCGCGGGCACCAGTCTTTGCTGGCCCGCGCACGCGCGGCGGCCGACGCACGCGGATTGCCGCTCACGGTGATGACGTTCGAGCCGCATCCGCGCGAATTCTTCATGCCGGACCGCGCGCCCACCCGCATTGCACTGCTGCGCGACAAGCTGGAAAGCCTGCGCCGCCAGGGCGTCGACCGCGTGGTCGTGGAGCATTTCAACGCGCATTTCGCCGGGCAGACGCCGGACGAGTTCGTGCGCAATGTTCTGGTCGATGGCCTGCACACGCGCTGGCTGCTGGTGGGCGATGATTTCCGCTTCGGCGCCAAGCGCGCTGGCGATTTCGCTTATCTGCAGGCCGCCGGTGCCCAGTTCGGCTTCGAAGTCGAGCAGATGGGTTCGGTGTCGGAGTCCGGCGTGCGCATCTCCAGCTCGGCCGTGCGCGAGGCGCTGGCCGCCGGCGACCTGGAACACGCTCGCCGCCTGTTGGGGCACGGTTATGCCATCAGCGGACACGTGGTGCACGGGCAAAAGCTCGGCCGCTCGCTGGGCTTCCCGACGCTGAATTTGCGCATTTCGCATCGCAAGCCGGCAGTGGCCGGCATCTTTGTCGTGCAGGTGCACGGGCTGGCCGAAAAACCGCTGCCTGCCGTCGCCAGCATCGGTGTACGCCCAACGGTGGACGACTCCGGCCGCGTGCTGCTGGAAGTGCACATCTTCGATTACCACGCGAGCGTCTACGGCAAGCTGGTGCGTGTGGAATTCATGAAGAAGCTGCGCGACGAGGCTCGTTACGATTCGCTCGATGCCCTCAAGGACGCCATCGCGCAGGACTGCGTTCATGCACGGCAGTTCTTCGGCCTGCCCATTCCGCCAGCCGGCGAGTCGCCAACGCTTCGGCGCGACTTCGCCACCTCCGCCACCGACCGAATTCAGTAGGCGGCCGACCCGTTCGCCGCCCAGAAGCCACACGCTGCGCACGCGCGCCCTGCACTGTCAGCCGCGCCTGCACCGATCCGATTTGCCCGAATCTGCCCCACATCACACCATGTCCGATTCCAAGAAGCCCACGCCGGAGAAGAGCAAGTACCCGGTCAACCTGCTGGACACCCCGTTCCCCATGCGCGGCGATCTGCCCAAGCGCGAACCGCAGTGGGTCAAGCAATGGCAGGACAAGCAGCTCTACAAGAAGATCCGCGCCGCACGCAAGGGCGCGAAGAAGTTCATCCTCCACGACGGCCCGCCGTATGCCAACGGCGATCTGCACATCGGCCACGCGGTCAACAAGATCCTCAAGGACATGGTGATCAAGGCGCGCGGCCTGACTGGCCTGGACGCCGTCTACGTGCCGGGCTGGGATTGCCACGGCATGCCGATCGAGATCCAGATCGAGAAGCAGTTCGGCAAGGGCCTGCCCGTCAAGGAAGTACAAGAGAAGGCGCGTGCGTACGCCACGGGCCAGATCGCACGCCAGAAGGCGGATTTCGAGCGCCTGGGGGTGCTGGGCGACTGGGCCGATCCGTACCTCACCATGAACTTCCGCAACGAAGCGGATGAGGTGCGTGCGCTCGGCAAGATCCTGGAGAAAGGCTACGTCTTCCGCGGCCTGAAACCGGTCAACTGGTGTTTCGATTGCGGCTCGGCATTGGCTGAAGCCGAAGTGGAATACGCGGACCGCACCGACCTGTCGATCGATGTCGGCTTCCCGTTTGCCGATATCGACGCACTGGCGAGCGCCTTCCACGTGGGCGCCGACGTGCTCAAGGCCAAGCCAGGCTGGATTGTGATCTGGACCACCACGCCGTGGACGATCCCCTCCAACCAGGCGCTGAACCTGCACCCGGAAATCGAATACGCGCTGGTCGACACGCCGCGCGGCCTGCTGATCGTCGCCAAGGAGCGCGTCGAGGCCTGCCTGCAAAGCTGGAAGCTCGAAGGCACGGTGCTGGCCACGTGCGAAGGCGCGGCGCTCTCGGGCGTGCGCTTCCACCATCCGCTCGCCAAGATGGACGCGGGCTACGATCGCACCTCGCCCGTCTACCTGGGCGACTACGTGACCATCGACACCGGCACCGGCATCGTCCACTCCGCGCCGGCGTATGGCGTGGAAGACTTCCAGTCCTGCAAGTCGCACGGCATGCCCGACTCGGAAATCATCAACCCGGTGATGGGCAACGGCGTGTACGCATCGACGCTGCCGCTGTTCGGCGGCCAGATGATCTGGGACGCCAACCCGAAGATCGTCGAGGTGCTGCGTGACTCGGGCAACCTGTTCGATGCGCACAAGCACCCGCACAGCTATATGCACTGCTGGCGCCACAAGACGCCGATCATCTATCGCGCCACGTCGCAGTGGTTTGCGGGGATGGACGTGCAGCCCAACGACGGCAACGCTACGCTGCGCGAAACGGCACTCGCCGGCATCGACGCCACCGCGTTCTACCCGTCGTGGGGCAAGCAGCGCCTGCACAACATGATCGCCAACCGCCCGGACTGGACGCTCTCGCGCCAGCGCCAATGGGGCGTGCCGATGGCCTTCTTCGTGCACAAGGAAACCGGCGCGCTGCACCCGCGCACGCCTGAGCTGCTGGAGCAGGTCGCCCAGCGCATCGAAAAGAGCGGCATCGAAGCCTGGCAGACGCTGGACCCGCGCGAACTGCTCGGCGATGAGGCCGACATGTATGAGAAGAACCGCGACACGCTCGACGTGTGGTTCGACTCGGGCACGACGCACTGGCACGTCATCCGCGGCTCGCACGCGGCGGATCTGTACGACGCTTCGGCCGACCTGCCGGACGGCCGCCTGGCTGATCTGTATCTGGAAGGCTCTGACCAGCACCGCGGTTGGTTCCACTCGTCGCTGCTGACGGCTTCGATGCTGTACGGCAAGCCGCCGTACAAGGGCCTGCTGACGCACGGCTTCACGGTGGACGGCGAAGGCCGCAAGATGTCCAAGTCGATCGGTAACACGATCGCGCCGCAGGAAATCGCCAACAAGATGGGCGCCGAGATCATCCGCCTGTGGGTGGCCTCGACCGATTACTCGGGCGAACTGGCCATCTCGGATGAGATCCTGAAGCGCGTGGTGGAAGGCTATCGCCGCATCCGCAACACGCTGCGCTTCCTGCTCGCCAACCTGACGGATTACGACCACGCCAAGCACACGCTGCCGACCGAACAATGGCTGGAGATCGACCGCTACGCCGTGGCGATGACGGATGCGTTGCAGAAGGAAGTCCTGTCGCACTACGATGTGTACGAATTCCACCCGGTGGTCGCCAAGCTGCAGACGTTCTGCTCGGAAGACCTGGGCGGCTTCTACCTCGACGTGCTGAAGGACCGCCTGTACACGACGGCGCCCGATTCCGTGGCGCGCCGCTCGGCGCAGAACGCGCTGTATCACATCACCCAGGCCATGCTGCACTGGATGGCGCCGTTCCTGTCGTTCACGGCAGAAGAAGCGTGGCAAGTGTTTGCGCACGGCACGGAGCACACCGACACCATCTTCACCAGCACGTACTACAACGCTCCGGTACCGCAAGGCGCCAGCGCGCTGCTCGAGAAGTGGGCCGCCATCCGCAACGTGCGCGGCGAAGTCACCAGGCAACTGGAGGCGCTGCGCATCGACGGCAAGATCGGCTCGTCGCTGCAGGCGGAGGTGACGGTGTCGGCGGGTGAATCGGTGCATGACGCGCTGGCCAGCCTCGGCGACGACCTGCGCTTCGTGCTGATCACGTCCGCAGCCAAGCTGGAGCGCGCGCCGGAAGGCGGCGATCTGCTCATCACCGTGGTGCCGTCCACGCACGCCAAGTGCGAGCGCTGCTGGCACTACCGCGCCGACGTCGGCCACGACCACGCGCACCCGACCCTCTGCAAGCGCTGCACCGACAACCTGTTCGGCGCCGGCGAACAACGGAGCGCTGCCTGATGGCCACTCGCAACAACGGCAAGAGCAAGTCGATCGGGATGAAGAAGAGCGGCGGCGGTCATGGCGTGGGCCCCTGGCTCGGCCTGGCCGTCATCTGGATCCTGCTGGACCAGTTGACCAAGATCGCCGTCCTCAAGACTTTCACTTACGGCGAGTCGCGCCCGATCACCGGGTTCTTCAACCTGGTGCTCGCCTATAACAAGGGGGCGGCGTTTTCGTTCCTGGCGGCGGCGGGGGGCTGGCAGCGCTGGTTCTTCACGGGTCTGGGCGTAGCAGCTGCGCTGTTCATCGTGTGGCTGCTCAAGCGCCATAGCGGGCAGAAGTTGTTCTGCTTTGCGCTGGCGCTGATTCTGGGCGGCGCGCTTGGCAACGTGATCGACCGCGTCATCTACGGTCACGTGGTGGACTTCCTCGACTTCTACCTGCACAACTACCACTGGCCGGCCTTCAACGTGGCGGACTGCGGCATCACCATCGGCGCGGTGCTGCTGATCGTCGACGAACTGCGGCGCGTGCGGCGGTGACGCTGCAGTGCCAGAACTCCGGCAGTGGAATGGTGAAGCGGTGCTGTGCCTTGACGAGGGCGGCCCGCCCATCGCCAGCGAACAGAATGCGCTGGACCACCTGATCGGCGAGGCGCTAGGGCATGGGGCAACGATGGTTGCGGTGCCCGTCAGCCGCCTTGATGCCGCGTTCTTCGCGCGGCGCACCGGCCTGGCCGGCCGCATCGCGCAGAAGATCACGAGCTACCGATTGAAACTCGCCGTGGTAGGTGACATCTCGGCCTACCTGCACGCCAGCAGTGCGCTGCGCGACTGGGTGCGCGAATCCAACAAGCGCGACACGATCCGCTTCGTGCCCTCGTTTGACGACCTGGCCGCCGATGCGCGGCCCCTGCCCGCCGAATGAGGCTCAGGCCCAGTAGCGTACGGCGTACCACGCCCGTTTGACGTACTCGGCAAGAATCGACCCGGCTTCATAGATCGGCACCGACTTGGCCAGCGTGTCTCCCGGGAATACGCCGTGCGCACCCCAAGTGACTTCCGGCCACACCTTGCGGAACACCGCCAGTGCCCGGCCGGTGTGATACCAGCTCGTGACCAGGATTGCGCTGTTGACGTGCTGGACCGCCAGCGTCTCGCGCGTCATCCGCGCATTTTCCATCGTGCTGCCGGATACACATTCGTGGCCGATACGCTCTGCCGGCACACCGGCCATCACAAGGCGGCGCTCGATCAGGAGGCAATCGCCCTGCCCACTGACGAACACGCGAGGCGCTACGCCTGCGTGGTACAGCTCGGCGGCGCCGATCACGCGCTGGCCCGACTCACCGCCCAGCACAACAATCACGTCTGCGTGCGCGAGCTTCGGCTCGTCGCGCAGCCATGCCTTGGCCCCGCACACGAGCACAGCACCGACCACCGCCGCCGCGATGGCGCCACCACCCATCCAGGCGAGGAAATTGCGGGCTGCCGAACGATCGAAAACCATATCGGGAATACGCGTTTGAGGAAAAACCCGGGCGCCGGACGCGCCGCGGGGCAAGCCGGTATCATCGCCACTGTTCAGCAGGAAGCCCGGGCACCGGGTTGTATCCTGCCGCGCATATCGCGTCAATCGGATTTCCAAGCGGGTTGTTATGGAACTGCAAGGCAAACATTTCGTGCTCGGCCTGACGGGCGGCATCGCGTGCTACAAGTCCGCCGAGCTGGTGCGGCTGTTGACCAAGGCCGGGGCGACCGTGCAGGTGGTGATGACCGAGGCCGCCGCGCACTTCATCACCCCGGTGACGATGCAGGCGCTTTCCGGTCGTCCGGTCTTCACGTCGCAGTGGGACGGCCGCATCGGTAACAACATGCCGCACATCGACCTCTCGCGCGAGGCGGATGCCATCATCATCGCGCCAGCGTCCACCGACTTTCTTGCCAAGCTGGCACACGGCATGGCGGACGACCTGCTCTCCACGCTGTGCATCGCACGCGATTGCCCGCTGCTCGTGGCGCCCGCCATGAACCGCCAGATGTGGGCCGCGCCCGCCACGCAACGCAATGCCGCCCAGTTGCGCGCGGATGACGTCACCCTGCTTGGCCCCGATGCCGGCGACCAAGCCTGCGGCGAAGTCGGCGACGGCCGCATGCTGGAGCCGGAGGACATCGTCGAGCAGCTCATCGGCTTCTTCCAGCCCAAGCTGCTGCGCGGCCACCGCGTGCTGCTGACAGCCGGCCCGACCTTCGAGCCGATCGACCCGGTGCGCGGCATCACGAACCGGTCCAGCGGCAAGATGGGGTTCGCTTTGGCACGGGCGGCAGCTCAGGCCGGTGCCGAAGTCACGCTCGTCGCCGGGCCGTGCCATCAGGACACACCCGCAGGCGTGCTACGCATCGATGTGCAAACCGCCCAGCAGATGCACGACGCCGTCATGCACGAGCTGGATGCTGCCAAGAGCGACATCTTCATCGCCGTTGCGGCGGTGGCCGACTGGCGCGTGGCACAAGCCGCGGAGCAAAAGCTCAAGAAGCAGAACGACACCGACGTACCGGCACTGACGTTCACGCAGAACCCGGACATCCTCGCCGGTGTGGCGCGCCGGGCGAATGCGCCTTTCTGCGTCGGCTTTGCGGCCGAAACCGAACGGCTGGAAGAGTTCGGCGAGGCCAAGCGCCAGAAGAAGGGCATTCCGCTGCTGGTCGGCAATCTTGGTCAGCAGACCTTCGGCCGCGACGACAACGAAGTCGCACTCTTCGATGCCAAGGGCATCACGCGGCTGCCGCGCGCCGACAAGCTGACGCTCGCACGCCAGATCGTCGCCGCCATCGCCGACCGCGTGCACGGAGCACGATCATGAGCGCCGCGCCGATCCGCCTGTCAGTCCTCGACCAGAGCCCCGTCATCTACGGCCACAGCGCACGCGATGCCATCGCCGCCACGGTCGACCTGGCGCAACTCACGGACTCGCTCGGCTACACGCGCTACTGGTGCGCCGAGCACCACGGCCTGCGTGGCGTCAGCAACCCTGCGCCGGAAGTGATGATTGCCCGTGTGGCGAGCGCCACGAAGCACCTGCGGGTGGGCTCCGGCGGCGTGATGCTGCCGTACTACAGCCCGTTCAAGCTGGCCGAGCAGTTCCGCCTGCTGGAGGCCCTGTTCCCCAACCGCATCGACCTGGGTGTCGGCCGGGCACCCGGCGGCGACATGCGTACCGCACAGGCCGTTGCCATGGGCGACTACAACCGCGGCGACATCTTCCCGCAGCAGGTGCAGGAACTGATCTGGCACCTGACAGACACGCTGCCGCCGGACCACCCGGCAGCCGGCGTTCTGCTGCAACCCGAGATCGATACCAAACCCGAGCTGTGGATGCTCGGCTCCAGCGATTTTGGTGGGGCACTGGCCGCGCGCCTGGGCATCCGTTTCGCGTTCGCGCACTTCATCAACCCCCACGTCGGGCACATCGTCGCCCAGCAGTACCGCACGGATTTCGAGCCCGGCTACGAAGCGCGCCCATATAGCGCCGCCGCCGTCTTCGTGATCGCGGCAGACACCGAAGCCGAGGCGCGCCGCTATGAAGCCGCCGTGGACTTGCGCCGCGTGCAGATGGCGCTTGGCGTGAATGGCCCGATCCCCACCGTCGAACAAGGCGAAGCGCACGTCTACACCGAGCGCGACCAGGCCATCGCCATGCGCGAGCGGCCGCGCAGCATCATCGGCACACCGGAATCCGTGGCCGAGCAGATGCATGCGCTCAAGGAGCGCTTCGTCGCCGATGAATTGATCGTGCTGACCGTCGCGCCCAGCTACAAGGCGCGCCTGCGCTCGTACGAGCTGCTGGCCGAGGCGTTTGCGCTACCATCTCCTGCTTCTGCAACCTCTTCGGCCTGCCCCGCATGAAACTCGACGTCAAGATCCTCGACGCCCGCCTGCATGAACAGCTCCCGCAGTACGCCACCACCGGCAGCGCCGGGCTGGACCTGCGCGCCTGCATCGACGCCCCGCTCACCATCGAGCCCGGCACCACGCATCTGGTCCCGACCGGCATGGCCATCCACCTGGCCGACCCGGGCTATGCCGCACTGATCCTGCCGCGCTCGGGCATGGGCCACAAGCACGGCATCGTGCTGGGTAACCTGGTCGGTCTGATCGATTCGGACTACCAGGGTCAGCTCATGGTCAGTACGTGGAACCGTGGCAGCACGGCGTTCGTGCTCAACCCGATGGAGCGCCTTGCGCAACTCGTGATCGTGCCGGTGGTGCAGGCCGAGCTGAACATCGTCGATGACTTTGCCGAGAGCGAGCGCGGCGCCGGTGGTTTCGGCAGCACCGGGCGCCACTGACAACATCGCCCGCGCATAAGAAAAAAGGCCCGGAACAACCGGGCCTTTTCTTTGGTGCGACAAACGCGTCAAGCTTCCGCTTCTTCCTGGGCAGGTGCCGGCGGCGCTTCGTTCTCGGAAAACTCCAGCTTCACCGCATCGGCGTCGTCCAAGTCCACGATCACCTTGCCACCATTCACCAGCTTGCCGAACAGCAGCTCGTCGGCCAGCGCCTTGCGGATCAGGTCCTGAATCAGGCGCTGCATCGGGCGTGCACCCATCAGCGGGTCGAAGCCCTTCTTGGCCAGGAAGCGACGCAGCTTCTCGGTAAAGATGGCATCCACCTTCTTCTCGTGCAGTTGCTCTTCCAGCTGCATGAGGAACTTGTCAACCACGCGCATGATGATTTCCTCATCGAGCGAGCGGAAGCTGATGGTTGCATCCAGACGGTTGCGGAACTCCGGCGTGAACATGCGCTTGATGTCGGCCATCTCGTCGCCCTGTTCGCGCGCCGTGGTGAAACCGATCGTTGCCTTGTTCATCGTCTCGGCGCCCGCATTGGTCGTCATGATGATGATCACGTTGCGGAAATCCGCCTTGCGGCCGTTGTTGTCCGTCAGCGCGCCGTGGTCCATCACCTGCAGCAGGATATTGAAGATGTCCGGGTGCGCCTTTTCAATCTCGTCCAGCAGCAGCACGCAGTGCGGCTTCTTGGTCACGGCTTCCGTCAGCAAGCCGCCCTGGTCGAAGCCCACGTAGCCCGGGGGCGCGCCGATCAGCCGGCTCACCGCATGGCGCTCCATGTACTCCGACATGTCGAAGCGGATCAGCTCGATGCCGAGGATGAACGCGAGCTGCTTGGCGACTTCCGTCTTGCCCACGCCCGTCGGGCCGCTGAACAGGAACGAGCCGATCGGCTTGTCCGTCTTGCCCAGCCCTGCACGCGACATCTTGATCGCCGAAGCCAGCGCATCGATGGCCGGATCTTGCCCGAACACGACCGACTTCAGGTCGCGCTCCAGCGTCTGCAGCTTGCTGCGATCGTCCTGCGACACGCTTTGCGGCGGGACGCGGGCGATGCGCGAGACGATGTCCTCGATCTCGCCCTTGCCGATCGTCTTCTTCTGCTTCGACTTCGGCAGAATGCGTTGCGCCGCACCCGCTTCATCGATCACGTCGATCGCCTTGTCCGGCAAATGACGGTCGGTGATGAAGCGTGCCGACAATTCAGCCGCAGCCGTGAGCGCCGACGACGCGTACTTCACGCCGTGGTGCTCTTCGAAGCGCGACTTCAGGCCACGCAAAATCTGCACGGTCTGATCGACCGTCGGTTCGACCACGTCGATCTTCTGGAAGCGGCGGGACAGCGCTGCGTCCTTCTCGAAGATGCCTCGGTATTCCGTGAACGTCGTCGCGCCGATGCACTTGAGCGCGCCCGACGACAGCGCCGGCTTGAGCAGGTTGCTTGCGTCCAGCGTGCCGCCCGACGCAGCGCCTGCGCCGATCAGCGTATGGATTTCGTCGATGAACAGGATCGCGTTCGGATTGTCCTTGAGCGACTTCAGCACGCCCTTCAGGCGTTGCTCAAAGTCGCCGCGGTACTTGGTGCCGGCCAGCAGCGCGCCCATGTCGAGCGAATAGACGACGGACTTCGCGAGGATGTCCGGCACTTCGCCCTTGGTGATGCGCCATGCCAGGCCTTCGGCGATGGCCGTCTTGCCGACACCGGCCTCGCCGACCAGCAGCGGATTGTTCTTGCGGCGGCGGCACAGCACCTGCACCACGCGCTCGACTTCCTGCTCGCGGCCGATCAGCGGATCGATCTTGCCGGCCTTGGCCAGCGCGTTCAGGTTCTGGGTGAACTGCTCCAGCGGGCTTTCCTTGCCGTCGCCGCCTTCGCCTTCGGGGTTGCCTTCGCCCTGCTTGGCGGGCTCAGCCTGGTCCTTGCGGATGCCGTGGCTGATGAAGTTGACGACGTCCAGCCGGGTCACGCCCTGTTGCTGGAGGTAGTACACCGCGTGCGAATCCTTCTCGCCGAAGATAGCGACCAGCACGTTCGCGCCCGTGACTTCCTTCTTGCCGTTGGATGTGGACTGCACGTGCATGATGGCGCGCTGGATCACGCGCTGGAAACCCAGCGTGGGCTGCGTGTCCACCTCGTCCGTGCCGGGCACCACAGGCGTGTTGTCGGCGATGAAGTTCTTCAGATGCGTGCGAAGGTCTTCGATGTTGGCAGCGCAGGCGCGCAGCACCTCGGCGGCCGTCGGATTGTCCAGCAGCGCAAGCAGCAGATGCTCCACCGTAATGAATTCGTGGCGAGCCTGCCGGGCTTCGACAAACGCCATGTGCAGGCTGACTTCCAGTTCTTGCGCGATCATGCTTCCTCCATCACGCACTGCAGCGGATGCCCCGCCTGCCGTGCATGGGTTGACACTAATTCCACTTTCGTCGCGGCGATATCCCGTGTGTAGATACCGCACACGCCCTTACCTTCCCGATGCACAGTCAGCATGATCTGTGTGGCGGTCTCCCGGTCTTTGCTGAAATACTGCTGAAGAATCATCACGACGAATTCCATCGGGGTGTAGTCGTCGTTGAGCAGCAGCACCTTGTACATCGCGGGCGGTTTGAGCGCTTGCTCTTTCCGCTCGAGGACGGTGCCTGCATCGTGTTGTGGAGTGGTCGCTTGCCGGATTGCCATGGTCTTATTCTAACCACTCCTTTCGAGTTCGCAATTTGGGGAAATAACGCCGACTTCAAGGTCTACAAACGGTTTGGCCCGTGCAGCGTGCGTTCGTCAGCCCTCGGGCGCGAAGGGTTTTACCGCCTCCGCGCTGGCTGAGACGGGCGCAAGCTCCGCGCCTGAGATGCCAATCGTTTTCCGTACCTGGAGGCGATCGGCTGGATTTCGAGCAAAACCTCTTCAGAAACTGACCGTTTTTCGCCACAAACCCACCCTTTGTGGCCTTGACAGTCTCTTACAATCCTCGAACAATCGAATTCAGCATGTGCGCCCTACTGCCCCGCAAACCGTTGGCAGCGAGCCGCATGAATGGTGAGCCCGGGAGGCCTCACACCAGTCGACAACAGATCGACAACCGCTTCAGGCTGTGGTGTTTGCCACAAGAAGACCGATCGCTTGCGGCGCGGTTCCACCCGCGCCATTCGTCGTGCCGTGCAGGCCGGCGGCCGGGCGATGACTGCGCGGTACCGCTCTGCACTGCCCCGACAGGCACACCCTCCCGGCTCGGACTTGTGTTTTAACGGAGGGGTTTTCATGGCACTCGGTACGGTCAAATGGTTTAACGACGCCAAGGGTTTCGGTTTCATCTCGCCTGACGAAGGCGGCGAAGAGCTGTTCGCGCATTTCTCGGCCATCCAGATGGCTGGCTTCAAGACGCTCAAGGAAAATCAGCGCGTCTCGTTTGAAGTGACGCAAGGCCCGAAGGGCAAGCAGGCTACCAACATCCAGGCTGCCTGATTGGCGTTGCGCGACACCCCGCCGGATGGCGACGGTGTCCAAATGCAAAAAACCCGGCGACATGCCGGGTTTTTTGTTGCCGCGGCGCCAGACAATGACGGACATACCTCGTCGCGCGCAACACGTCATTTCAGCGGGTTGTGCACTACGGTATGGATGATCCCCGTGCCGTTTCAAGGAGTCTGCGCATGAAACCCCATCTGACCCGCACCGCCGCCACGGCAACGCTGTTGATTGTCGTGCTACTTCCTGCTGCCGCCCACGCCCAAATCGGAGACCTCATCAAAGGGACCACGCAGGGCAACAGCCAGGGCGCCACAAGTGGCCTTGGCAGCATCGGCGGCCTGAGCGGTGTGCCGTCGCTCGGGTCATTGACGTCGGGTAGCACCGGCAATGTGGCCGGCGTGCTGGAATTCTGCATAAAGAACAACTACCTTGGCGGCGCCACCGACGCGGCCTCGGTCAAAGACAAGCTGCTCGGCAAGCTGGGCGGTGCGCCGGCGTCCAGCCCGGGCTACACCGACGGCACAAAGGGCATCCTGACGAATTCGGATGGCAACAAGTTCGACCTGAGCAGCATCAAGTCGCAAATCACCCGCCAGGCGTGCGACAAGATCCTGTCGCAGGGCAAATCGCTGCTTTGAGCCGCGGCGCAGGCGAGCGCGCACTACACTGCAATATCGATTGACCGTTCGCCTGTCTTCCACGCCCCGAGGAAGCCACATGCTGGAAACTGTCGCGCTGGCCGCCGGGCTGTCCTGGACCAGCGGATTCCGACTCTACCTTGCCGTGTTTGCTGCCGGCGTGCTCGGCCGCACGGGTTGGCTGCATTTGCCGCCCGGGCTGCAGATGCTGGAATCGTGGTGGGTGATTGGCCTGGCCGGCGTGCTGGCCGTGGCGGAATTCCTCGCCGACAAGATTCCGGGCTTCGATTCCGTGTGGGATGGCATCCAGACCTTCATCCGCGTACCTGCGGGCGCGATTCTGGCTGCGGCCGCGTTCGGGCAGCTCGATCCGCAATGGATGGTGGCTGCAGGGTTGATTGGCGGGACGCTGGCCGGCACGGCACATGCCACCAAGGCTGGCACGCGGGCCCTGATCAACACGTCGCCGGAGCCATTCTCGAACTGGGTGGCGTCGTTCAGTGAAGACGTGGCCGCCAGCGGCGGTTTGCTGATGGCGTTTTTCCTGCCGATTGCGTTTCTGGTGGTGCTGGCGCTGCTGCTGTTGGTATCGGTGTGGCTGCTGCCCAAGCTGTGGCGCGGCGTGCGGCGCCTGCGGGATGCGCTGCGCGGGCGATCACCTGAGCCGCCACCGGCTGGTACCACCCGGCTGCCGCGCTGAGGCGCTACCCAAAGGCGCGCAGCAGCCCGAACAGCGTCAGGGCCAGCGCGCACGCCCATCCCGAAAGCAGCATGCGCGACACCTTGTTGCGCGGAACAAACCCCACACCCCGCACGAGCCCCGCACTCATCGCCCAGAACAGCAATACGGCGAGACCGTGGTCAGCATGCCCGTCGCGATTGGCGAGGATGTACGGATACACCGTCCCCACCGCCATCACGAGCAACCCGGCTGCCAGGCTGGCGGCGTGGATGCGCGGCTTGTCGGTGGCGTTCACGTTCGCAGTGCTCATTCGCGGTCCGGGTTCGCACTGCTTGCATTGGCAGCGCGGTCGTCGCTGACCTCACCCCACATTGCATTGAGCACCGCCAGCAGCACAGCAAAGCCGACACCCAGGACCCAACTGAAGTACCACATGGATTTGCTCTCCTGTGCCGTCGTTAGTAGGCCGAGTGCTCGTTGGCGCGGATGTGCTCGACCGTCACCTTGCCGCGCATCACGCGGTAGCACCAGCTTGTGTAGGCAATGATGATGGGCGTGAAGATGATCGCCGCCCAGAACATCAGGCCAAGCGTGAAGTGGCTGGAAACGCTGTCCCACACCGTGAGGCTGGCGCGGGGCATGCTGGACGAGGGCAGCACGAACGGAAACATCGAAGCCCCGGCCGTCGTGATGATGCCCGCCAGCCCCAGCGACGACAGCACGAACGCGGTAAGCGTGCGCCCCGCCCGCGACAGCAGCACGGCCAGCAGCGGGCCGATCACGCCAATAGCCGGCAACGCCCACAGCAACGGCTGCTTCTGATAGTTGCCCCACCATGCATCGGCCGCGCGTGCCACGGTCTTCGCCATCGGGTTGGCAAGCCCGGCGGGGTCGATGGCCGAGGTGATGACGTAGCCTTCGATGCTGCCTGCGTGCAACCACACGCCGGCCGCAATAAACGCCACCACGGCGACGATGGCCGCGCCGGTGGCCGCGTTGGTTGCGCGCTGCTGGATGGCGCCTTCCGTCCGGTGGGCGAGGTAGATGCCGCCATGCATGGTGATCATCGCGCTCGACACCACGCCCGTCAGGATGGCAAACGGATTGAGCAGTTGCCAGAACGTGCCGGTGTACGTCACCACCATGAAGTTGTCGAAATGGAACGGCACGCCCTGCAGCAGGTTGCCGAACGCCACGCCAAAGATCAGCGGCGGCACCGCGCCCCCGATGAAGAGGCCCACGTCCCACACCTTGCGCCACGTTCCGTTGTGGATCTTGCTCCGGTAATCAAACCCGACCGGCCGGAAGAAGAGCGCCCACAGCACCGCCAGCATCGCCCAGTAGAACCCGCTGAACGCGGTGGCATACACCAGCGGCCACGCGGCAAAGATGGCGCCGCCGCCCGTGATGAACCAGACCTGATTGCCGTCCCAGTGCGGGCCGATGGTGTTGATCATCACACGGCGCTCGTCGTCGGTCTTGCCGACAAAGGGCAGCAGCGTGCCGACGCCCATGTCGTGTCCGTCCATGATGGCAAAGCCGATCAGCAATACGCCAATGAGCAGCCACCAGATGACCTTGAGGGTTGGGTAGTCGAACATGGCGTTCTCCTCAAGCGTGGGCGGCTTCGAAATCGTAGCGACCAGTGCCGAGGCTGCCCGGCCCCTGGCGCGCGAACCGGATCATCAGGTACATCTCGACGATCAGCAGCAGCGTGTAGAAACCGATGAAGCCCGCTAGCGACCCATACAGACTGGCCTCGCTCAACGTCGACACACTCAGATGCGTGGGCAGCACGCCGTAGATGGTCCACGGCTGGCGGCCGTATTCCGCCACCACCCAGCCCAGCTCGATGGCGATCCACGGTGCCGGAAGCATCCACAGCGCCCAGCGCAGCAGCCATGCCGGCGCCTTGCGCTGCGGCCGCAACGTGCTCCAGAACGACAGGCCAAACAGCGCCAACATCAGGAAGCCCAACCCGACCATCACGCGGAAGCCCCAGAACATCGGCCACACGCGCGGCACCGTATCGTCGACCGCCTTGTCGATCATCTCGGGCGTGGCCTGCCGCACGTCGGCCACGTATTTCTTGAGCAGCAGGCCAAAGCCCAGGTCTTGCTGATGGATCTGCAAGGTCTGGAGCGCCGCTGCATCGCCGGGGTGCTGGCGCACCGTCTCCAGTGCGGCCACCGCCTCGATACCGCTCATGATTCGTCCGCGGTTGCGCGCCTTGATCTCATGGATGCCCGGAATCTGCTTGGACACCGAGCGCGTGCCGATCAGCCCCATCACCCATGGAATCTCGACCGCCCAGTCGTTCTTCTGCTCGCGCTGGTTGATCGACGCAACCACAGTGAAGCTGGCCGGCGCCGGCTCGGTCTCCCACATGGCCTCGATGGCGGCCATCTTGGTTTGCTGCGCCTCGCCGACGGTGTAGCCGGACTCATCGCCCAGCACGATCACCGAGCAGACGCTGGCCAGGCCAAACGCAGCCGCCACGCGAAAGCTGCGCCGCGCGAATTCCACATCGCGGCCGCGCAGCAGGTACCAGCTTGAAATCGACAGCACGAACATCGCGCCCGTCACGTAGCCCGCCGACACGGTATGCACGAACTTGGCCTGCGCGATGGGGTTGAAGACCACGGCCCAGAAGTCGTGCATCTCCATGCGCATGGTCTGCCAGTTGAATTCGGCGCCCACGGGGTTCTGCATCCAGCCGTTGGCGATGAGAATCCACAGCGCGGAAAGATTGGTGCCGATCGCCATCAGCGTCGTCACCAGCAAGTGCTGCGTCTTGGAAAGACGATCCCACCCGAAGAAGAACAGCCCGATGAAGGTGGATTCCAGAAAGAACGCCATCAGCCCTTCAATGGCCAGCGGCGCACCAAAGACATCGCCCACGTAGTGCGAGTAGTACGCCCAGTTGGTGCCGAACTGGAATTCGAGCGTGATGCCCGTCGTCACGCCCAGCGCAAAGTTGATGCCGAACAGCTTGCCCCAGAAACGCGTCATGTCTTTCCAGATGACCTTGTTGGTCATGACATAGACGCTTTCCATGATGACCAGCAGCCAGACCATGCCCAGCGTGAGCGGCACGAACAGGAAGTGGTACATCGCGGTGGCCGCGAACTGCAGCCGGGACAGATCGACGAGATGCTCGGAAATCACGGTTGCCCTCCCTGCGCTGCTGACGGTGTGACGATCAGGCGATCAGCGGCCCGCTCGGCATCGACCGGCACCCGGTGGTCTCGCACAAACACCCACCACAGCGCGCTCAGCGCCACCAGCTTGATGGCGACGACGATGAGCAAATGGCGGACGAGGCGGCGGTCGTTGGGGTTCACAGGCGGACGAGACTTGGCGCGCGTCGGTGCCGCCGGCGGGGTTCCGCCCGTGGCACAGAAAGTCACATGTGATCCAGTCTAGTCATGGATAGAGGGAGTGACAAACCGTTGCTGTTATTTCTTGATGGTCATCAAGCGCCGCCCGCAAGCCAAAACCGTAAAGATTCGTGGACTGGGCTCCGGTGAACCACCGCAGAGCCGCATCACCACGGGGTTGGCGCCAGTCGTCAGCAAATTCTGATTTATAGTTTCGCCCCTGCTCAGACGAAGCGGCCATCAGTACACTCTGCGCCATCGCTTTCGGTGCCATAGGGAAAGCGATCGAGGTGTGGAAACCTCGTAGCTAGCGGGCAAGTGCTGAGCATAAGCACTTGTCCTCAAAAGCTATGGCCTGGCTTCGTCACCTTCATTGGGCGAGCCAGGCATGAGCGGCTTCGGCCGCGCCGATTGCTAGCTATCGGTTTTCCACCTTGCCTGTGCTCGCCCACCCCTCCCCAGGGTTGGGCGCGGTTCCGTTCATCACATGAAGAGGAATGCCGTGACCCGCTCGATCTCCCAATCCGTCGATTCCCCGGCTGGCGACTCGCTCACCGAATATCAGAAAGGTGTTGGCGCTGCGCGTGAGTTTTTGCGTGCCCGGTCCGCGCGCGCCGCAACCCCCAAGCATTCCGCAACGAGCACGACGGACTCGCCCGAACATCCCGAGCAACCGCGCTGATCCATGGGCGAGGCCCAGCGCGTGGGCCGCGGCGCCCTTGTTGCAGCATCGGCGTTGGGGCTTGTTGGGGCTCGCCCGCCCTTTTGAGAGTACGAACCGGTCAGGACTGCGAGCATCTGCAGATGATCGGTTGCGCTTGAAACAAAAAACCCCGGCGAGCCAAAGCTGCCGGGGGGTTTTTCATATCCACGGCGGGGTGCCGCGAGCGACATGCATCGATCATTCTCGCTGAATCGCCCGTAAAGCTCCGCCCTGCTACGGCTGCCAAATCTGGGGGCCGAGGGCAGTTGAGCTACCGCCCCAGATCCCTCGCCGACACGCCCGCAATGCCCCAGTTCTCCTTTGGCACATCGTGAATCCATACGCGGACGTTCTCCTTCGGAGCACCGGTCGCCTCCACAAGGGCGGCCGTGACCTTGTCGATCACGGCTCGCTTCTGTTCGGTGGTACGACCTTCGATCATGTAGATCTGCGCAAAAGGCATGGCTTTCCTCCTTGGTATTTGCAATGGCCGGCGATACTCAGGCCGCCTGCGCTGCCAGGATGCCGCGCTGACGAGCCATGGTGAGTGCCGTGTCCTCGATCATGTCTTCCTGACCGCCCACCATGCCGCGCCGGCCGAGTTCGACCAGCAGATCACGGGCCGGTACGCCGTACTTCTTTTCTGCACGTTTGGCGAACAGCAGGAAGCTGCCATATACGCCGGCATAGCCGAGCGTAAGTGCGTCGCGGTCGATGCGGATGGGGAAATCCATGATGGGCACGACCAGGTCTTCAGCCACATCCTGAATCTTCCATACATCCACGCCGGTCTTGATGCCCATGCGGTCGCACACCGCCACCAGCACCTCCATTGGCGTATTGCCCGCACCGGCCCCGAGCCCCGCGGCCGCTGCATCGATGCGCGTGGCACCGCATTCGATCGCGGTAATGGAGTTGGCGATGCCCATGGCCAGGTTGTGGTGGCCATGGAACCCCAGTTCGGTCTCAGGCTTGAGCGCTTCACGCACGGCAGACAGACGCACCTTCACATCGTCCGGCAGCATGTAACCCGCAGAGTCCGTGATGTAGATGCAGTTGGCACCGTAGCTCTCCATCAGCTTGGCTTGCTTGACGAGCCCCTCAGGGCTGTTCATGTGCGCCATCATCAGAAAGCCCACCGTGTCCATGTCGAGCTTGCGCGCGTAGCTGATGTGCTGCTCCGAGACATCGGCCTCGGTACAGTGCGTGGCAACGCGAATCGTATGCACGCCCAGCTCACGCGCCATCTTGAGATGATCAACCGTGCCAATACCCGGCAGGAGCAGCGCCGAGACCTTGGCTTGCTTCATGAGCGGGATGACGGCACCCAG
The DNA here is from genome assembly GCF_052950655.1 of Ralstonia sp. VS2407. NCBI lineage: Bacteria > Pseudomonadati > Pseudomonadota > Betaproteobacteria > Burkholderiales > Burkholderiaceae > Ralstonia > Ralstonia sp. VS2407. Next base: position 460,253 of record NZ_JBRFVG010000004.1, read on the forward strand.
GTATTCCTCGTCGCTGTGCGCGGGAAAGCCGTAGTTGAGCGAGGAACCACCCAGCCCATCGCCGTGGGTGACTTCGATCAGGGGCACGCCGGCCGCGTCCAGGCCCTGCGCAATCGTGCGCATCTGGTCTAGCGTCATCAGGTGGCGCTTGGGGTGCATGCCGTCACGCAACGTCATGTCATGCACGGTAATGCTCTTGCCTTGCAGCGTAGTCATGTGAAGGTCCTCGTCAAGCGGTTTCGGTGGCAGACGCGGCCGTGCCGGCGCGCAGGTTCAGTTCGCCCTTGATCATCTCCTCGGCGAACATCTCGGCCGTGCGTGCGGCGGCGGCGGCGGTCATGATGTCGAGGTTGCCGGCGTACTTGGGCAGGTAATCGCCCAGGCCCTCGACCTCCAGGAACACGCTCACGCGGTTGCCGTCGAACACCGGGCCGTTGACGAGCTTGTAGCCCGGCACGTACTTCTGCACCTCTTTGATCATCGCGTGGATCGACGCGGTGATGGCCACCTGATCCGGCTCGGTTTCCGTCAGGCAATGCACGGTGTCGCGCATGATCAGCGGCGGCTCGGCCGGGTTGATGACGATGATGGCCTTGCCCTTCTTCGCTCCGCCCACACGCTCGACCGCACCGGCCGTGGTACGCGTGAATTCATCAATGTTCTTGCGGGTGCCCGGCCCCACCGACCGGCTCGACACCGTGGCAACGATCTCGCCATACGCCACGGGCTGCACGCGGCTGACTGCCGCCACCATCGGGATGGTCGCTTGCCCGCCGCAGGTCACCATGTTGACGTTCATCTCGGCGCGGCCCAGATGCTCCTTGAGATTGACCGGCGGCACGCAGTACGGGCCGATGGCCGCAGGTGTGAGGTCAATCATCAACACACCCAGCGCATTGAGCTTGCGGGAGTTTTCCGCATGCACATAGGCGCTGGTGGCGTCGAAGGCAATCTGCACGCCGTCGGCCAGCACGTGCGGAAGCAGGCCGTCGACACCGTCTGCCGTGGTCTTGATGCCCATGTCGCGGGCACGCTTGAGGCCGTCGGATTCAGGGTCGATGCCCACCATCCACACCGGTTCCAGCACGGGGCTGCGCTGCAGTTTGGCCAGCAGATCGGTGCCGATGTTGCCGGGGCCGATCAGGGCGCATTTGATCTTCTGGGTCATGGTTGCGGTCTCCAATACGCAAAGTTCAACTTGGCATTCAATTCACGAAGCGCATCGACACGTTGCCCAGGTCCTGGAAACGCACGCATACGCTGTCGCCCTCGGCCACCGCAATGGCTTCGGTCACGCCGCCGGTCATGATGAAGGTGCCAGCCGGGATCTCCTGGCCGCGCGCCCCCGATGGTTGGCCATCATGGCCACGGCCGCTGCCGGGTGCCCAAGCACCGCTGCACCTGCCGCCATGGCGACAGCGCGGCCATTCTTCTCCAGCACCACGCCCAACGTACGCAGATCCAGTTCCTCCAGATTGCGGGAGCGGCCACCCACCACGAAGCGCGCGGCCGACGTGTTGTCGGCAATCACGCTCTTGAGGTCGAATTTGAAATCGCGGTAACGGCTGTCAATGATCTCGACAGCCGGAATCACGAAGTCGATGGCTGCCAGCACATTGCCGACATGGCAACCCGGACCACGCAGCGGCGCCTTGGTGACGATGCAGATCTCGGCTTCCACCTTGGGGTGGATCAGCTCCGACATGCGAATTTCACTGCCCTCCGCACGCGCCATTGAATCGCCCCGCTGCCAGTAGACACCTGTGAGCCTCAAACTAGAGGTTAGACAGGAGTTGCGATGAGTGCGCAGAGATACACCGAAGAATTCAAGGTCGAGGCGGTCAATCAGGTCTTGGACAGA